>JAUNOG010000117.1 GCA_030531185.1 Ruminococcus sp.
GTTCAGAAAGTCCAAGGAAGAAATTATAGATATTGCCGTAACGGGCGCAAAGCTCTGCAACGAGTACAAAAAAACAGCTAAGGGAAATATTACATTTGAGTACTCCCCCGAAAGCTTTACGGGTACAGAGCCTGAGTTCGCAAGAGATATATGCAACGCAGTCATCGATATCTGGCAGCCTGCGCCGGATAACAAGGTCATTATCAACCTCCCCGTTACTGTGGAAATGTCTATGCCTCACGTATATGCACAGCAAGTCGAATATATGTGCAGTACTCTCCACAACAGAGAAAATGTTATCGTTTCGCTTCACCCCCACAACGACCGCGGCTGCGGCGTGGCGGACAGCGAATTAGGATTGCTGGCAGGCGCAGACAGAATTGAGGGAACCTGCTTCGGAAACGGAGAAAGAACAGGTAATGTGGACATTGTTACGCTTGCTATGAATATGTACACTCACGGCGTTGACCCCAAGCTGGATTTCTCGGATTTACCGAGCTTGGTAGAGCTTTATGAAAGAGTTACCAGAATGAAGGTCTACGAGAGAACTCCTTACTCGGGCGCGCTGGTATTTGCGGCGTTCTCAGGCTCTCATCAGGACGCTATCGCAAAGGGTATGAAGTGGCGTGAGGAAAACAACTGCGACAAATGGACCTGTCCGTATCTCCCTATCGACCCACACGACGTAGGCAGAGAGTACGAGGGCGACGTTATCAGAATAAACTCTCAGTCGGGTAAGGGCGGTATCGGATATATTCTCCAGCAGCAGTTCGGCTATGACCTTCCCAAAAAGATGAGAGAGGATTTCGGATATAAGGTAAAGAGCGTTTCCGACCACGCTCATAAGGAGCTTATGCCCGAGGAGGTTTACCGCATTTTCAAGGACGAATATCTCAACAAGACTTCTCCTGTGGATATTATAGAGGCTCACTATGTCCAGAAAGCCGACGGCGTTATAGGCGCGGCGGTCACGGCGGAAGTCAACGGCGAAAAGATACAGTGCCACGCCGACGGAAACGGCAGACTTGACGCAGTCGCAAACGCTCTCAAGGCTCAGATCGGCGTTGATTTTACCGTTGAAACATATACTGAACACGCTCTCGAAAGAAAGTCCACCTCGGAGGCGGTGTCTTATGTGGGAATATCCTGCGGCGGCAAGAATTACTGGGGCGTGGGAAGAAATTCGGATATTATCGTTTCTTCCGTTAAGGCTTTGATTTCCGCTATCAATAACGCTATGGCTGAGTGATTTGAAATTCTACTTTTTGTTTATAATCGTTTTATTGATATACAAGCTATACTGTTATCTGTTATAATTAAATAAACAGCTTACGGTTAATGCAAGCCGTAAGCTGTCTTTGAAATTTACATAGGAGGATAAACGTTTGATGTTACTTATTAATAAGTTAGCGGTATTCTGTGAGGCATAGGCTTTAACAGTGATCCGCAATAGCCTATGCCGTTGATTATTCAAAATTCGATTAATCGGAGGCAGGTTATATGGGCTACAGAAACGCTCTTGAGGTGTTACCTCCCGAGCTTATATCACAAATACAGCAGTATGTTGACGGAGAAATAATATACATTCCAAGGCAGGAAGAAAATCGGAGGAAATGGGGAGACAACACTCACACCCGCTCCGATCTTCATGCAAGAAACGATGAGATCTATCGCTTGTATCTTGAAGGAACAAGCGTTAAGGAACTTTCTGAAAGATTTTACCTGTCTACGCAATGCATATATAAAATACTGTCGGAATACAAATAAAATCACTAAGAATGCGTACCCTGCAAACAGGTACGCATTTCTATTTTTCAGATATAAATATTCTTGTGCTGTACAAATCTATATTCTTGTGTTAGAATGTATTTAAGCCATAAAGCTATTCAGCATAATACAGCAAATAATTTTCCCCGAACCGTCCGACATCACCACTATATG
>JAUNOG010000020.1 GCA_030531185.1 Ruminococcus sp.
GATTAGAAGTAAGAGGTAAGAAAGCAGAAACTTACGATTAACACTTCTAACCTCTTACTTCCGGTTTTATTACCTCTAAAAGGGACACTCCCGAAAAATGACTGCAATTACAGCAGCGGAGCGAAAATCCTGAGCAAAACCGACGCAAATCTGCTGCCGAAGCTTATGCTCCGTACTTCCTCGGGGGTCACAAGATGACATTTGTTGGCAAACAAGTCGTCAAAATCCGCGCGAATGTCCTTGATGCAGTCCATACCGTACATATAGGTCGCGCATTCAAAGTGCAGATAAAGACTGCGGTAATCGAGATTTATAGTGCCGACGATCGCCTTTTTGTCGTCCGAAAGAAAGGTCTTTGCGTGAATAAATCCCGGATCGTATTCGTATACCTTTATCCCTATTGCCAGAAGATCGCGGTAGTAGGACTTGGTTATACAGTGAATGTACCATTTATCGGGAATATGGGGAGTGATAATTCTCACATCTATACCCGACTTTGCCGCCATTTCAAGAGCGGTCATAAGCTCGTTGTCGGGAATAAAATAGGGAGTAGTGATGTAAACATAGTCCTTGGCGTTGTTTATCATATCTATGTATACAAACTTGCCTACCTCCTCGTTGTCCAGCGGCGAGTCCGCATAAGGGATAACATAACCCTTTTTAGGAAGACTGTTTCCCCCCTCGGTCTTTTTCGCTCTGTACATATCATACTGCGCCGTATCGCCCGAAATGACTTCCCACATCTGCAAAAACATCATCGTGAAATTCCATACAGCCTCGCCGCGTATCATAACGGCGTTGTCCTTCCAGTGACCGAACCGTTCTATGCGGTTGATATATTCGTCCGCAATATTTATGCCGCCGTTAAAAGCTACATTTCCGTCCACCACAAGTATCTTTCTGTGGTCTCTGTTATTGAGTATAGTTGATATCATAGGACGGAATTTGTTGAAAATAAGGCATTTGACGCCGTTTTGCCTGAGCGTTTTCAGATCTCTTGAGGGCAGAGTGAACTGCGAACCCATTCCGTCGCAGAGAAATCTTACTTCTACGCCCGATTTGGATTTTTCAATGAGAATATCCATAATCTCGCCCCACATTTCGCCGTCGTCAACTATAAAATATTCCATAAAAATAAAATTTTCAGCCTTTTTCAGTTCCCTTAACATAGCGGGGTATTTATCGTCGCCCAAAGGAAAGTATTCCGCCGACTGCCCCTCATATGCAGGATAGCCTCCGCATACGTCCACATATCTTGCAAGCTTGTAAAACTCGCGGTCTTGGGTTTTCAGTCTGTCCATAAGCTTTTTGTCCGTGGTGAGAAAGGCTCGGGTATTGGCGCATTTTTTTGCATAAGCGTTTTTGACCTTTCTTGTCCCTGGCTGGTTTGACAGCATTAAGTACAGTACCGTTGCAAAAACCGGCACAGCTAGCAGCGGTACTATCCACGCAAGCTTATACGCGGGATTTTCATTGGTGTTCAGCAAATGAATAGCCAGCACCAGTGAGATCGTCACAAACAGAACGTGCAGATATGTATACTGTTCGCTCAGCTTTGTAAATGTGAAAAAAATCAGCAGAAACTGTATTGCCAGCAGAAGAATGATAGTTGCCTTCTGCGAGAATATGATCTGTATCAGCTTTTTCGGTTTTTTTTGTCTTTTTTTACTGCTTGTGTTATCCTGCTTTTCGCTCATAATTTCCTCCCGTTTTTGTCTTAAATAACAAAGAAAATACACATATTATAAGTATAACACCGTTCATCTGATTTTTCAACAGTTTTTTGACAATTTTTCAGAATTTTCGGGACATAAAGTCCAAAGAATTACGTACTTCGCTCACTTAAAATGATATGCATTGTCTTTGGGGACTTTTCATTTCAGCCGCCGGCAGGGGTAGTTTTACTCCTGTGGGAGCGGGAAAGACGCCGCCCCTTGATTACATTATTCAAATTGTATAGATATGCGTTTTTTTTGCAAAAAGCCGTATGCACGGAATATCCGGGCATACGGCTTTTCGTGGTTTGTATGGCAAGTGGTGGAAAAAAGCAAGTTAACATGCAAGGGAAGCCTTGAATTTCAGACAGATCTTATCTGTGATCAGAGCAATGAATTCGCTGTTGGTAGGCTTGCCCTTTCCTGTGTTCACAGTGTAGCCGAAAAAGCTGTTGAGCGTATCGATGTCGCCTCTGTCCCAAGCGATCTCTATTGCGTGACGTATGGCTCTTTCTACTCTGGACGGCGTAGTTGCGAATTTTTTCGCGACCGCAGGATATAATAGCTTTGTAACGCTTTCAAGCATTTCCTTATCGTTGACGCAGCAGATTATCGCTTCTCTGAGATAGTGATAACCTTTGATGTGAGCGGGTACGCCGATCTGATGAATGATATCAGTTACGATTATTTCAAGATTTGCTCCGTGACCTGCCCGTCTGCGGGTGAAATCAGCGTCCGTTGTGATGTCTGTGTCGATGTCCAGCATTGCTTTTATGCGTTCGCCCAGAATTTTCACATCGAAAGGCTTGAGCATAAAGTATGACGCGCCCGAATTCATAACCTGTGTTTCGATAAAGCTGTTTTCATATGCGCTTGTGACTATGTAAAGGGGCTTTTTGGTAAACTGAGCCGTCTTGCGGATAAGCTCGATAGCGTCGATACCCGGCATTACCGCGTCGACTATGACTACGTCGGGCTGTTCGTTTTTGACAGCGTCGTAGATAACAAGTCCGTCTTTCTGTCTTGTAATTACGAAAAATCCGAGATTTCTCAGCGCGGAAGCGCAGGAAACTCCATACTGTGCAGAATCGTCGCCTATAAGAATTTTGATTTTATTGTTCATTGTTTATTCCTCCGTTATTATGTCATTGTATCTGGCAATAATTCGCACGTTAACTATGCGGTATCGCCTTCTTATGAAATTTCCCGCGGGGTGAGATTGCTTTCACTTTCTATATCTTAACACATTTATTTTTAAAATGCAATAGTTTTTCGTAAAAATTTACAACAATTTTCCTACAAATTATTGCAAAATGCACAAAATTACGTGATAAAATAGTTCTAAACGATATATTACAATGAATTGTGCGTTTGTTCGTCAAATATTGCTCCGCATCTGCGCCAAAACAGCGCAAATGCGGGACATTTGTCGTTTTATATCTTATTTCAAGGATTTTAGTTGATATGGAGGCGAGCGTTTTCAGCTTGCCTTGCTGTCATTTTCGGAGTCCTCAGAAGTTTTGGTGCTGCATTCGCCGCATCTTTGGTACATTTCGTCGGCGAAAATGCCGTAGCCCTTTGAGGGATCGTCGATGAAAACGTGAGTTACCGCTCCCACCAGCCTGCCGTTTTGTATGATCGGAGAGCCGCTCATACCCTGAACTATGCCGCCTGTCTTTTCAAGCAGTTGCTTGTCTGTGACTTCGATCACCAGATCGTGCTCCGCTCCGTCCTGCAAATTTATCTGAGATATTTCCACTTCATAAGCTTTAGGCACGCCGCCGTCTGTGGAACAGTATATCTCCGCTTTGCCTTTTTTGATCTCCTGTCTGAAACCAAGCTCTACCGCTTTTTCGTCCGAGGGACTTTCGTCAAGTCTGCCGTATAAGCCGTCCTCGCAGTTAAGCAGGATATCTCCCAGATTATCGGAGCTTGCAAATTCTCCCAAAAGCTGTCCCGGCTTTCCGCTCTGCGATTTGGTAAAGCCTGTTATCTTTATATCTCCCACTACGCCCTCGGACAGCGGGAGCATTTCCTTTGTGTCGCTGTCGCAGACAGGGTGTCCCAGTCCGCCGAAAAGTCCAGTTTCTTCATCATAAAAGGTAAGAGTACCGATACCCGCAGAGGAGTCCCTTACCCACATACCTGCTTTATAAACTCCTCCCGAAAGAACGGGACTGAGCTTTATAGTTTTTTCTTCTCCCTCGCGTTTAAGAAGGATTTCGCAGGCGTCTCCCTCCGAACCGCGTATAATGCGTGAAACGTCGGAGTTTGATTTAACTTCCTCGCCGTTAATGGACAGAATAACGTCGCCTTCTTTTATGCCGCATTCCTTAGCGGGGCAGCCGCTGTCAAGGGACGTAAAATCCACGACCATAACTCCGTCAGTGATAAGCTTTATGCCGAAGGCTTGTCCGCAGGGCACCAGCTTGGGACGCTCGACGCTTTTTGCCGTTACCTCTTTAATAGGCACCGTTCCGAACAGCATAAGCTGATTTTCCGTTGTGCGGGAGGCTCGCGCGGCGGTTTGCGATACAGCGACCGTTACTCTGCTTTCGCAGGGCTTTGCTGTTACTTTAAACAGCGAGTTTATCATAAGCTCCTCTCCCTCTGAAATAAAGTAATTGTTTGGCAGCGCCGCCTTGTAAAAGCCTGCCACGCCCAGAACGGACACCATTAATATGCCTGTCATAAGCGCAAAACGTTTTATGAATTTTACCATTTTTTGTTTCCTTTCTTTTCGGATTTTGTTCTTGTAAGCTTATTGTTGACCCGCTGAGAAATTTAATTCAACCTTCGTCACAAGTATAATTTGCATTGGAAGCGGGGGAAATTTAGCTCATAATTTTATGCCATAAAATTTTTTCATCAAGATTTTATTGATATTTACACCGAACTGTGCTATAATATAGTCACTACATTTATTCTAATACATAAAAGAGGTATAATATGTCAAAAAAGGACAGACTTAAAGCGCAAAAAGCAAAACAGGATATTATTCAAAAGGAGCTTGAGGAGCAGGAGCGTTTTGAAAAGGAAGAAGCAAAACTAAAGCAGAGTAAGGCGGCTAAAAAGCTGAGGAAAAAGGCAAAACGTGACAGGGTCGGAAGCGAGCCTGCGATTTGTTTGATTTTAAAGCTTTTGATGATAATTCCATTCGGATATTCGGGCTTTTTCTACGGCGGAGTTCTTGTGCTGGGGATATTCGGAAAATACATAGAGCCGCTGCCGCCCAAATGGGTAGGCTGGTGCGCCCTCGCGGGAATAGTTCTTATCTTAGCGGGAATACTGCTGTCATTCTTTAAGAAATACATTATTTCATTTATAATAATAATGGGCGGAACGGGAGTTTTCCTTAAAGCGGGCGAATATATGATAAGCCACATACAGTCAAGGCTCGACGAGGTGTATGTGGAGGAGTCCTTGCAGGAAATGGACAAGCAGTATATGGGGTATTATTATCCTATAATGATAACGGCGGGAATTTCGCTTATACTGCTGGCAGTAAGCATAATCAGAAGAATACTCAAAAAGAGGAGAATTCAGTACGAAAAGGATACGGCTCCCGTACAGAGCATAGTGGAGTAGTATAATGCGGCGCGATCCGATTTAAGCGGATATGCGCCGTTTTTATTTGATAATGTACAGTCTTTGTGCATAATGTTACATTTATGGGCGAAATTTTTTGTACAGTTTTTCGCCGAATTGTGTTGATTAATTTTTCGGCAAGTGGTATAATAATAGAGTGTCAATTAAAAACGATAACTGTAAAAATATACATAAGCTAAGGAGACGGACAAAGTGGTATTTGCAGATCTGTTTTTTCTCTATTTCTTTCTGCCTGTGTGCCTTTTTTTCTATTTTATAACTAAAAAGCCGCAGATACGAAACGCTGTGCTGATAGTGTTTTCGCTGATATTCTATGCGTGGGGTGAGCCTGTGTGGGTGACGATACTTATAGCGTCCTCCGCGGTGGATTACATAAACGGTATCTTAGTGGACAAGTATCGGGACAAGTGGCAGGCTAAAGCCGCTCTTGCGTGGTCTTTGATATTCAATCTCGGCGTTCTGTTCGGCTTTAAATATACGGGTTTTTTCGTGGAAAACATCAACGCTCTGTTCGGAGCGGATATTCCCGTGCCGAGAATTACCCTGCCTATCGGAATTTCATTCTATACCTTTCAGACTATTTCATATACTGTGGACTGTTACTGGGGCAAGGTCAAGCCGCAGAAAAAGTTTTTCAGATTTCTTATGTACGTGTCGCTTTTCCCGCAGCTGGTGGCAGGACCTATCGTTCGTTATTCCGTCATCGCAGAGGAGATCGACTGCCGCAAGACCACTATCAAGGATTTTTCCGAGGGCTTTTCAAGAATTATTCTCGGGCTGGGAAAAAAGGTCATTATCGCCAACAATCTGAGTACTATCGTAACATCTCTGTTCGGTACTGCCGATGACGGTTATTCCAATATCGGCGCATTGTCGGTGCTGGGAACGTGGTACGGCGCGGTGCTTGTGGGACTGTGGTATTATTTCGATTTCTCGGGCTATTCGGATATAGCTATCGGATTGGGCAGGATATTCGGCTTCCACTTTGACGAGAACTTTAAATATCCGTTTATCTGCAAGTCGATTTCCGAGTTCTGGCAGAGGTGGCATATTTCTCTCAGCTCGTTTTTCAGGGACTACGTGCTGTATCTTCCTATTTTCGGAAAAAGAAGAAAATACGGCGGACTTTTCCTTGTGTGGTTCTGCACGGGACTTTGGCACGGCGCAAGCTGGAATTTCATTTTCTGGGGTCTGTATTACGGACTGTTCATCTGTCTCGAAATGATGATAGGCAAAAAGAGAATGAAGAAAATGCCCGTCCCGCTGGCGCATATTTATACCAAGCTTGTGATTTTCTTAGGGTTCGGCATTTTCTATTTTGAAAATTTAGGCGCGCTGGGTAAGTTTTTCAAAGCTCTTGTGGGACTTAACGGAAACAAGCTTACCGACGCATACACAAACAATATCTTTATGAGCAATATCTGGCTGTTTATAGCCGCCGCAGTACTTTGTATGCCGCTTGTTCCGAAGATCAGGGAAAAGGCTTTCAAATCCCAAGGCGGGGCATACGCTGTTCAGACCTTTGGGATAGTATGCAATGTGTGTATCCTGCTGGTGAGCAGTGTTCTGCTTGTCAACACCACAAACAATCCGTTTTTGTATTTCAGATTTTAAGCAGGTGAGAACGTATGGATAATCAGAATAATAAAAAAAGATCCCCGCAGAGACGTTCCCCTGCGCCCGATCTTGAGGCTCTTTCAAAAGCCTATGCGCAGTCGCTGGATAACGTTACTTTCGGCGGAGTTCCGCTGTCGGAGGTTTCGGAAAAGAAATCTTATACAGCGAATAAGGAGTTCCGCCCCAAGGACTTTAAGCCCGTAAGGGAAAGCTCTCCCGAGCATGATAAAATCGTTAGAAAGATCAGGGAGCGCAACAGAAAGCTTTCCCACAGCGTATGGACAGACGAGCCTGTGCTCAAGCCTAAAAAAAGCGTGTGGCTTGACGACACAACGGACAAGCTGGAAAAGGTTCAGACGAAAAAATCGGAATTTGAGCCAAACGTTTCGCAGAAAGAGCCTGTACCGCAGACTGATATAAACGAAACAGCGAATAAAAATGCGGATATCCCGCAGACCGACAGCGAGCCTGTACTGCCGCTGTTCGGTGGAACCGACAGATCCTCCCGCCCGCAAAAGGGTATGAAAAGGGAGGTAGCAGTGAGTATTCCTCAGCGCGGAGAGGAAAAAGCACGCCGCTCTGCTCCAAAGCAGACGGACAGACCTGCACCGCGCAGGGAAAAGCCCGTTCAGCCTCCGAAACAGAATGCCCCGCAGGGACGTCCGCCCAAAAGAGAGGTTACGCTCAGCGTTAACGATAAAACAGGTATTCCTGCGGAGGAGAACAAAAGACACGAACGTGCTGATCGGAACGAGAATTCCGAAAGCAGACGTACGGTATCCATAAGTATGCCCGTTTCTAAGCCAAAGCCGCCTAAGCCCGTTCCTAAAATAATAATAGAGGACAGGACTAAGGCTAAGCCTGCAAACGACAGCGTTTCTGCGGAGCAAAAGCCCTCCGATACCGAAAAAAAGCAGGAGGAAGAAAGAAAAAAAGCCGAAGCGGAAAGACTTGCGGCAGAGTATGACGAGACTGTAAGAAGAATGAAAGCCCGCAGCGCAGTCCCGCCGCAGGAAAATATCTCGGAAAGCAAACCCGAGGGAAAACCGAAGGCTCAGCCCAAGCCCGAGCCAAAAAAGCTGAAACGCAGGCAGGAGCCTGAAATAAAAGCGCACGAGCTGGAGTTCCACTTCATAAATTCGCTGGTTTGCATTGCCGTTGTTTTCATTGTGTTTTTCTCGCTTTTGCTTATGAAAAGGGAGAGCGGGTTTATCAACTCCGAAAACAGAAATCTGGCTGAATTCCCGAATTTTTCGCTTTCTTCGTATTTTTCGGGAGATTACACCAAGGGCATAACCGATTACTTTACGGACACCGTACCCGGCAGAGAGAATTTCAAGAAGTTCTGCGCTGATTTTACGGGTCTGCTGGGAGTTAATATCAACGATACGGTCTTTACAGGCAATCACAAGGTTGCCGAAAAAGAGGAGCTTGACAAGGATAAGATAGCCACAACCACAACAGTTACCGCATTTACGGGCAAGGCGGACGGCGATGAAAATTCTGCGGGCACAACTACTACAAGGAAGAAAACCGACGAAAAGGTTGAAGAGCTTCCCGAAAATCTTGACGACGGACAGTTCGAGGGCGACGTTATAGTCTGCGGAAAGGGAGAAAATATACGCGCAATGGGAGCGTATTACGGTTCCTTCGACGTGGGCGCGCAGTATGCGGATACCATAAATAAGTGGAAAGAGGAGCTGCCCGACGTTAACGTTTATAATATGGCTATCCCGATTTCGTCGGCATATTATCTGCCGAGCAATCTCAAGGATACTGTTTCAGACCAGAAGGACAACATCGATAACATTGCCGCAAATTTAAAGGGTATAATCAATGTGGACGTTTTCGATAATATAGGAAAGCATACGGACGAGTATATTTATTCCAGGACAGATCACCACTGGCAGCCCTTGGGCGCATACTATGCGGCTGAGATATTTGCGGAAAAGGCGGGTATAGAGTTCCCCGCGCTGGATACCTATGAAAAGTGCGAGATAGAGGACTTTGTGGGCACGATGTACGCATACAGCAACTACAATCAGGAGCTTGCGGACAATCCCGACACGTTTATTTATTATAAGCCCGACAACGAATATTCCGTAACATATTATGATACCGCATTTGAAAACGGAGTGTCCAACGGCTTGTTCTTCGACTATGCGGAGGGCGTAAACTGCTATTCAGCAATACTTAACGTCGATAATGAAATTGCGGAGATCGAAACGGACTGCGACAACGGACGCGTGCTTGTTATCTTCAAGGACAGCTTCGGAAACGCGCTTGTTCCGTTCTTGACTCACGGTTTCTCGAAGATATATGTGTGCGATTTCAGATATTTTGATCTGAACGCTGTTGAATTCTGCCGACAGGTCGGCTGTACAGATCTGCTGTTTGCGAATTCGATCACCTCCTGCTCAACGCCTACGCATATTACCGCGCTGAATAATATCCGTATTCAGCAGGGTCCCGAGGCGGAGATACAGTCCGAAGAGGAAAACTGATACCGAAAGGAACGGCTATGAAAGAGCTTGAATATCCCTTTGACAATGGATATATTATGAAAAAGAAAAGGTCTCTGCGGCGCGCATTGCTTGCCGACGGGACTAATGATACAAGAATAAAAAAGAAAATCGCCGTTCTGGGAGGTTCTACCACGGCGGACATTGTTGCAGTACTTGACCTGTTTCTGCTGGACTGCGGAGTTGAATGCGAATTCTATCAGTCGGAGTACGGTCAATACTGGCAGGACGCGGTTTTTCCAAACGAGGAGCTTACAAGCTTTGCTCCCGATTTTATATTTGTACATACAAGTATCAGAAATCTGGCATTTACGCCCAATCCGAGAATGTCGGCGCAGGAAACAGAGAGGGGCTTTGAAAACGAGGTAAAGCGTTTCTCACAGATGTGGGACAGCCTTGTGGAGAGATTTCATTGTCCCGTCATTCAGAATAATTTTGAACTGCCGTTTTTCAGGCTTATGGGAAACAGCGAAGCGAGCGATTTCCGAGGACGTGTGAATTTCGTAAACCGAATGAACCTCGCCTTTGCGCAGGCGGCGCAGGAGCGTTCCTATCTTTACATAAACGATATCAACTGGCTTTCGGCTATGTACGGACTTGAAAAATGGTCCGCACCCGAATACTGGTATATGTACAAATATTCGCTGAATATAAACGCAATTCCCGAGCTTGCATATCAGACTGCGGCGATAATAAAATCTCTGCTGGGAAAGAATAAAAAGGCTCTTGCCGTTGACCTTGACAACACAATGTGGGGCGGTATCGTGGGCGACGACGGCGCGGAAAACCTCGAGATAGGACAGGAGACTGCCGAGGCAATGGCGTTTTACGAGTGGCAGAGCTATGTTAAGTCCCTGAAGGATATAGGAGTTGTACTTACGGTATGCTCCAAGAACGAGGAGGAAAACGCCTTAGCGGGTCTGAGACACCCCGAGGGCGCGGTAAGTCCCGAGGATTTTACTGTTATAAAGGCCAACTGGCTGCCAAAGGATAAAAATATTTCCGACACAGCGCAGGAGCTTAATATTCTTCCCGAGGCGATAGTTTTTGCGGACGACAATCCCGCAGAGCGAGATATAGTACGCAGTCGGTTGGGCGGAGTAAAAGTTCCCGAGATAGGCTCGGTCACAGACTATATCAGAGTGCTTGACCGTTCCGAATTTTTTGAAGTGACTTCTCTGTCCGAGGACGATCTGAAACGCGGAGAAATGTACAAAGCTAACGCCGAGAGGGCAAAGGCTCAGGCAGAGTTTGAAAGCTACGGCGACTACCTTAAAAGTCTTGAAATGAAAGCGGAAATAGGGGATTTTAAGCCTGTTTATATTCAGCGCATCACGCAGCTTACCAATAAGACCAATCAGTTCAATCTTACTGCAAGACGGTATACTCCCGCAGAAATGGAGGAGGTTTTCCGCTCGGACAGGTATATAAGACTTTACGGAAAGCTGGAGGACAGGTTCGGAGACAACGGCGTAGTTTCGGTCATTATAGGCGAGATCAGGGGGGATACTCTTGAGATCATACTATGGCTTATGTCCTGCCGCGTGCTTAAAAGGGATATGGAGCTTGCAATGCTGGACTGTCTTGTAAAAAGTGCGAAAAAGCGTGGGATACGGCGCTTGAACGGAATTTATATCCCTACTGCGAAGAATAAAATGGTAAAGGATTTTTACGGCGCGCTCGGGTTTGCAAATGTATGCGTAAACTCCGAGGGAGTAAGCGTATGGGAGCTTGACATACAAAATTACGCCGATAAGAATACAGTTATTGACATTATGGAGGACTGAAAAATGAGCGAGAAAGAAATTTTACCCAGATTGACGGAGGTTTTCAGAGACGTTTTTGACGACGAGGACATTGTGATATCCGCCGCAACTACAGCCGACGATATCGAGGACTGGGACTCTATCGAGCATATCACCCTTATAGGCGCAGTCGAGGACGAATTCGGTATGCGTTTTAAAATGGGAGAGGTCTCGGGTATGCATAACGTGGGTGAAATGATATCCATTATAGCGCAGAGAGGAAAGTAATCGTTGCTGTCGGGTGTTATTAACGATCCGGAGATTATGAACGCTTCGAAAATTATCGGAGCGTTCTTTGCATTTTTCGCTAAAACCGCTTGCAAAATTCAGATAAATGAGCTATAATATTTCTAATGAGTATTATCGTCAAAGGAGATGTGCGAATGGGCGGCTTTATGCTGTGTCAAGGCGTAAGCGTTAACGGCGCGGACGATCTGCGTTCCTGCTACAGAAAAGATGAAAACGGCATAAGCGGACTGCTTAGCTGCGACGTTATGGCAGACTGCGCCTCCGGTTTTATAAGGTCTGTTCCCGAGCCTGTGTTTTTCTTTCTTGAGCTTCCTAGGGCGGACAGCGAGGACTATGACACCTATTATCTTGATAACTGTACAAGAGCGGTCGCTCTCGCGATTATGAAACGCTACGGCGATCTGCTTATAAACGACGGCGTGTCAAGGTTCGGGTTCGGTTCTCACAAGACCGACGAGGAGATATACTTTACCGATTATCAGGAGTTTATGATCTATTCCCCTAAAAAGGACAAGCTTGAAAAGCTTATGGCTGAGGCGGGGGCGGAGCTTACCGACACTCCCTGTTCTATGTGGGACTTGTTTTCCGAGGACAACGAGGGCAGTCTGTCCGTCGTTGAGACTGAGGGAGAAACGGTTTTTGATATTCCCGATAATCTTCGGTCGGAGGGTATGTATAGGGCGAACTAGTCATTAATTTGCCGTTTTATTATGAAATTTTATTTATACGGAGGTAATAAATATGAACATATGGCACGATATTTCGCCGAAGGCGATAAACAAGGAAAAATTTACTGCGGTTATTGAGATACCGAAAGGCTCAAAGGTAAAGTACGAGCTTGACAAGTCTACGGGACTTCTGAAAATGGACAGAATTCTCTACACCTCAACCCATTATCCCGCAAACTACGGATTTATCCCCAGAACCTATGCAGAGGACGGCGACCCGCTGGACGTTCTGGTGCTTTGTTCCGAGACTCTGGAGCCTATGTCGCTGGTGGACTGCTATCCTATCGGTATGATAATGATGATGGACAACGGCGCGGCGGACGAAAAAATCATCTCCATTCCTTATAACGACCCGACTTACAACGTTTATAAGGACATCAGCGAACTGCCCAAGCATATTTTTGACGAAATGTCTCACTTCTTCACAGTTTATAAGGCGTTGGAGCACAAGGATACGGTCATTGACGATGTCAAGGCAGCTGATGACGCAAAGGAAACTATCCAGCATTGTATCGACAGATATGTGGACAGCTACTGCAAATAAGAATTATCGAGGTCATTCCTGATATATGTATCGGGAATGGCTTTTTTCGCCTGTAAAAATCCGTTAGAGGTAAGATGTTAGCAGTAAGAGGTTAGAAAGGGTGTGCCGTAGGCACATTACTTTTCGTGTTTTTATCCTGCAACGGATTGACGGTTTGATTATTCTTTGATATAATTTTAATAACAGTACAAATTATGACTTGAAAATAGGTGAAAAAATGATAAGACAGGCTGTTATTACAGATTTGGAAAGTATAGAAGAAGGGTATCGCGAGCATTTTTTGCACGAGAAAAAGTATGGCGCATATACGGTCTTTCGGGAGGGCGTTTATCCGACAAGGAAAGACGCGGAAAAAGCCTTGCGTAATAATGCGTTATATGTTTTCGAGGAAAACGGCGCTGTTCTGGGCAGTATAATTTTAGACGGATACCAGCCTGATGAATACAGAAAGATAGCTTGGGCGAGCCAAGTTGCAGATGAAGAAGTGACCGTTATTCACCTGCTTATGGTAAGGCCCTGCGCGGCGGGGAAAGGCGTCGGCTCGGCGCTTGTGAATTTTGCGGCGGAAACCGCAAAATAGCGTTATTGTACGGTCATCAGACTTGATACGGGAGAACAAAACGTTCCAGCCGTTTCTTTGTACAAAAAGCTGGGATTTCAATTAGCCGCAGCCGCCTCTATGAAAGTCGGAGGCGTGATCTCTCACAAAGGACATCTGTTTTTTGAAAAAATACTGTAAGATGAATTTCTATTTGCCTTAAAACCTTGACAAAGGAGGTACAGCTATGAAAACCAGAAGATTTCGCGTTTATGCGGAAAAAGAGGATTTACAAAACGTATTCAGGGAATTTCAAAACAGTCTTGACGTATACTATGTGCCGACATACTCCGATCGGGGAGCAGTTTCTTTTAACGATGTAACAGTCTTAAATGATCTGGGAGTGAATTTCAGAGGTTCTCATAACGGTAATAATCAAATTCTTGCTTTCTTTAAAACGACCGAGTGCCTGTGGCGGCAAATAAAGTGGAGCTGCGACGGTCAAAGCGGGGTAAGATATTCCGCTTTGTGCGACGGAAACATAAAGCAAATAAATATAGATCTGAACGGAGTTTATAAGGGAAAAGCCATTTTCCCCACAGAAGTTTCGACAATGCATTATGACGATGAAACATCAAAGAAATTATATAATGAGCTTAAAAAGATATTCCGCAGACATTCTGCAAAGACGGTGAACGGTTATTATATATGTTCAAAAGCCTATGAAAACAAGGAAAAGTACCGATTTTGTACGATAAATACAGGTTCTCCCGCGGAGTATGATCTAACTGTTGAGTAGCTCAAAATATATGGGTATAAATTAAAAGCGGAAAGATAATTTTTCGCTTTTTTATTTTGCGGACCTGATTTTTGAGCTCTTTTGTTCTTTGTGCAATTTGACAATAAAATTTCCGCAAACAGCCGAATTTTCAACATTCAGCTTGATTTTGAGTTGAAAATCAAGCTGAATTTTTCAAAATCCGCGCAGCTTTTTCAAAAAATCTAAATTGTAATAATTAAATTAGTTTACTATTTTATGTGTAACCATTTTTTAACCAAAAAAGACACAATTTTATCCTTTATCGACAGATTGTATAGTCTGTGCTGTCAATGTGGCGCAAATTCTGTATTTTGTGGAAAAATTATTGAAAACATATTGACGTACACCAGAAGTTGTGGTACAATAGTAATTAAATCAGATGAAATTTCCGTTTGCAGATGTATTATACATAAATTTACATTGAAATTAATGGAAATACAATGACTAAATGTCCGATTTTTTGATGACCGATTTTACTAGATGTTGTGGTCGGTAAAATTTACGGAATGTTTACAAATTACGCGGCGGTTACAAAAATTTCATTTAAGGTTACAAAAATCGCTCTAAAGCTTGTGAAAATTCGGGTACAGTCCAATAAAAAGCCCTTGAAAATTCTGATTTTGGGAAAATTTACAGTTGCATTTTTCTTTTATATAGTGTATAATTAATGTACGGTGGTAAAAAGTGCGATTTGGTGGTAAATAAGTCCACAAAATGCAAAACCAAGCCCCAAAAACTGTACGGGAGGTGAACGGCTGTGCCTGAGATATCTGAGAATATTTCCGCTGAGAACGACTGCGTCGGCAATGGGGAAATGCTGCTGAAAAATACTCTTATGGGTACGTATAATCAGACGATGGACGCTAAGGGAAGAATGAGTTTTCCCGCAAAGCTCCGTGAGATAATAGGCGAGCGGTTCATTATTACCAGAGGTATCGACGGCTGTTTGTTCGTTTACTCTATCGAGGCTTTTTACGCCAAAACGGAAAAGCTTAAAACTCTGCCTATGGCTAAGGCGAGAAAGCTCCAGCGCAGCTTTATGGGCTGGGCGAGCGAGGTCGAGGCTGATAAGCAGGGAAGAATTCTGGTTCCGCAGTCTTTAAGAGAACAGGCGGGGCTTGAAAAGGAAGTTGTTGTGGCAGGCGTTACGGACAGATGCGAGATATGGTCCAAGGCACGCTGGGACAGCTTTAATGAGGAAATCGATGACGACGAGCTTATGGACGCTTTGGAGGGACTTGATTTCTAATGGAATTTAAGCATATTTCGGTTCTTCTTGACGAATGTCTGGAGGGGCTTGATATAAAGCCGGACGGCGTTTACTGCGACGGCACGGCAGGCGGAGCGGGACATTCCCGCGAGATCGCCAAGCGGCTTGACGGCGCTAAGGGCGGTCGGCTGATAGCTATTGACAGGGATCCCGAGGCGGTTGCCGCGGCGACTGAAAGACTGGCGGGACTTCCTGCGCAGGTCATCAGAGGCAATTATTCGGAGATCGACGAGATTTTTCGGAGGCTTGGCATAAAGGGCGCGGACGGAATACTGCTCGATCTTGGTGTTTCCTCATATCAGCTTGACAATGCCGAGAGAGGGTTTTCCTATCACGCAGACGCTCCGCTGGATATGCGTATGAGCGGCGAGGGGCTTTCTGCAAGGGACGTGGTAAACGGTTACGATTATCAGGCTCTGGCGAAGATTATTTTTGAGTACGGCGAGGAAAAGTTCGCCCGCAGTATCGCTCAGAAAATCGTTAAAGCTAGGGAAGAAAAGCCCATTGAGACTACTCTCGAGCTGGCGGAGATCATAAAGTCCGCCGTGCCTCAGAAAGCGAGACGCGAGAAAAATCCCTGCAAGAAAACCTTTCAGGCGATCAGGATAGAGGTCAATGCGGAGCTTGAACATCTAAGCTGCGCGCTGGACAAGGCTTTCGACGTTCTTAACGTGGGCGGACGGCTCTGTATCATTACCTTCCATTCTTTGGAGGACAGGCTTGTAAAGCAGAGATTTCAGACCTTTTGCAAGGGCTGTGTGTGTCCTCCCGATTTTCCCGTATGCATATGCGGACAGACCCCGAGAGGAAGGCTTGTGAACCGCAAGCCTATCGAGGCGGGCGAGGCTGAACTGGCGGCAAATAACAGGAGCCGCAGCGCCAAGCTGAGGATAATAGAAAAAATAAAAGAGTAAAAATTATAGAGAGAATTTGTGTAAAAATTGGTTCGGACGTTAATCAGAGGTGTTTATATATGGCAAAAAATCATAACCTGGCTTACGCCTTACGCGAGGAAGAGCAGGAAGAACTTCAGGCTCAGAGGAATATAAAGCATAAGGTCAATGCGCTGTCCTTGCCGGACAGAAGAACTCTTGCGTTTTCGATCATTGGCATAATCATTGTGCTTGCGCTTATGGCGGGTATGATTTTCGGTAAGGTGGAGATTTCCAGTCTTTATGCCCAGAGGGCAGAACTGGAGGCTCAGCTTACACAGCTCCAGAGCGAGAATGTGAGCTTGCAGTCGGAGCTTGCCGAAAAAACCAATATGACAAAGGTTGAGGAATATGCCGAAAACAATCTCGGGCTACAGAAGCTGGATAAGACTCAGATAGAGTATGTCGAGGTTGAAAAGCAGTCGGTGGCAGAGATAAAGAACGACGATGATTCGAGCATATTCGTAAAAATAAAACGCTGGTTCACGTCCGCAATGGAATATATAGGACTTTAGCGCAATAGAATTGTAAGGGAAAGTTAGGGACAAGGAATTTGTGCTTAGCTTTCTTGTTCTATTCTTTTGTTCGCCTTTTAGGCGTAATTTTTACATTAGCAAGCAAAATTTGGCATAAAAAGGAACTGGTTTGCGCGCCTTTTTGTACCGTTCGTATTCAGCAAAGGAGATTATTATGACTGATAAGCCGAGCACCAAAATGATAACAAGGCTTAATTTATGGCTGTGCCTGCCCGTTCTGGCTCTGCTGATCTATATGATTTTCGGCATATATAAGGTTGCGGTTGCCGAGGGCGAGAAATGGCAGTCGCTGGCGAATTCCCAACAGCTTAAATCTACGTCCGTACAGGCGTCAAGAGGTACTGTGTACGACTCGAACGGCAACGTTCTGGCGCAGAGCGCAACGGTGTACACTATCTACTGTGACCCTCAGATGCTGGAAAATCAGCTTGAAGAACGGGACGACTGGATTGAAGAGATCAAGGCGGCTATGACTGAAACCAACGACGCCGATAAACTTAAGGATCTTCAGGAAAAGCTGGAAAACGCTCTTACAAGCGAGGAGACCTTTGACGAGCTTGTGGAGTTTTTGTCCCTGAAGCTTGAACTGGATACGGCTACCGTCAAGGAAAAGCTTACCAAGACCGATACGCAGTATGTAGTACTGAAAAAAGAGGTTGAAAAGACCCTCAGAGACGAGATAAACGACAAGCTTACGGAGCTTTCCGTCGACGGTATCAGAGGCGAGCCTACCACAAAGAGAGTGTATCCGCAGGGCGAGCTTGCCGCAAATGTGCTGGGTCACACCGACTACGACGGCAACGGAATTTACGGTCTCGAGGCTTATTATGACGATTATCTTTCGGGAATTGACGGAAGAGTTGTTACGGCTACCGATAACGACGGCAACGAAATCCCCTACCGATACAAGCAGAGCTATGACGCTCAGGACGGAAACAGTCTTAACCTCAATATCGATATAAACATACAGTACAAGCTGGAAAAGGCTCTGGAGAAGGCGTATGAGACCAATATGCCCGCCGACCGTCTCTGCGGTATTATTATGAACCCCAAGACGGGTCAGGTGTACGCTATGGCAACAAAGTACAGCTACGACCCCAATACTCCTGCAAGTATTTCGGACAAAACCGCAGCGGCAGAACTGGCCGGTATGGACGAGGAAAGCCAGGAATACAGCGACAAGCAGCTGGAGGCTTGGTCTGTTCAGTGGAAAAATAAGGCGATATCGGAGCTTTACTTCCCCGGATCGGTTTTCAAAATCATCACAGGCGCGGCGGCGCTGGAGGAAAAGGCTATCACTCTTAACGATACATTTGCCTGCAACACTCAGATACAGGTCGAGGACAGAACCATTTCCTGCTGGTCAACACACGATCACGGCTCGCAGGACCTTGCGACCGCTATGCTTAACTCCTGCAACCCTGCTTTTGTACAGATAGGCTTAAAGCTTGGAGCCGAGGATTTCAGAAAGTATTTCGACGGCTTCGGCTATTCCGAGCTTACGGGAATAGACCTTCCCGGAGAGGTAAACTCGATAAGTATGCCGCTTTCAAGAATGGGTAATGTCGAGCTTGCGACCTCCGCTTTCGGACAGACAAACAAGATCACTCCTATTCAGATGATAACTGCAATTTCCGCGTCTATAAACGGCGGCTATGTGGTCACTCCTCAGATAGTTGACAGCATTGTGGACTCCAACGGCAACGTCGTTAAAAAGAACGACACTGTTGTAAAAAGACAGGTCATCTCCGAGGAGACCTCCGAAACTATGAGAGAGATACTTCAGGGCGTTGTGGACGGTCAGCCGGGCTCAAACTGCTATATTCAGGGCTATAAGATCGGCGGCAAGTCGGGTACCTCCCAGAAGCTTGACGAGGACGCAGAGGGAAAAACTTATGTTTCTTCATACTGTGCTTTTGCGCCTGCCGACGATCCCGAGATAATTATGCTGGTTATGGTCGATCACCCCACAGGCGAGAAATATTACGGAAGCCAGGTTGCGGCTCCTATATGCGTTGAGGTGCTTACAGACGTTTTGCCTTATATGGGATATTTCCCCGAATATACCGAGGAAGAGCTGAGCGAAATAAGCGTTTCCGTACCTAACGTTCAGTATTATACTGTCGAGGACGCTGAAAAGACGCTTACCGATTTGGGTCTTACAGTCAAGATCAAGGGCGAGGGCGACACTGTCCTCAGACAGGTGCCTTCCGCCGTTAAAATCGAAAACGGCGGCTCTGTGGTGCTTTACACCGACGAGACAACAGAACAGGAAAAGGTAACGGTTCCGTCTTTGCAGGGACTTTCAAAGGAAATGGCAAAGCAGACTCTTGAAATGTACGGTCTCAACCTTACCGTTGAGGGCTCGGGTGCAGCCGAAGAGGGGGCTGTTGCACAGGACGACCAGAATTACGCTCCCGGCACAAGCGTGCCGCTGGGTACGGCGGTGTCTGTGACATTTGCCACAAGTACCGTAGGCTCGCAGTAATATGATTATTACAGATTTTGTAGAATAAAAAGGACTGATGCAGATATGAAGCTTTATAAACTCATCAAGGGCGTGGCGGAAACCTCCCTGCCCAATATTGAAATAACAGGAATAATAAGCGATACAAGAACCGAGGTCAAGACGGGAGAATTGTTCGTATGTATAAAGGGCAATACCTTTGACGGACACGACGCCGCTGCGGCTATGCTCGAAAAGGGCTGCGTCGCAGTTCTTACCGAACGCGATATGGGACTTGAAAATCAGATCGTCGTTCCCAATACAAGAGAGGCTCTGCCTTTGCTTTGCGCCGCGTGGTTCGGTCACCCCGAAAGGGAGCTTAAGCTTATCGGCGTAACGGGTACGAACGGCAAGACAACCATTACTACGGTCATTAAAAAGGTGCTTACTGATTTCGGCTGCAAGGTAGGTCTTATAGGAACCTGTCAAAATGAGATAGGCGACGAGGTTTACCCTACGGCGAGAACAACTCCCGAGCCTTATGATCTTTACGAGCTGTTCAGAAAAATGGCGGACGCTAAGTGCGACTATGTGGTTATGGAGGTATCCTCGCAGGGTCTGGAGCAGAAACGTGTGGCGGGCTGTACATATAAGGTAGGCGTGTTCACAAATCTTACTCAGGATCATCTTGACGTTCACGGCACTATGGAGAACTACTATCAGGCTAAAAAACTGCTTTTCGGGATTTCCGAGAATGCGATAATCAATATCGACGACGAGTACGGCAGACGGTATGTTAAAGAGGTGAACTGTCCCGTTAAGACATATTCTGTAAACGGCAAGGCTGATTTTATGGGCGAGGACGTTCTGCTGTCCGCAAGCGGAGTAAAATATGTGTTCTGCGACGGTCAAGGAAAGCATAATGTTTCCTTTGCAATGCCCGGACTTTTCAATGTGTCAAACTCCCTTGCGGTGATAGCCTGTATGGAGACCTTGGGTTTCAGCGTTGATAAAACTATCAGAGCCTTTGATAAGATACAGGGCGTAAGAGGCAGAGCGGAGATCGTGCCTACGGGCAGGGATTTCACGGTAATATGCGATTATGCCCATACTCCCGACGCATTGGTGAACGTTCTTTCGGCTATCAGGGAAAGCGCAAAGGGAAAGGTAAAATGCCTGTTCGGCTGCGGCGGGAACAGAGACCGCACAAAGCGCGCTCCTATGGCGGCAGCGGCGGCGGACAATGCGGATTTCCTTATTGTTACCTCGGATAATCCGAGAAACGAGGACCCGCAGGACATCATCAACGACGTTCTCGAGGGGCTTAAAGGCAAAACAACGCCGTATATCACTATCGTTGACAGACGAGAGGCAATACATTGGGCGGTAAAAAATGCCGAAAAAGATGATATAATCGTGCTTGCAGGCAAGGGTCACGAGGACTATCAGATACTTGCAGGCGGAGTAAAAATACACTTTGATGAAAGAGAAGTTGTCGCAGAGGCGCTGAAAGAAACCGAATAGGAAACTGTAAGGTGCAGACTATGACATATAATAACGAGGTGATGATTATAACTGCGCGTTTTATGTCAATCAAGGAAACATCTGAAAAGTGGAATGTTCCAGAAATCGGTGTTCGGATTCTTTGTGAAAAAAACAAAATAGTTGGTGCATATTATAGAAAAGGTGCTTGGAAGATTCCGGTTAATGCAATAAAACCTGTTAAATCAATTAAATCTATGGAGCAAGTCCCAATATCTTTTTATACCAAAAGTTATCCCAAAGGAGATAACAGTAACAGATGGATAGTTGAAAAAGGAGATATTTATCTTGACGGAACTTCAGTTGCAACTGATTTTTATGAATGTGATGAAAGTGAGCGACTGTATGTTGAGTATCAGATGAGCCTTTAAATTTAACGAAAGTATTATAAGTTTTATATTTTTAAAGTATAAATAAAACGAAAGAAAAGAGACAAAACATCGGAAGGGTGTGTTATAAATGGAAAAACTGAATTTGTCCGAGGTCATCAGAGCCTGTCACGGCAGCTTTGGCTATCCCGCCGATACAGAGATCTCGGATATTTCCACAGATACAAGAACCATAGGGAAAAATTCGTTGTTTATCGCCCTGAAAGGCGAACGCTTTGACGGTCACGACTTTGCCGCCAAGGCTATGGAGCTTGGCGCGGCGGCAGTGGTCACAGAGAGAAACGTTGAGGGCGCAAAATGTCTAATCGTTGATTCCACAGCGCAGGCTCTGCTGGATATTGCGGGCTATTACAGAGATAAATTTGATATTCCCGTTGTGGGAGTTACGGGCAGCGTGGGTAAGACAACTACCAAGGATATGATAGCTCTTGTGGTCTCTCAGAAATACAACACCCTTAAAACTCAGGGAAATTTCAACAACGAGATAGGTATGCCGAAAACTCTGTTCGGTCTGGATAATTCCCATACGGCGGCAGTTATTGAAATGGGTATGTCTCACAAAGGGGAAATTTCCAGAATGTCAATGTGCTGTAAGCCCGACGTTTGCGTTATCACAAATATCGGAGTTTCCCATATCGAGAATTTAGGTTCGCAGGAGAATATCCTCAAAGCAAAAATGGAGATACTCGACGGCGCAAAATACGACGCTCCGCTGGTGCTTTGCAGAGACGACAAGCTGCTTGCAAAGGCTGAAATTTATTCCGACAGAAAGGTTTATTACTATTCCGTAAGCAAAAAGGACTGCGACGTCTATGCCGCGGGAATTAAAACCTCCGATAACGGCATTGATTTTACAATAAATTACAAGGGCGGAAAAATTCCTGCAAGGATCAACTGTCTTGGCGAGCATAACGTGAAAAACGCTCTTGCGGCTTTCTGCGTGGGACTTGCGCTCAATATTTCCCCCGAGGATATCGTCAAGGGCATCGGACTTTTCAAGCCCGAGGGTATGAGACAGAATGTCCGCGCCGAAAACGGCGTTACATATATTATGGACTGCTACAATGCGGCTCCCGACTCTATGAAAGCAAGCCTTTCGGTACTTGCTCAGACGCAGTGCAAGGGCAAACGCTACTGTGTGCTGGGAGATATGCTGGAGCTTGGAAAAAATGCGGCTAAGTACCACAGAACTGTCGGCGAGTATGTGCCGTCCACCAAGGCGGACGAACTGCTCTGCTTCGGCGAGAATTCGGCGTACTATATTGAGGGCGCAAAGGATAAGGGCTTCGCTCCCGAAAACGCTAAGCACTTCGAGACCAGAGAGGCGCTGGCGGACTATCTTAAAGATAAAATTTCCGAGGGGGACGCCGTACTTTTCAAGGGCAGCAGAGGTATGAAATTAGAGGAAGTATTCGATCTGATAACTAAAAAAGAGGCGTAAATGGACTGGAAAACACAGGCGGTCATATTATTTGCGGAGCTGTCCTGCGGCTTTCTGTTCGGCAGATTTCTTATCCCGCTGTTTCGCAGGATAAAAACGGGCAGGTTCGAATTTTATATCGGCGACAGATTTAAGAAAGACGGCTCGGAGCCGAAATTCGGCGGCGGAGTTATGTTCCTTGTTCTGCTTATAGGCTTGACCGCAGGAGCGGCGGGTATCAGCGCGGTAAATGAAATAACCTCTGCAAAATTTGATCTGAGACTGCTTGTATGCGCTGTGTTCTTCTGCGGTATATTGACGGTCGTCGGACTTTATGAGGACTATCAGAGGGATACGAAAAGCGGTATTGGAATGAAAAAGCTGTATAAGCTTTCAGCTGAATTTATTGCCTGTGCGGGATTTCTCCTGCTGTTAAAGGCGTTTGACTTTGAATGCAGAGAGGTGCTTTTACCGTTCCGGCTGGGATATCTTAACTTAGGTCGGGGATATATTCCGTTGACTGCTCTGTTAATGGTCCTGATAATCAATATCGTTGAGTTTCACGACTGCCAAAACGGTGCGGCGGAAACGGGTATTGACGGACTGTGCGCTTTAAGCGTGATGATCTCCGCATTGGGGCTTTCAAGCGGATTTTCCTACGGGGGAGGTCATATAGCGGGACAGCTTATATCCGTATGTACGGCAGGGGTCTGCGGAGGCATTATTTTCTGGTGTATAAGTCCCTCAAAGCTGTATATCGGACAGTCGGGCAGTATTCTGCTGGGCGGGCTTGTATGCGTGACAATGATCTTTTCGGGACTTCATATTGCTGTTCTGCTGTCCTTGGCAGCTCCC
The DNA here is from genome assembly GCA_030531185.1 of Ruminococcus sp. GTDB lineage: Bacteria > Bacillota > Clostridia > Oscillospirales > Ruminococcaceae > Hominimerdicola. The sequence continues at coordinate 23,538 of JAUNOG010000020.1, forward strand.
ATTATCGACGGCGTGTGCGGTCTGGTGCAGAGAATTGTTTTTAAATCCGCAAAACGGCTTCTTTTCAAGGGCGCGTCGCTTCATCAGCACCTTAAGAACAAGGGCTGGGGAGATTATAAAATTATGCTGTGCTCCGTATTGGTTCAGCTTTTAGGCTGTGCGGGAGCAATAGCGTTTATAGTTTACGAAAGCAAATTGGTATTAAACAACGGTTGATTTAACATAGATTGGAGGCAGTCTGTTGGCAGACAGAGGTATAAGACGGGAGCGCGACGGCGGTCTTGTGTACGATAATCACGTTCCTGTGTTCAGGAAAACGCCTGTGGCGCAGGCGAGAAAAAAGCTGAACTTCAAGTTCATCACCAGCGGCGTGGATAAGCCGTTTCTTATACTTATTCTTGTTCTGCTGGTGTTCGGTATAATTATGATGTTCTCGGCGTCCTTTGCGTGGGGAATAAACGACGAGGGCGACGGTTATTACTACGCGAGAAAGCAGATAATCTTCGCTGCAATGGGACTGGCGGTTATGGCGGGCGTGTCCTTTCTGGACTACCATTTTTACCAGAACACAAAGATATGCTATCTGTTTTTCGGAGTAACATATTTTATGACGGTTTATGCGGCTCTGTTCGGTTCGTCCACGGCGGACGCAAGCCGCTGGATAAATATAGGCCCTATTCAGTTTCAGCCGTCGGAGATACTAAAGGTTGCATTTATCATAATATTCGCATATATAATGTCGGTGAATTTTCCGCATTTTGAAAAAAGCTGGAAATACTGCGTCATACCCTTTACAGTCATTATGGGACTGGTAGCGGGCGTGTTAATGCTCCAGAGACACCTTTCGGCGGTGCTTATCGTGGGAGTTATCGGAGTAAGTATGATGTTCGTAAGCGGAATGCCAAGAGCGACCTTCTGGAAGTTCATAGGCTTCTGTGCGGCGGCGGTCGGCATAGTCGCGCTGTACTTTGTGATAACGGGTTCGGGCTTTACTTACATCAGCGAGAGATTTGAAAGCTGGAGAAATCCTACCTCCGACCCTCAGGGCTCCACATATCAGACCTATAATTCCCTGCTTGCTATCGGTTCGGGCGGCTGGACGGGTCTGGGCTTCGGTGAGTCCAGACAGAAGTATCTGTATCTGCCCGAGGCTCAGAACGACTTCGTGTTCTCAATTATCTGCGAGGAGCTTGGCTTTGTGGGAGCTGTAGTAGTGATACTGCTGTTTGTGATATTCGTGCTGAGAGGCTTTTACATTGCAAGCCACGCAAAGGACAGGTTCGGAATGCTTGTTGCGGCGGGTATTACGATACAGATAGGAATTCAGGCGTTTCTCAACATAATGGTTGCGTCCAACTCGTTTCCAAATACGGGAATATCCCTGCCGTTTTTCAGCTACGGAGGAACGGCTCTTATGATACAGCTGGCGGAAATGGGAATACTGCTTAACATTTCCAGACAGGGAAGCATAAAAAAATAATGCACAATGCACAGTTTACAATGCACAATGAAGTGCGCCTGCGGCGTATCGCTGTCGTCGAGCTTCGGCGTGATATTATACTGTGCAGCGCTTGCATTTGTAAGTCTGATATGTTATTTAATTGTGCATTGTGCATCGTGAATTGTGCATTGAAAAGAGGTAAATTTATATGATAAGGGTTTTGCTTGCGGGCGGAGGTACTGCGGGTCACGTTAATCCCGCCCTTGCTATTGCCGAAATAATAAAAGAATATTATCCCGATACGGAGTTCTGCTTTGCGGGAAATCCCGAAAAGATTGAGGCTAAGCTTGTGCCGAAGGCGGGTTACAGGTTCGAGCCTGTTAAGGTCGAGGGCTTTCAGCGTAAGCTTAACTGGATCAATATCAAAAGAAACGTCCACGCAGTCGGCTGTCTTATGAAAACGGGCGGACGCTGTAAGGAGATCATAAAGGATTTCAAGCCCGATCTTGTCATCGGAACGGGAGGCTACGTTTCGGGTCCCGTGGTGAGAAAAGCCGCTAAAATGGGTATAAAAACGGCAGTCCACGAGCAGAACGCTTTTGCGGGAGTGACCAATAAACTGCTCTCCAAAGAAGTGGACGAGGTAATGATGACCGTTAAGGAGGTTGAAAAATACTTCCCCGACGCAAAGCATAAGACGGTCACGGGTCTGCCTGTAAGGGGAGCGTTCAGCAAGATGTCCAAGAAGGACGCAAGAAAACAGCTTGGAATTCCCGAAAATGCGCTATGCGTGCTGTCCACAGGAGGAAGTCTCGGCGCAAGGGTGCTTAACAATTACGTGGCAAAGCTGCTGAAATGGTATCAGGACGAGGATCGAGAGGTTTATCATATTCATTCCTACGGTACTTATCAGGGATATAAGAATTACGTTGCCGAATGCGAGGAGCAGGGCATTAAGATAAAAGACAATCCCAGACTTACGGTAAGCGATTATATAAATATGCCTGTGGCTATGGCGGCGTGCGATCTGGTCATCACTCGGTGCGGCGCGGCGTCTCTTGCGGAGATAGAGGCTATGGGCAGATGTTCGGTGCTTATCCCGTCGCCGATGGTTGCGGAAAATCACCAGTATCATAACGGTATGGTACTGCAAAACGCAGGAGCGGGCGTTGTAATAGAGGAGAAAGACTTGACAGACGATTTGTTTATAAATACGGTCAAGGGATATCTCGACGATCCCGATAAAATCAGGAGGTGCTCCGAGAATGCCGCAAAGCTCCATATTGCGGATACGAAAGAGCGTATAATCGGCGCACTGAGACCGCTTATTGAAAAATAATCGGAATTTAAAGGAGACAAAATATGCTGTTAGCAGGAGTAAAAGAGGACAAAGGGTGGTTGTTTTCCGAATGGCGTATGACATACGGGGTTGGCTGGGACAAAATATGCAAAGCGGCTGTCGCTCTTTATGATACGTATACAGACACAGAAATACTGATCGATAATACCGCTCAACTTATACGAACTAAGCAGGATATTTTAAAGCTTGACGAGTCGGGTACTCTGATGATACGGGGATTATCAACTGTAATAAAGGTACCGCTTATGATTACTTTTGTTAACCAGACAAATATTGTTAAAGCTGTCGTTGCTATGGCAACAGAGGAATTTTCGCAGGCTGATTATCAAAAATTTAATTTATCTATGTGTCAGCTTATGGATAGTATTGAATTGGCAATGTATCGTTGATTTCCGGCTTGTTCACAAATAAATGAAGTATAAAAAAGGAGGGTTTATTCCCAAATGAATAAATCTTTTCAGAAATCGCAGAGCAGACGGGCGTCTATGGACTCCATTGCCGTACCCGATACTGAAAAAATCAAAAAATTAAGCGATCCCAAATTCCACGGCTCCGAGGCGAACCGACAGGCGGACGCTATTTTCGACGGCAACAGATTTAACAAGGTCGGAGATTTTGACAGAGCCACAAAGTTTTACGGCTCAATAGAGGAAAAGCGTCTGGAGCTTGAAAAGGACGATCCCGACGACTTTATTCCCAAGCCCGATCCCGATAAAAAAGCTCCCGACAGAATGAATATGGGAGTAAAGGTCGGTTCAAGCTATGTAAAGCGCAAAAAGGTCGTGGTCTGGATAGTGGTAGCATTTTTGATACTTGCCTGCGCTTTGCTTTTCCTGCCGCCTATTATGACGAGCCAGTCGGATCAGACCGAGGTCATTTACGACAGAAATGTCTTTGAAAATATGGGTATGACGGAGTTTAAAACCTACGCTCTTGCAAACTATTCGGTTTACAGCGAGGAGGCCTTTGCGTCCGAGAAAAAGGAAAACTACCGCGTCGTAAGTATGAACGTGCATTTGCAGAATTCCTCACCCTTCGAGGTCTCGGTAGGGCAGTTTGAGATCGTTCGTGTGCCGAAGGCTTATAAGGATAAGATATGCTATGTGACCTCCACCAAAACCGATAAGGAAGGCGCAATTACCGCCGAGACCGTACCGGGTTTTTCGGGCAAGGACGTTACAGTTGAAATTATGGTCAACGTTACGGATATGACCGACGAGCAGTTCGACGAGGCTATAACGGGTCTTATTCTCAAAACAACGGACACCAAAAAGAGAATTGCATCGAATACCTATGTTCCGAGCATTCCCGCATTTCTGTTTGTGTCCGATAACGTTTCCGTTTCGGTAAATCCGTAGCGGAGAATTAACTTAAATTGTAATTCCTTTTTCACCTAAATAAACGTTTTTGCATAAGATAAAGCAGACTTTTTTCAAAAAGGAGCGAGGCTTATGCAAAAGCTTATTATTCGTGGCGGAGGCAGGGTCAGGGGAGAGATCTCCGTTCAGGGCGCAAAGAACAGCGCGCTGCCGCTGCTGGCGGGCTGTCTGCTGGCGGGCGGTGAAACTACTCTTTATAATTGTCCCGAGCTGTCCGACGTGTTTGCGGCTTGCAGAATATTAAGTTGTCTGGGCTGCAAATGCTCGTTCAGAAATAATACGGCGACGATAAATTCTTCGGAGCTTACAGGCTGTGAAGTTCCCGACGAGCTTATGCGGGAGATGAGGAGTTCAATAGTATTTCTGGGCGCTGTGCTTGGCAGAACGGGCGAGTGCAGACTGTCTTTTCCGGGAGGTTGCGAGCTGGGACCCAGACCGATAGATATGCATTTATCCGCTCTCAGGCAAATGGGGGTGCGGATAACCGAGGAACACGGAATACTTCACTGCACCTGTCCGAGAGGTCTTAAAGGAACGAAAATTACATTATCATTCCCGTCTGTGGGGGCAACCGAAAATATTATGCTTGCGGCGGCTCTTGCAGAGGGCGAAACTGTTATTTACAATGCGGCGAGAGAGCCTGAGATATGCGATCTGGGGGACTTCCTCAATGCCTGCGGAGCTAAGATATCGGGCTGCGGCAGCGGTACGGTGATAATCAGCGGCGTTAAGGAGTTACACGGCTGCGAGTATACCGTTATGTCCGACAGGATCGCGGCGGCTACCCTTATGGCGGCGGCGGCTGTCACGGGAGGAGAGCTTAGCCTGCTTAACGCAAGGTGCGCCGACGTACAGTCGGTCATACCTGTTTTTGAACAAATGGGCTGCGGCATTTTCTGCTGTAAGGACAGAATATTCATCAGCGCGAAAAAACCGCTTAAAGCGGTCAAAACGGTGCGGACAATGCCCTATCCGGGTTTCCCTACCGACGCGCAGGCTGTGGTTATGGCGGCTCTTGCCAAAGCCGAGGGCGCAAGCGTAATGGTGGAGAATATTTTCGAGAACCGCTACCGTCACGTTGACGAGCTTGTGAGAATGGGCGCGGACATAAAGACCGAGGGCAAGGTCGCGGTAATTCAGGGCGTTAAGGAGCTTTACGGCGCAAGCGTACGGGCTCCCGATCTGAGAGGCGGAGCGGCGCTTGCCTTGGCGGCTATGGGAGCGCAGGGCGAGACCTCTCTGGAGAACATAAAATTCATCGACAGAGGCTACGAAAGCATTGAAAAGACCCTCTGCGCCATCGGCGGAGACGTAAGACGTGTAAATGTGTGAGATCACAGGGGATTTCCCTTTAATAATACAGATTAAGGAACGATAGTAAAATGAAGGATAAAAACAAAGGCAAACGCAGAATAATATCCATAAAGGGCAATGTCAAGGCGTATTATGCGCTGGCGGCTGTAATTGCGGTACTTATTGTGATGATACTCTGCCTTACGCTGCTGTTCAGAATAAATAACATTAAGGTGGAGGGCGTGACCCTTTACCGCGAGGATCAGATCATCAGCGTGGGCGGCGTGGAAAAACAGATGAACCTTGTCCGTACCGACACAAGCAAGATAGTTGACAGACTACTGGATAATCTTGTATATATCGACGACGTTAAGGTAACGAAGAAATATCCTTCGACCGTGGTCATCTCCTGTACCGAGGCTGTCAAGGCGGCGGACATAGAGTATAAGGACGCTTACTATGTGCTGTCTTCCTCGGGAAGAATTCTGGAGGCAAAAAATCCTAAGCCTACGGGGGATATCCCGGTGGTGTCGGGCTTTGATCTGAAAAGTCTGAAGCCGGGCGAGGAGCTTGCCTCCGAGGACGGTTTTAAGGCGGATATTCTGATCGAACTGCTGTCGGAACTGTCCGAACAGAACTACGAAAATATAATTTCAATAGATATGACTACCAGAGCGAATATCGTCATAAATTATGACGACAGAATTGAGATCAAGCTGGGCAGCTCGGCGGACATCGAATACAAGCTCAGCTATTTCAAAGCTGTTATCGACTCTTTAACTTCCGATTATGAGGGCACGCTGATTTACAACGGCTCGGCAGGTGTTTCCGCAATACCTAAGGATAAGGAAACTGAAATTCCCGTTGTTGACGACAGTTCTTCTCAGGCGGACGATTCAAGCGCAGTTTCCGCAGACGCCCAGTGGACGGAGGATAACCGGTGGGGAGACGATACGTGGAATAACGGCTACAACGACGGAAATGCCGGGGACGGAGACAATACTGCCGATAACGGCTACGGTGACGGAAATGCTTGGGGCGAAGACAATACCGCCGACAACGGCTACGGCGACGGAAACGCTTGGGGCGGGGATAATGCCGCCGAGAACGGATACAATGACGGAAATACGTGGGATAATAACGGATATGACGCAGGCTACACTGATAATTACGGCTGGTAATTTTGGTCGGTATGTACAATTATGCCGAAAATATTCCCGTCTTAATGAAAAATTAAACAAAAATTCATATCCGAAACGGCAAAATCCTTTACATTTCGGGATATTTGTGTTAATATAATAATATATCGAGCTATATTCGGAATTATGTCTGAACTATATATCAATAGCGCAAAGCACATAATGCAATATATGAAATATAAAATACGGAGATTATGAAAAAGCTTTTAGGAGGATGAACACTATGGGTTACGAATTCGTGGAAGAGCCGGTTGTCGGCGCAAAAATTAAGGTTATCGGCGTTGGCGGCGGCGGCGGAAACGCGCTTAACGGTATCGCTAAGGCAGGTATCCAGGGTAATGTTGAGTACATCGCGGTAAATACAGATATTCAGGCGCTCAAAAAATCCGAGGCAGACAAGCAGATACAGATCGGCGCAAAGCTTACGCACGGTCTCGGCGCAGGCGCAAAGCCTGAGATAGGCGAGGCTTCCGCACAGGAAAGCCAGGACGAGATCGCAGAGGCTATCAAGGACGCTGATATGGTATTTATCACGGCTGGTATGGGCGGCGGCACAGGTACAGGCGCGGCTCCCGTTGTTGCCGAGATTGCTCAGAGCCTTGATAAGCTTACTATCGCTGTTGTTACAAAGCCTTTCAAGTTTGAGGGCGCAAAGAAAATGGCAAGAGCGGAGAGCGGTATTGAGCAGCTCGTTAAGCACGTTGACGCTCTTATCGTTATTCCTAACCAGAACCTTATCACCAGCGATATGAGACTTACTATGAAGCAGTCCTATCAGATCGCAGACGAGGTCCTGAAAACAGACGTAATCGCTATTGCAGAGATCATCACAAGACACGACGAGATCAACGTTGACTTTGCCGACGTTACCACTATTCTCAAGAATGCGGGAAGAGCGCACATTGCTATCGGTCACGGCGAGGGCAAGGACAAGGTTCAGGATATTGTTGAGCAGGTTATCGCCTCCAAGATACTTGAGACATCTATTACAGGCGCAAGAAGACTTATTGTTAACGTTACAATGTCCGAGGATCTGCTTATCAGCGATATGGACGAGCTTACTGCCGCTATTGCGGACGCTGCCGACGACGGCGCGGAGATCATCTTCGGTAACGGTACAGATCCCGACAGCAAGGACAGTATGGACGTTACTGTTATTGCGGCTGATTTCATTGATGATGACGTTACTCAGGAGCCCGCTCCCGCACCTCAGAGAACATTCAATGCGTTCACAAAGACTGAGGAGGACAAGAAGGCTGACGCTGAGGCAATGTACAAGGCAGGAGTGAAGGCTGCCGACAATACTGATATTTATGACGACATTTTCAATGTTTTCAAAAAATAAGTAATTAAATGATGTTATTTAAAGACGGGCTGCTATTAGGCTCGTCTTTATTTTTTTGAGGTTCAGAAAAGTTCAGAGGGTAATCGTTTTCACTGTGGTTTAGCTGGGCTGAACTTTATAAAATTTCAAAAAAATTATTAAAACCTCTTGCAATTTGTGAGAAGATTTGCTATAATATAAACAGAACGCTGAAATGGGTAAGGAATTTAAGGCAATTTCACTAAAAATTTTTTCAATAATTGTGTGGTGTAATGAATTTTTTGAAATGGCTTTTAAAGATGTTGAAATTTTAATTAAATTATAGTATAATAAGTTATAGCTAAGTATTTTATTTGGAGGGAATTAAAATGGCAAGTAATGGTTATTTAAGAACGGTACGAGTAGGCGGCTTTGATAAGCAGGACGTTCTTGCTTACGTGGACGATCTTACATCAAAGATTTATCAGCTTGAATCTCAGGTCAACGATCAGAACGAAACCATTGAGCGTCTTGAGAAGCAAGGAAGCGCGGCTCAGCAGAAGGACTTCGAGGGTAAGAAGGAGCTTGAAAATCAGCTTGAGGAATCCAAGAAAAAGGTTGAAGAGGCTAAGAAGCAGATCGCAGAGCTTATGGCTTCCACCGATACTATGAAGGTTAGGATCGCAGATTACGAGCAGCAGATCTCCGAGAAGGACGCTGAGATCGAGAAAAATAAGAACGAGATCGAGGAACTCAAGGAAAAGCTTGAAACGGCTGAGGCTAACGCAGGTACGGCTGCACCGTCATTTGATTTGGGAAGCGTTTTCATCGAGGCTCAGAATACGGCTAACAAGGTCGTTCAGGAGGCTAAGAAAGCGGCTAAGCAGATGGAGGACGAGGCTAAACAGCTGCAGGAGCAGGTTCTCGCAGACGCCAACGCGCAGGCTGAAAAGCTTGTTTCAAATGCGTCCACTGAGGCTACGGCTACAATGCAGAACGCTAAGGCAAGCGCAGACGCTATGACGGCGGCTGCTAAGCAGGAGGCTGAGCAGGTAACCGGCTCAGCTTATGCTGAGGCTGCAAAAGTCAAGAAAGAGGCAAATGAAGAGGCTGAAAGAGTTACCAGCGAGGCTAATGCTACGGCTGCTAAGGTCGTTGCGGACGCTAAGGCTCAGGCTGCGTCTATCAGAGACGACAGTGCTGAGATCAGAGAGGCTGTAAAAACTCAGTTTACTTCGCTCAGCGATACGGTACAGAAGCTTGTTACATCGCTTAATGATCTCTATGGCAGCAGCATTGGCGCGGTAAATACAGCGAGAGACCTTATCGACGACGGTCTTTCACTGGTAAGCGACGAGGAAGAATAAGTTTTAAGTATAAAATGAAATCTGCGGGACGGCTCGTATCGGGCTGTCCCGTTTTTTTATTCAAAGTGCGGTACTGCTTAGCTGTATGGGGAATTCCTATTGTGGAAAATCACAATTAAATTGTCACAAATCTGTGCGTTGCTACAAAAATTTCGGAAAATGTTTTTTATTTTGGCGAATTCCTTGACTTGACCGGGGAAAAATGGTATTATGTATGTATATCAATTTGTATTATCAGTACTATGAGGCGGCGATATTAAATGCACGAAAGGCTCAGCGACGAGGAGCTTGTTCTTAAAGCGCGAAATGATAAGACGGCTGTTTCTGAGCTTATTGCCAGGTATATGTGTACGGTTGAGGTTTTGGCTAAAAAGCTTTCTCCCGCCCTCTGCGACGATTTAATGCAGGAGGGGCTTATGGGTCTGCTGAGGGCTATAAAGTCTTTCAGCGCCGACAGAGGAGTGAGTTTTTCGTCCTATGCGGCAGTCTGTATGAAAAACAGAATGCTGAATTCTCTCAGAAAAAACAATATCAGTCAGGCGGCGGAGATCTCCGACGAGGAGCTGGAGGAGTATGCTGAAAGCTCGCAGGAAAGCATACCTGAGGATATTGTCATTGAAAAAGAGAGAATGAGCGAACTATATAAAAAAATTTCTTCTGCCCTTTCGGAGCAGGAGTGGCAGGTATTTCAATTATTTTTAACAGGTATGTCTTACAATCAGATAGCATTAAATTCGGGGTTATCCGTTAAAGCGGTAGACAACGCAATGCAGAGGGTCAGACGGAAATTAAAATCACTATTGAGATAAGGCTGAAAAGGTTATATGGCCGTATAGCTTAATTGCAGAGCGTTGTTATTACAAAGGTGTCGGTGCAAGTCCGACGAGGCACAATTTAATTTAATGAGGTAAGAGCTATGTACGAAGACAAGACATTAGTATGCAAGGATTGTGGAAACGAGTTCGTATTCACAGCAGGCGAGCAGGAGTTTTACGCTGAGAAAGGCTTTGTAAACGAGCCCCAGAGGTGTAAAGCTTGCAGAGACGCAAGAAAGGCAGCAAACAAGACTGAAAGACAGACTTTCACAGCAGTTTGCGCAGCTTGCGGAGGAGAGGCTGTAGTGCCTTTCAAGCCCAGAGAGGACAGACCTGTTTACTGCAGCGAGTGCTTTGCTAAGATGAAGGAGCAGCAGTAATTTATAATTTAACTGAATGCTTTGACGCCGTGGGTTTCTGCGGCGTTTTTCTTTTGAATGAAAAAAGCGAAAAGTCCCCGAAACGGAGACTTTTCGCTTTTGGCGGTTATTATAACTATGGCATTTTGTATACCATAACAGAGAAAACGGCTTTTTTCTGCTGAGGCGTAATAGGCTGTAACAAGCCTTTTTTTAGAAGTACGTCGATAACTCGGGGGATAATTTGCCCCGACATCAGAGAGCCTTTGCTGTATGCTTTGACAAGTTCCTGCATTTGAGGAGGATAATTCTTTTTGTTTATCTCATAGATCTTGTTGTCGTACTGTGCGGAATATTTCTTGATGTCATCGGGAACACTCACAGCATTTCTGATAAGCTTGCTCAGAGCTGCTTCCACATCATTGACGTTAGTCGTTTCAAGCGACATGATCTGATTTCTGTCCTCAAAAATATAGCCCTTGTCGCAGATACGTTTGTATTCTTCGGGAGAAAGACAATTCTTGCCCTCGGTTACAAACTTGTACAAGCTTATCCAGTCCTCCGTTTTGTTCTCTCTCCAGTCGTTGTCCCGATCGGAAAATTTGCAGTTTATCTGAATTGAATGCATATTTTTTGCGTCCTCGGCTTTGCCGTTAGCTCTTGTCATATAGCCGCAGCACCAGTAGTCGTCTTTAGATATATTATTTTCAGGATTGCGGCAGTCATCGGAGGCAGTTGCGTGGGCTATAAAATCGCCTCCGTCGGGACGTTTTACTGAAAATTTCTCGTAAATGTCCTGCTCGATGTCGTATGCACAGAACAGATATCTGTGACAAAGCATAACAAGGCTGTATTTCATAAAATTTCTGTCGTTTCCGTCACATTTAAATCCGTAGCAGTCCTCGGAGCAGTCAAAGTCCGCAAAAACCTTGGTATATAAATTTTCGGCAAGATACTCCGCCGCCTGCTGAGCCAATTTACTTTCTGTGTCGTCAAAGAGACGTTCGTCGGTGATGTACATATTGGTGAGATATTTGGGATTTGCAGACTTGTCCTGCCTGTCGATATAGCCGTATTCCTCGAGAATTTTCATTTCGTCGGAAACGTATGTTACAGGCACGCCAAGCTCGCGTGCGATTTCCTCTATAGTTTTGGACTTCCAGTAGCAGGAAAACGCTATATTCTGCTTTAAGCGTGTGTTGAAAATATTTGAGGTGTCTCCGTTGGTTCCGGCGGAGCCGTCGTGTCCCATAGATATAAATTTGATAGGGTTAACAGTTGCGGTTGTATTTTCGTTCATTTCAATGCCCTCCTTCAGGGTCGTTCTTGCGTCGGACAAATGCCATTTTACAGTACCCGGGGAAATATCCAGCGCGGAGGATATCTGCGCAACGGTTCTCTTTTCGTAATAGAACATATAGACGATAGTCCTCTGGCGTTGGGTGAGATAACCTATCTCGCTCCTGAGACGTTTTAATGTCTCGTCGTTTTCAAGCTTTTCCTGAGTTTCGTCATAGTGCGGGACAGAAAGCTGTGAGATGTCCTCATAGGACGTGTTTTTTCGATTTTTCAGAAAATTTGCAAAAACATTGCACGCCACTCTGTAAACATAACCGTCGGGATTTGGGATATCGTCGGCGCGCAGAAAAGACAGGTACGTGCGGCAGGATATCTCCGCCGCAAGCTCCTCAGCCTGCGAGTAGTCTCTCAGCTTGCTCAGCGCAAATCCGAATATTTTATTCCGATACTGTGAAATAAGGCAGTCCGCTGTGTGTTTGTCCATAATCTACCTCCGAATGCATTCTGTATATATAGTGTACCAAAAACTCAGACGGTTGGCAAGTCTGAGAAAAAATTTAAAGTAAATCGAAGAAGTAAAATAAGGTACCTGCGAAGCGAATAAAAAAGCGTCTGCGCCGCACCGTTTCCGATCTTTTATCTCTATACGCTATTGCATTTTTCGGAAAAATAAAGTATAATAATATTCGCAGGCGATTTCCTGCAAATAACTTCAAAGGATCTTTCTTATGGATAAAAGACTGCTTACCTGTGCCGCTTTATGCGTTGGAGACAGGCTTGCCGATATCGGCACCGATCACGGATATCTTCCCTGCTATATGGTAAAAAACGGACTTTGCAAAACCGCTCTTGCCTGCGACGTCGCACCAAAGCCATTGCAGAGCGCAAGAGAGCATATTTCCGCAATGGGACTGGAAAACAGTATTGAAACGGTTCTGTCAAACGGTCTTGACAGTGTTGACGGCAAGGGCGTAACGGATATTTCCATAGCGGGAATGGGCGGCGAGCTTATAGCGGACATACTTTCCCGCGCCCCGTGGGTCAAGGAAAACAAGGTCAATTTGGTTTTACAGCCTATGACAAAGTGGGACGTTCTGCGAAAGTGGCTGTATGGAAACGGTTTTGAGGTAAAAAAAGAGCTTCCCTGCCGTGAGGGAAGATTTGTTTACTCCGTAATGCAGGCTGTGTACACGGGTGAAAAGCCGTCCTATAGCTGTGACCTGCGGTATTTATACTGCGGACTTGTTTCAGCGGATACCCCCGACGGCAAGGCGTATCTTGAACGGCAGAAATCAAGGCTTGAAACGGCGGGCAAGGGAATGCTGGGTTCTGCAGATAAGGCGGAGCTTGGGAGAGAGATGCTGGAGACGGCGGATAGTCTTTCGGCTGAAATAGGAATGTAACATTTATACACACATAAAAAACGGACGGATCGTTATTGATCCGTCCGTTTTGATTATCAGAACAAGCTCTTCACAGCCTCGCAGATCTTCTCTGCAACGTATGGATTGTTCATAGTATAAAGATGAATTCCGTTTACGTCGTTGGCTATAAGGTCAACTATCTGGGAAACTGCGTAGGCGATACCCGCGTCTCTCATTGCAATGGGATTATTCTCGTATTTTTCCATAATGGTGATGAACTTCTTCGGCAGCTTTGCATGACACAGAGTAGCCATTCTTTCAATTTGCCTGCGGTTTGTCACAGGCATAATTCCTGCCTCTATCGGTACGTTAATACCTGCGATCGCGGTTTTTTCTCTGAACGCATAGAAGTCCTCGTTGTCAAAGAAAAGCTGTGAAATAAGCTGAGAACAGCCTGCGTCCACTTTTTCTTTAAGGTGCTTGATGTCCTCTACGATCGAGGGAGCCTGCGGGTGTCCCTCGGGATAGCACGCGCCGATTATGTTGAAGTCGCCGTGCTCCTTTATAAAAGCTACAAGCTCGGAGGCGTAGTGAAACTCCTCCTTTGGCGGAATGTCGGGATTGATGTCCCCTCTGAGTGCAAGTATATTTTCAATACCGCACTTTTTAAGCTCCTCCAGTTCGGACAGAACCTTTTCTTTCGTGAGATTTATGCAGGGTAAATGAGCCGCCGCCTCGATACCGTATTTGTGTTTTATTGCGTCGCAAATGCCTATCGTGGCATTGTTGCTGCTGCCGCCTGCGCCGTATGTAACACTGATAAAATCGGGCTTAAGCGGAGCAAGTCCGTCGATAGTATTATAAATGCTTTCAACGGGCGTTGTGCTTTTTGGGGGGAACACCTCAAATGAAAGTGTGGATTTTGTTTTGAAAAGCTCGTTGGTTTTCATATATATTAGCTCCTTATTAAACTTTAAGTATAGTAATTCGATATGAATTTATTATAGCATAGTTTTGGCTTATAGGCAATAACTTTATTTCTATGCCTATATATAGTTTAAAACTATGTCTTAGCTGTTCACAAAAGAAAAAGCGGACGGCGCTGACCGTCCGCACAAAGCTTGCTGTTACTTGGCAAAATGTGCGTTGAGCTTTTCAATCATCTCATCGCAGCTTACGCCGTGAACCATACAAGCCTGCTCGAGAGTTTCTCCTCTTGAGGACGGGCAGTAAAGACAATGCATACCCATTTCCATAAAGTACGGAGCCGTATTCTCATCAGCGTCCATAATATCGCCGATGATAGTATCCTTATTTACAGTAAAAGCCATTTTATTAGCCTCCTTTCGGGTTTGGATTATATAACTATATTATAACCAATTCCGACAAAAAAAGCAATAGTTTGTCAAAAAATTAATATGTTTGACAGAGGAAAGTTTCTTCTGTGCCGTCAAGAGCAGTCCCAGTGATATTGGACATTTGAAAAATTACGCGTTTTCAAGTCCTCGTCGGAAATAAAGAAATTTGCCGCGCCTAAGTCGCCCCACATAATTTCACGGCTCATGGTACTGTTCATTTCAAAGAGGACTGCTGCTGCCTGACAGTCTTTTCCGCTTGGGTCGGATTGGGCAAATGAGGCGTAACCTCCGAGCTTGCAGGCGGAGTAATTGCGCAGATCCGTCATATCCACGATATCCTCGAACGGATATTCGGACAAGCCGAAATTGGGGTGCAGTCTGTTCCACACTTCGCAGAAAGCGTCTACCCAGCGGAAATCCTCGGAACCCATACTTTCTTCGCCTTTGGAAAAGCTAAGCGAAAATTCATCGCTTAGAGGGAAGTAATCGGTGTGGTTCTCATCTCTCCAAGGGGAATATTTGGCGTCGACTTGTTCTGTGGTCACGTCATTGTCGATGCTTTCAAAATACAGGACCTGCGCGGTGTTTCCCGTGGAGGCGTCGCATTCCATACCCAGCATAGCGTTGTTGATTATCCAGAACTGGAGCATTCCCTGCTTTGGCATAAAGTCGTTTTCTGGGAGTTCGGATAAATTAAACTGCGCCAAAAGCTGTAACTGTCTGCCGTCCTTGTCGCAGGGAGCTTGTCCGTCCTTGGGGATATAGGGAGTTCCGCCGAACTTGCTTGACTGCGGCGGCAGATTATTCGCTTTGCTGTATTTAATGAAAATTACGGGTGCTTTTGTGATTTTTTTCATTTCGTCAAGAGCCTCGTTCACCTGTTTCTCGGTAACGCTGTCGTATAACTCGCACCAATCCTCACAGGTCCTCTCCGACGGAGGGATATCAATGGGAGCGGGGCGCGGCGCTTGGGCGGTAGGCTCGGGTTCGGACTTGTCAATGAGTTCAGTCTCATTTTCAGGCTCGGAAATCGGAGCGGGTTTATTTCTTTCTGCTGTTTTTTCTTTGCCTAAACGCCTTTTTAAAAATTCCAGCATAACTTTATCCTCCGTTTTATTTATTCAAAAATAGCATCATATCTTTCTAAGATTTCTTATGTTTTATTCTTTAACATATACAATACTTATATGCCAAACAATATTTTTTTACAATTAATTTTAATAGAGTAGTGTCCTATTTCTTTGCTATAACTACACCCATCTCCAAAATCATTTTCATCTTTATCAAAAGATAGGTTATTTTCAACATCTTTAGCGGTTGAACCAAGTTCTATTCCATTTATATTGATTGGTGCGGGATTGTTCTCTCCCAATTCATTATAATCA
>JAUNOG010000071.1 GCA_030531185.1 Ruminococcus sp.
TCTTTGTGAGGTTATTTTGAACAAATTTTTCTGATTCTTTCATTCGGTTGCCCTGGGGTGAGAACACACAGGTGTTCTGCCGAAAATTGGATTTATGACCCGGGAAAATATTTTATTTTCGGGTCATTTTTACATTTCCTACAAAATGTCATAGAAAACTTTGTGCATAATTATCCCATAAAATACAGACGCACAAACGTATATAATATATGCGGGGTGAGTTTTGAATGACGTATATTCTTTCAACTGTCATTGTTTTTATCATTCTTGCCGCAATGGACGTTGTGATAAAGAAAAAATATCCTGCGCTGAATGCTCGGAGCAGTACAGGCAAAACGATGAAACATTCCACAGGAGGCGGTTGTGTGATAACTCTTATTATTTTGATAATTCTTGTGGCTGTGCTGTTTCACAGCTGCGGAAATACCTACGGCGATATTACCAAGGAGCAGGCTGAGAAATATGTGAAAAACAAATTCGGCGAGAGCTACACAATTTCCGCCGCTTATGAGGATTTTGACAGCTCGGACAAGGATATTATGTCGCAGTACGGACTTGAAGAAAAGGATAAGCTGTACATATTTTCGGACACCGACGAATTTCAATTCAGTATAAAGCTAAGGCAATCGCAGGGAATGTTCAACGCCTCTTATAACAGCAGCTGCGATTATTTTCCGCAGTATGTGTATTTTCACCCCGAGTACTACCAAAAGCTTTTCAAAAGCGGATATGAGATAACTCCCGATGAGAACGGTACCGGCTACTGTATGGAAATCTCCGATTTTGACCGTATAGAAACCGCCATAGCCTTTGCGGACGGCTTTATCAACAGTCTTGAACCTATATGGTGTACCGATTACCAAGTCGAGGCTGAGGACGACGATGCCGAAATAAGTCTTACTGAGGCAAATATTTATATCTGTGCTGAGGGAAATACTCTTGCCCAACTGCATTATATGACTTCCGAGAACAGCGAACCTAACGATCTGAACGGGCTGATTTACAACGCAAAGGAACGTTACGTTCAACTGTACCGTGCGGGCAGCGTTCACGGAAACGTGAGCGACGAAGAATTTGAAAAACGACCTGCCTCAGAACTTAAGCTTATGTATCACGGAGAACCGATACAGGATGAATTTTCATACAGAGAGGGCACAGAGGACGAGTATACGGGAGAATATCTTTTGTATCTGAACTATCAGACGACGGAATACGGCGCATATCTGTCGGTGAACGACTGTGACTTTCTGGAAAAGCTTGCAGGAGAAAAGTCCGAAAACGGTAATCAGACTGTGTTTGTCAAAAACGGCAGGGAAATAATCTTTTCCATAGAAAACGGAGTTTTGACTATTACGTCCGACGACGGAACATTTACCCCTGAAACCATACTTTACGGACACGACTACGACAAGGGGGATTATATCGGTACCGACATCGGAAATATCCTGCTGTCCGTAAAGGATATTCAGGAGATTTTCGGAGTTTCAGTCAATATAGATCAGCGTACCGCTGCGGCGGTCATAAAGGAGACACAATGAAAAGTATAACACGTAAAAGAATATTAATAACGGCAGTCTCGGTTCTGCTTATAATTGCTTTGCTTATCGTATGGTATTTTATCCCCGTTAAGCTGTTAAAAATAAATGCCGAGGATATAGAAAAGATAACGGTATTCGACGGCGGCAGGGGAATTGAGACAGAATTTACTGCACGCGAAGATATCGAGTATCTTACGGAAAATCTAAGCTCCGTTACAATGAAAAGAGACGGGATTTCCCTAGGCTACAGCGGATATTCTTTCAGAACGACTGTATATCTGAAAAACGGCTCGGAGAAAAGCTTTATCATAAACGGCGAGGACAGCGTTCGCGACGATCCGTTTTTCTATAAGGTCACAGAGGGCAGAATTGATTATAAATTCATAGAAAACAGAATAAATGCTCAGTACGAAAATGACGGAAACCAGAGGTAAGAAAGGCGTCTGCTAATCTCTTACCTCTAAAAAAGGAACAGGACTTGCAATAGACGGCTGATAGTGGTATAATATGATTACACTATTTAAATCGGAGGTAGCGGAATTGTTTGAAAATAACGAAAATTCGGCAATAGATTATATAATGAGCTTTTCGCATTCCGGTAAGCCCGTCAAGGATCTTTCACGCATAAAGCGTCTGCTTTCGGCGGTCGGGGATCCGCAGGACAAGCTTGAATTCGTACACATTGCGGGCACAAACGGAAAAGGCTCAATGGCGCAGATGTTCAGCGGAGTTTTTACTGCCGCAGGGCTTAAAACGGGGCTTTTTACCTCTCCTTATATGCTGGAGTATTCAGACAGAATTCAGGTGAACGGCGAAAATATCAGCCCCGAAAATCTGTCTGAAATTGCGGGGTATGTTAGGGAAAAGCTGGAGGGTATTCCCGACAGCGGCGATTTTTCTCAGTTTGAGATCACTCAGACCATTGCCTTTTTGTATTTTGTAAAATGCGGCTGTGATATTGTTGTGCTTGAAACGGGTATGGGAGGATTGCTGGACTGCACGAACATTGTCACTGCCTCGGTTCTTACGGTAATAGGTTCGGTTGATTATGACCATACCGCCGTTCTGGGAGATACTCTGGAAAAAATCGCGTTCCAGAAAGCGGGTATAATCAAGCAAGGCGTTCCCTGCGTGTTAAGCGCGGGAAACGATATGGCGGTTATCCGCACGGTAAGAGAGCAGGCAATGGAAAAACAGGCTCAGCTTGTGATACCAAACATAACTCTGATGAGATTAAATTCCTGCGATTGTTTCGGCGCGGATTTTGAATACAAGGGCAAGGCTTACCGTACTTCTATGGGAGGCGCGCACCAAGTCATAAACGCAATGTCCGTCATCGAGGGAATTAACCTCATCAACGACAGACTGAAGATACCTTACGATAAAATTGCGGAGGGTATAAAGTCCGCAAGACTTGTGGGCAGGACGGAGGTAATATGCAGTGATCCGTTGACCATACTTGACGGAGCGCACAATCCCGACGGTTTATCCGCTCTCGCGGGAGTTATTTCTCACAGCGGAAAAAAGCCCTGCACCGCCGTAATAGGTATGTGCAGAGACAAAAATATTACCGCAGCGGTGAGCAAGCTTGTTCCGCTGGTCGACAGCTTTGTTACAGTGGACGGTTTTTCCGAAAGAGCCGAGAGCAGGGAAAAGCTTGCGGAAATTATAAACGATCTCGGCGGAAAAGCCGTTCCTGCACAGGCGGATATCCTTACGGAAATCAAAAAAATGCAGAAATCAAATCCCGACGGACTTGATTTGATTTGCGGTTCACTGTTTCTTGTTTCCGAGGTCAAGCGCAGAATGTCTGAATAATACATCAAAAGCGGTTCCCGATATTCGGAAACCGCTTTTGCATATCATATTAATTTTAAGAGTTAGCGTCAAATCCGCCTCTGTTGAAGAACAGCTCTCTTATCGCAAGAGCGCAGCCTGCAAGGAAACGGTGCTTATCCTCGATAATGGAAAGCTCAATTTTGCTTGAAACCAGCGCGCCGCCGATGTCCGTAACGGCGTCCTTGAGCCGAGTTAAATTTTCGTCCTTGCCGAAATCAAAGTGATGAAGAACGATTTTCTGCGGGTTTGTCGAGAAGTAGAGATTGTTTATCAGCACAGCCGTAAGATTGATCTCGTTATCGATGATTTCCTTGACGGCGGGATCGTTCTTTTCGTAGGCGGAGGTTATCATTTCACGCGTGATGTCCTCATACTTTCCTCTTGACGCTTCGTAAAGGAAAGGCGTCGCGTCGGGGGAGTATCTCTCTCTGATCTTAGCCTTTGTTGCTCCGGGAGTAAGCTCGCTTTCAACGCAGCCGCGTCTGCCGCAGATCTTACATACCTTATCCGAATTTGGATTGATGATCATTTTATCCACAAAATTGGTTCTGTTATCGTATGAAACAATAGGATCGTTAAGATTTGTTACAACAAAGTGCATTGTATTTCCGTACTGGAGAAATGCTATATTCTGTCTGTTAGGGTCTTTGTTTTTAAGAAAGTCAATGTTCGCCATTGCCGTACCCTTGACGGAATTGTCAAATACCAGCGGAAGGTCTGTGTATTCCCTTATAACGTTTCTGAGCTTCGAGTAGTTAGGGTCGCCGTCGGTAACCTCGATACCAAGCTTTCCGTACATTGTCGGGAAAATACCGAAACCGATACCCAGAATGGA
This sequence comes from Ruminococcus sp., assembly GCA_030531185.1. Classification (GTDB taxonomy): domain Bacteria; phylum Bacillota; class Clostridia; order Oscillospirales; family Ruminococcaceae; genus Hominimerdicola. The sequence goes on from JAUNOG010000071.1 coordinate 4,213, forward strand.
GTTTTTGTCAAGACAGTTATCCCCCAGAACCTCGTGTATCGACTTTTCAACAAATGAAGAAATATCGCTGTATGCGGTATCCTTGCTGATCTCAAGGTTTCTCTTGTCAAGAACCGCGCCCGCAAGAGTGGAAAGTCCCACGCTTACAATGTCCTCTTCAACGGTAACGCCTATAGCGAACTTATAATGATGATTGATGTCGATAAGTATCTTCTTTCTGCCTCTGGGAGCTTTTTCGGTAACGTGCTTATACTCGCCGATCTCCTGAATAATGCCCTGCTCGATCATTTCGTTGGTAATGATCGTTACCGCCGCTCTGGTAAGCTCCAGCGTGCTCGCTATATCAATTCTTGACGTAGGACCTCTCTGCTTTAAAATTTTGAGAACCTGCATTCTGTTTCTTCTTTTAAGGTCAAGCTTACTTATTCCGTGTTGTTCCATACGCTTTAATCCTCCAATTTACAATTTGTTTTTCCTGCAAATTATAGCAAAGTTTTATTAACTTGTTATGAACATTCAATTATCATTTAACAGTATAAAGAAGTTTTACATTTTGTTAAAAAACATTTCCATTTGTACAAAACCGCACAAAACCAAAGGCGGTTTTGTGCGGTTTGCTATATGTTTTCTTTAAACGAAATTATCTTCGTCAATGTCGTCCTCTTCGCCGTTAAGCAAGGCTCTGAGCGCATTGATGTCATCGTCGGTAAGAGTTATTCCCTTGCCCATTCTCGAATGGTCCGGGCTCCACTCTCTTAAATCGTACTTTGCGGGACGGTCGTTCCATGAAACCTTGTTAAGCTCCTTCGTCCAGCCCTTAGCGTTCTCGGAAAGTACGCCCAGATGTTCGGTGATCTCAAATTTCAGTTCTGCCATAATTAATTCCTCCGGAAAATATGTTAATATTGGTATTTATATAATTCCGATCTAACGGACTTATATCGTTTATTTTCTGCGCTTTATTCTGCCGTTTTTAGCGTAGCCTTTTGCAATCTCGATTATTACGCTTCGGTATACGATAACAAGCGCAAGTATCTCCAGCAGAGCGACGAAAATGCCCAGCCATACGTTAATGCACACGCTGAGGAAAATATCCAGCGTAACGATAGTGAAAGCGATATATTTGAAATTGGTGTATTTCACCAACGGGAATATCGACATTGCAAGAAGTCCCGCAAAGAACATAGACCATTTTGTAAGGAATGCAAAGAGTATAGCAAACAGTATCCCGCAGGTGATGAAGATACGCTTGTCGTCCTTTTTGAGACCGTACAGAACTCCTGCTATCAGCACGATATAAAGAGGTATGAATTTCAGCAGTACATTAAGTGCGATGAACACCACGATGCCTGTCGCGCCTACGGCAAGCTTAGTCCGGCTGAGCCCCGAAAGCTTTTCCGCTATCGAGGCGGGCAGCAGCTTGAAAAGCAAACTGCTTATCGACTGCATATTGATAATGAAAACGGCACAGAAAAGCGCCAATACGAGCAGATACAGCAGAGGCTTGCTCATAAGGTTTGTTTCCGCCAGCAGGATTGCAAGCATACAAAGCAGGATCGCGTTGCTGATTATCATTTTCCTAAGATTTATCTTAAAGGGCACTAGCTTGCGGGAGTCAAAGGCTCTGATAATGAACACGGTAACATAGCTTGCGACTGTTGATATAGGCGGTCCGTACAAGCCTATTCTTGGAATGAGTATGACGTTAAGTCCCACATTGATAACGCCCGAAACAAGACTTGTGAACAGCGAACGCTTTGTCTTTTTAGAGGCAAGATAAATCGAGCCCATAAAGGTCGTAAAGCAAGAGAAAATCGTCGAGTAAATAAGGATAGGAGAATACTTTACGCACTCACGGAAGTCCTCGCCTATCATTATGTTTGTAAGCGGCTGGATTATAAGCATACAGCCGCCCGCCAGAATATAAAGCAGGCTTTGATTGAACTCAAAAACATTCTCGTAAAATCTGTCTCTGTCCTCGGAGTCGTTTTCGGTTATGGCGGACATATTCCACGCCTGACCGAACATCATATAGACCGTTGCCACAATATTCGGTATCTTATATGCGGCGGACAGAATTCCGTTGCTTGCCGCACCCATATAATGGGTAGTCATAAAGCTGTCCGAGCTGTTTGTGATAAGCCACAGAAGCTGTGCGGGAATGAGCGGAACAGAGTATTGCAGCATTGTGGACAGCATTTCCCGATCGATTTGTCTGAAGTCGATATATTTCCAAAGCTTAGCCTTAAAGGTCACGAAAAGCGTGGTAATGAAGTCCGACAAAATAGTTGCCAGCAGGTATTTCTGAGTGCCCGTACCCTCTCCCAGAAAATCGGAAGGGAGGACCATATAGAACATTGCTGTAAAAAACAGGGTAAAGAACGTCGCTATTATACCTGCAACAGCGAAAAGCTTGACCTTTTCCATTGCTCTTACAAAGGTAGTGTAAAGGGTCTTGATACCCGACATCATAACGTATACGAAAAGTATCAGCGCATAACCTCCGATATACTTGTCGGCTATACCCGTAAGATTTACTATGGGAAGTATTATCCCGAACACCGCAAGACCGAAGGCGCAGATCAGGTTGCCTATGGTAAAAACTCTCTTTTTATCGTAGGCTTTATCAAGTCCGAAACGTATTATAGCCTCGGAAATGGTCATCGTCACCAAAGGGATAAGCCAGTTGGCTATCTGGGTAAGCACGTCGGTAACGCCGAGCTCCGCCGTGGTGAGATAGTTGGTATAAATAGGTATAAGCAACAGCACCAGAACCTTAGAACTGAAAGAGCCTATTGCAAATACCAGCGTGTTTGAAAACAGCTTTTTATAGCTGCTCTGAGGTTTATTATTGGAGGTATTATCCATATTATCTATCCTTTTAAAGTCTGACATTTTTACAATTACTAATTATTATAACACAGTTTTTCCAATAATGCAACTTTTTTATTTTAAGACTTGAAATTTAAGAGGTTATGTAGTATACTATAATATAAAGAAAAGTTCCTAAACATTTATGGGAGGTATTTATATGAGCAAGGGAGTAAAGGTGTTCCTTATAATTTTTGCGTCGGTATCGGCGGCTGTGGTTACGGCAAATATTCTTACGGAGATTTTCAAGACCAAGCTTAACAAGTACTATTCCGTCTGAATTAATAAAAATTTCCCCGCACTTTTCGGTGCGGGATTTATTTTTTTATCCGCTCTGCCGAAACTATTTTGCGGCTGTTTACGTCTATTATGGTGAAAGGGGGTTTTGAGAATGAGCGAAAATCAGATAAATAGGGAATTTGAAAAGGTTTACTATAACTGTTACGACTACATATACAAATATCTTTTGAGAAAGCTAAGCAACCGTGAGACTGTGGAGGACGTCATACAAAGCGTTTTTCTGAAATACTATCAGGTCGTTTCGGAGGGAAAAAGGATTTTAAATCCAAAGCATTATATTCTGAGAATGGCTAAATATGCTGTTGCAGACTTCTACCGTTCACATCGGAATGAAGAAACTCGGGACATTTCGGAGATCGAGATAATCGACGAACGCGCGCTGAATATGCTGGAGCGTGATACGACGTTTACTTATGAGGAAATAATGTCCGCAGTGGAAAAGGCGGACAAGGTAACGTATCAGATATTTGTAATGCATTTTCAGTACGGATATACAATAGAGAAAACGGCGAAAATGCTGAAAATTCCCCAATCTACCGCCAAATCAAAGCTTTACCGTGAACTGAAAAGAATAAAAGAAAAATTAAAGGAGGGTGCGTTTTATGAAAGCGTCTGAAGCATTCAAGCAGGGTTATAAAGAAAAAAAAGACGAGATATTCAGAAATATTCTGGCTCAGGCGGGTGCATATGCCGCACAGCCAAGCGAAGTGAACAAGGAGATAGCCGACAAAATAAAGGAGGACGACAAAATGGATAAGATCAAAGTTAAAAGAGGAGCGACAGGATTTGCAGCAGTTGCAGCGTGTGCGCTGGTTGCGGTAGGTCTGGGTTATGCGGGAGGTATTTTCGACAATACACCTGATACTAATCCGAAATCGTCGATCGGCGAAAATGAAGTACAGCAAATGATTACAGACGAAAATCAGTATGACAGCTTTGCCGACTGTGCAAATTCAGCGGACGAGGTCGCTGAATGTATGGTAGTGGAAAAGTACTACATAGTGCTCAACGGAGGGGGAGAAGAGGTTGACGAGGCTGAGGTCGCAGAATTAAGCCGTGAAGAAATAATGACAGAATATGACGTGTTTACGGTTTATAAATGCCAAATAAGCTTTGTTTATAAGGGCGTCGGATATATTATTGCCGAGAAGGATCCGTATGCGTATGACTGTTTTATGCAGGAGGGCGGCGTTATCAACGGCGTGACGTATGATTACGGCAATGTGGAACTGAACATAGGAGATATGGTACTTCTTGCGGGTAAGGGCACAGGAACGCTGAAAATTTTAGGCTCGTGCTACGGATACGACAGCGAGACGAGGGAGTTTGTTGATATTTCCAACGGCATTGAAAACAAGCAGGTGATGGACTGGATAGAGAGTAACTTTGTCGGAAGAAACGTAGACGAGGTAATAGACTGGTACATCAGCAAAGGCATAGACGTTGTGCGGAGAAGTATGTTTGACGAAGACGTACCTATGAACAGCGTATGCAAGATAGAGGAACAAAACGGGGAAATATTCGTATTCTTCGGCAAGGGTCCTGTTGAATACTCCGAATATATGGGTATGAATGTCAATGAGGCGAAAAGGTACTCGTCAAGTATATGAGGATAAACAGAGAGGAAGATACCGTTGTCGGCGTGTGTTTCTCAGACGAAGTCGATATGGATTTCAATGAAAGTAAAAACGAGAACGGCTATGTAGTTCTTATAGTAAGCGCAGGCAACAGCGATTTAGGTATCGGAGCTTCGGTTCTTGATTATGAGAACAGAGAAAAGGTGTCTGCCGCATTCCCGACCGACAAGGAAACAAAATTTGCTTCCTTTGCAGAGGTCAAAGGGGAACAGAACAGCTTTGAGGGAATAAATATAGTTCCGGCAGGCATAGGCACAAGCGACGAAGGAGAAAGTTATGACCTGTATTTTATGATAATTTCTGAAAACGGTAAACCTTTAGGCAATGATGAAAAAATGTATATTTCAGCCAGAAGAGATACCTCGGGATTATTTAAGGGAATGACAAAATACTCTGAAATTGAAAATTACGGCGATTATTACATTGTCAAAATAAATGTTACGGATAAGCTTGACAACAGCGAATATAATTATGTAAACGGACAGGTTTATATGACTATAACCTTCGACGGAATTAAGGGAGTAGACGAAAACGGCGAGTATTATGATCTATACAACGGAACATATCAGGTGCAGATAGATCCGTATTTCATAATAAGCGAACCATATTAAGGATAAATAAAAGCGGCGGAGAAAAATCTCTGCCGCTTTAACGTTAATTACAGAACCTATGACCGCCGATAACAGTAACAGTCGGACGTGAATGCATAAACGCATTGGAAGTTTTGGCGGGATTATAATAGTATATACAGCCGCCTGTGGGATCCCAGCCGTTGAGCGCGTCACGAGCCGCATTGTAAGCCGAGTCGGAAACGGGCTCGTTGAATTGACCGTCCACGATTGCCGTAAATGCGCCGTCCTGATAAATTACGCCCGATAAGCTGTCGGGGAACGAGGGGTGCTCGATACGGTTAAGAATTACTGCGCCTACCGCTACCTGTCCCACATAAGGTTCGCCTCGCGCCTCAGCGGAGATAATTCTTGCAAGCAGATTGATGTTTGCCTCGGTAGAAGCGGGTATAGAGCCTACCGAGATCCCCAATGCTTTAAGGGTCTGAGGACCTGCTGTGCCTGTCTGGGAAATTCCCTGCTGTTTCTGAAAAGCAAGTACAGCCTTGCGGGTCACTTCTCCGTAATAGCCTGTAACTTCTTCGTGGAAAAGACCGCGTTCTTTTAAGCGTTCCTGAATTGCCCGAACTTCGGCGCCCCTCGAACCGACCTGTGAAATTGCGCTCTCTGTTCTCGGCATAAGCGACAGGGAAGTCAGAACGATTATAAAGACAAGAACAATTAGTGAAATTCTGAAAAAATATTTTGCTCGACTGGTCATTGAAAATCCTCCTTTTTCAATATTGCTAATAGTTTTTGCGGACTTTTATGATTTATTCATTTCTGCTACAGAGGACTGAAATTTTTGTATTTGGAGAAAAAGCACAAAAAATCCCCAAAAAGTCGAACGAAATAACGAAAATAAACAAAAAGAAAAAAAGTACTTGACAAAGGGAAAATGAAGTGATATAATAAACAAGTCGCTTGACGAGAGACCAAAAAGTAAAGAACACAAAAAAAGTTTGAAAAAAGTTCCGAAAAGGACTTGACAAACTTCAAAAAGTGTGATATACTAATAAAGTTGCACGGCAAGTGAAACAAAGGCATCTTGAAAATTGAACAACAAGAAGTACGAAACCCTTGAGAAATTCTTTT
>JAUNOG010000072.1 GCA_030531185.1 Ruminococcus sp.
TTACTCCTGCCGGAAAGGTGATATAGGGCTGATTGTTATCAAGAGAGCAGCTTATATAAAAATTACCGTAAAGACATATCTGAGTATCGTTAAGCCTCTGCCAAGCCATATTATTGGCAAAGGAATACTCACAGCCTCTGAAATCGGAAATCCTGAGTTTTTCGTTAATTCTGTCTCTGTCATTCAGTTCGATTTTTCTGAACTCAAACATAGCTTATTTTTTATCCTTCTATCAATTTCAGCAATTCGCCGAAAATCTCGTTTATACTTTTGGGCTTGTCTCCCCTGCTGCATTCGACGATCTTCCAGCCCTGCTTTTTCGCAGTAAACAGCGCAGCCTTTCGACAGTCATAAAGATACTTGATATCAGCCTCGTGAATATCCTTTTTGCTTTCGTCGCCGCCGTATCTTCCCGACATAAGCCTCTGAGAAATCCCGATAGGCATATCAAGGAAGATAACCGTATCAGGCTTGGGAAGTCCGAGCTTGTTGTACTCATAATCTGCAAGCCATTCAAGAAATCCGTCCCATTGTTCTTCGGGGAGCTTGGTCATCTGATAAATACAGTTTGACGTAACATATCTCGCCGCAAGTATAAGACTTCCCTCTTTATAGTCCGTTTCCCAGAACTGCTTATAGCTTACATATCTGTCAACGGCATAAAAGCTTGACGCCGCATAAGCGTTGACTTCTTCAGCGGACTTGGCTATCTCGCCGCCCAGATACATTTTCACAAGCACCGAGGACGGATTGTTATAATCGGGAAAGCTGATTGGTTTTATCTTAACTCCCTTACCCGCAAAATATTCGGAAAGCTTGTTGAACTGTGTGGATTTTCCGCTGCCGTCAAGTCCCTCCAGCACAATAATTGCGGATCTATTCTGCATTTTTCATATCCTCATACTGTTTTATTACGTCTTTCATTTTTCCGCAGGACATTTTTCCCTCGGGACATCTTCCCGTCATCACGCAGGAAGGACCGGCTTTTTTAAATATATGCGGAGCGACCTCGCTGCAAAGCCTGAGCATTTCGTCCGCCACAGCCTTGATTTCCCACTGCGCTCTGTTACAGCAGCGGTGCTTGAAAAAGTTAAACAAGCTTCTGACGTTCATTGTAACAACGATCTTAGTCTCACAGGCATTCGGGAGTATAAAACGCGCGTCCTCATAAGCTTTTTTCTTCGCTTTTATGACCGCTTGTTTTTCGTCTAAGCCCTGTTCGATAAACGTCTTTGTATGCGTTTCTGTAAGTATTTCGGCGATCTTGCGGTAGCTTTCTGCAAGACTGTCCATTTGCTTTTCAAACTCAGCTTTAGCCTCAGGTACGGCTGCTATCTCAGGCGGAGTGATAAACTCAAATCCGTCCTCGTTGACATATCGCTGACTTTTCTGCGAGTAAGACGCAATCCTGTGCCTGACAAGCTGATGAGTGCAGGCGCGGGAAACTCCTTCAATTCCGAAAGTAAAGGAGGCGTGTTCCATAGGACTTTCGTGTCCAATAGAGGCAAGCATATCTATAAAGCTCTCTGTTTTTTCGTCTGTAAGACCCTCCCTTAGCGAACCGATATCGCTTGAGGAATAGCAAAGCTTCGCGGCTGTTGCAATTACCTTTTCCGGCTCGGGAGTATGTGAAATAAGCGTAACCTTCATAGCCCGTCAAATCCTTTCTGCAAAAATGCATAATTACACCTATATATCATTATAACATCAAATGTGATTTTAGTCAACAAATTTTTCGCAATAATTATATTTTCCAAATAAAAAAACGTCAAATCTGAAGTGACCCCTAAAGTTCAGAAAAGAATAAATTAACCTTATTATGGATGTTATATCAGTTTGAATTTGTTCTTTCCTTGACATAAGGATATGCACCTCAATAAGCGTATAACTTTTGGGGTGCATATTAATCTGTTCTTTATAAGAATTTACGGCATTTCAGCTCTCAGCCTCTATTGCCGCGATCTTGTCTATTCTTCTCTGATGTCTGCCGCCCTCGAACTCGGTTTCAAGAAAAACGTCCACAAGCTCTATGGCAAGACCTGCTCCTACAACTCTTGCGCCGATACAAAGCACATTTGCGTCATTGTGCGCTCTTGTGTACTTCGCTGAAAAATAGTCCGAACAGCAAGCCGCACGGATACCCTTTATCTTATTTGCGCTCATAGACATTCCGATACCTGTGCCGCATATAAGTACTGCAAGGTCGCATTCGCCGCTGATTACCTTCCCGCAGACCTCCTTAGCCTTATCGGGATAATCTGCCTTTTCACCCTCCTGAATACCTAAATCTATGTATTCAACCCCTTTTTCGTCAAGGTGAGCCAAAATTTCCGACTTAAGCGCAGGACCTGCGTGGTCGCAGCCTATTGCAATTTTCATATTAATTCCTCCGTTACATATTTTTCTTTTATCTGTGAGCCTTGTCCTTTTCAGCTTTTGTCGCCTGTAGGTACGAAACCTCCAGCTTATCCGCAGTTGTGATAAACTCGGGATTTTCCTCAGCCGCAATACACAGCGAGCTAGCTCTTTGCAGTACGTTTGCGGGATTTGCCGCAAGTACGTTTATGTTCTCCGCAAAATACGCCGCCTTGATCTCCTCGGCGCAGTCGCCGACAAGCATAATTTTTCCGCACCTGTCCGCAGAGTTCAGAAATTCTTCCTCGCCGCAGACCTTATCCTCGCAAATTCGGATAATTTTCCCGTTTTCGCATTTAAATTCGGCACAGTAAATTATCTTAGGTCTCGCCCTCATAACTGTAATAACAGTCCCCTCAAAAGACTGACAATTATAGGCGAGGCTCAGCAAGGTCGATATTCCCGCGCATTTCAAATTCGGCTCTCCCATACACATTCCCTTGACCGCTCCGATACCTATGCGAAGTCCCGTATAAGAACCGGGACCGTTTGCTGCGGCAACGCAGTCCAGATCGGCAAAATCAAGTCCGCTTTCGTCAAGAGCCGTTTTTACCATAGGCAGTATGACCTGCGAATGGGTAAGCTTTGTATAAACCGATTTTTCCCACAGCAGACGCCTGCCGTCTGTTATTGCGACGGAGGCTACTTTTCCGCTGGTATCAATACCCAATATTTTCAAATCTGTCATCTCCGTCGTTAGTTTCAATGTCGATAATGCGAGTATCGTCGTCCACACGCTGAATATCTATGCGAATGGCATTGTCGGGGATTTCCTCCGCAATGTTCTCGGACCATTCCACAGCAAGCACGCTGTCCTCGTCCATATAATCGAAAAAGCCTGTAGTTTCCAGATCGGCGGACGAATTGATCCTGTACATATCGAAATGGATAAGGCTCAGACCCGCTCCCCTGTACTCGTTGACAAGGGCAAAGGTAGGAGAAGTGACCTCGTCTCCCAGACCCATTCCTATGGAAATTCCCCGCGTAATTGTGGTTTTGCCTGCGCCGAGGTCTCCGCTGTAAGCTATCAAATCTCCGCCTTTGAGGAGTTCACCGACCTTATCTCCCAGACCAATAGTCTAATCCGCTGAATTTGTTTTATATCTGTATTTCAAATAAAATGCTCCTTTATAAAACCGCAAATTTCATTTTGCGGTTTTGCTTTAAATCGTAATTCAGCTTACTCTTTAACAGCTTTCATTCTAAGTCTAACATAATCAGCATACCATATGCCATTTCTATACAAATCAGAATAAAGCGACTTAATTACTTTATCAATAATAATTTTTTTGTCATTTGGGTTAACTGATAAAAATGGATTATTAACAAACATATGTATCCACTCCAATAAACCATTATCGCCTTTCAGCATAGTAGGTCTGTCAAAAAGAACAGCATATCTGACTTTAAACCCCTCTTTTTCAAGCAACGCAGAATATTCCCCAATTGAGGGAAAATAGAAAGGCATTGTATATTCATATCCTGCCTCGGCAAAAGCATTCGATAATGCTGAATGAATAAGTTTATTATTCCCGATACCGCCCATTTCAAAAACAAACTGACCGTTGCTGTTCAAAGACTGATAAACACATTTCAGCATACAGGACTGAGAGCTTTTATCTATCCAATGAAATACAGCATTTGAAAACACAGCATCAACAGGTTTTTCCAAAACAAAATCAGTAGCGTCTGAACAAATAAATTTTATATTAGGATAATGACTTCTTGCTATTTTAATCATTTCCTTAGAGCCGTCAATACCTATAACTGAAAATCCTTTTTCAGCCAGCGAATTGGTAAGAACTCCGTTCCCGCACCCTAAATCAAGTACAGTATTTACATTTGCAGTATCTATCAAACCTATTAGATCATTGCCGTAATTATGTACAAATGAAAAATCCGATGAGTATTTTTCGGCATTCCAATTTTGATTCATTTTCTATACTCCTCACAACATATATTACAAATAAAATACTTATTTTTCAGACTACAAATTTAATTTTGCGCTTATGTTATACAAGCTTTTCCAATTCAGCAAGTAATTTAGATTTCATTTCTGCTAACTCATCATCGGCAGGACGGTTATCATCGCTGTACATCAAACCCATAGGATACAAACGCCGAATATCTCTTCTGTTTTATTATAAACCCAAACTGCGTTTATGTCAACCAAAATCATAATTTGTTCAGATTTACCCAAAAAGGACGGATATTTATACCCGTCCTTAAAGCTTATTTATCCTCCGAATAATAGTAATTCAGCATCAGATCGACCATTCTGCCGTAGGACTTTTTACCGTCCTCCACGCCGTTAAGCTTGAGACTGGTTTCCATTGCCTTGTCGGATACTTCGCTGACCGCCTCGCTGTCGAACACGGTGTCCTCCGCCTCTCTGACGCTTTCCCAGAACTCGCTGTTGGCTTCCATATCATTCCACACAAGTTCGCTGATACTGCTGTCAAATTTCACCTTTTCCTCATAGCTTGCGTACTCGAAAATCTTGTTCCTCACCTGAGTAAGCGCGGAAAGATACCCCGAGTACCGATAATCGGGATCATCTGAACGCTCGCAGGCTATGAAAGCTATGAAATTAGCCTCGTCCTCCTGTATGTAGCCTTTTGTGTGGGCAAGCTCGTGACAAATGGTTGCAGGCTGTTTTGCGGCAAACATATCCGCATTGTAGTTAGCCTCCATAGAGAACGGGAAGTATATACCCATTAAGTCCATCTGGCTCATAAAGAACGAGCAGTAAATACTCTTTGGACGGACATAATAGCCGTCAAGATTTTTGAACTCCGAGGACAGATCAGCCATAGCGTTTCTCGCAGTATCGTCAAGGTCCGCAGTGAGAATGAACCTGCCGTTTTCGTCCCTGTGGACTTCTTCGGCAGCAGCGTTTATCTCATCAACTATCTGTGCGCCCAGAGCCTCAAGCTCTTCGTCGGTATGCTCGGTAACCGCTATTCCGTTAAGTTCGGCAAAAGTGGAACAATGATACAGAATGAAACAGTTAAGCGTTTCCGTTACCACGACAAAAGCGACTATCCAGCCGTATACAAATCCGAATATCTTTGCGATCTTTTTACGCTTACCCTTTTTAACAATAAGCAGGACTATTAAAGCAATCAGACTTGCGGGAATGCCGAAAACAGCGATCATTATAAGTATCTCTCCGAACGAGAACGGAAAAATCGAGGTCAACCGTCCGTAAGTCGCCGTCCATATCGGATAAATATGCGCCGCATAAAAGTCGCAGAATGAAACGCTCCGCCACGCAATGATATTCAGCGCAGCCATTACGCCTAAAGTAATAAGCATAGCGGCAAGCTGCTTGGAAATCCCGCGCCTTTTCTTTTTGCTGTCCGTTTTATCGGACTGATTTTCATTTGCTTTACTCTCGTTATTTACGTCAATTTCCTCGGCTGTCGCATTTACTGTTTTCTGCATTTCGGACACCTCAAATATTACTGAAAAACCAAATCAAGCCTGCGGCTGTGATACCAAGAATATACATACACAGGCAGAATATTACTGTTTTATTTTCATCGCATTCCTCGCCTTTAGCCGTAATACGGCAAATAATAAGCAGGAGGATTTCTGTTATTACGCTTGCGGCAGCGCTCTTATATGAAACAATCCCCGTTTGTACTGCCTTTCAAACTCTGCCTCTTGCTCGGGAGATATCTTATCGGAAAGTCCGCCGTTTTCGTCGATTATATAGGTTTTTCCTTTAGCATCGGCAGCCGCAGGCGCAAGAAATTTTATTTTCATTTTAACACCCCATTTATTTTGCTGTTTATAAAATACACATTAAAATCTCCCCTGAAATTTCGATTAGAACAATCCATAAATATTACCTTCGTTGTCGCAGTCGATTTTATTTGCGGCAGGGACTTTGGGCAATCCGGGCATAGTCATAATGTCTCCCGTATATGCGACCACAAATCCTGCGCCTGCGGAAACTCTCAGATCGCGCACCGTAATTTTGAAGTTCTCGGGCTTACCGAGCTTTGCAGGGTCGTCGGACAGCGAATACTGGGTCTTAGCCACGCATACGGGAATATCTCTGTATCCCAGCTCCGTAATTTCCTTTATCGCCTTTTCAGCCTGCGCTGTATAAATTACTCCGTCGGCTCTGTATATCTCTTTTGCGATAATATCCAGCTTTTCTTTAATGGACAGCTTTTCGTCGTACAGCGGCTTGAAATTCGTTTGACAGCCTGAGCAGCGGTCAATGGTATCGCATACTTTTTGAGCAAGCTCTGTACCACCCTCGCCGCCCTTGGCGAAAATCTCGGCGAGAGATACCTCAACGCCCATTTCGGCGCAGGTTCTTTTTATCACTTCGATCTCAGCCTCGGTATCGGTGTGGAAACGGTTAATCGCAACCACTACGGGAACTCCGAATTTATGCATATTTTCTATATGAGTTTTCAGATTGACAATGCCCTTTTCCAGCGCGGGAACATTTTCCTCGGTAAGCGCAGTCCTGGGAACTCCGCCGTTGTATTTCAGCGCCCTGATAGTTGCAACCAGCACTACGCAGTCGGGCTTGAAGCCCGCAAAACGGCACTTTATGTCAAAGAATTTCTCAGCTCCCAGATCGGAACCGAAGCCCGCCTCGGTAATGGTGTAATCCGCAAGCTTGAGAGCAAGCTTTGTGGCTCTTACGGAGTTACAGCCGTGAGCGATATTTGCAAAAGGTCCGCCGTGAATAAGGGCAGGATTGTTTTCCAGCGTCTGCACGAGATTAGGCTTTAACGCATCTTTAAGCAGTGCGACCATAGCTCCGCAGCCGCCGATATCCTTAGCGAAAACGGGTTTGCCGTCTATAGTGTAGGCAACAAGAATTCTCTCAATCCTTGCTTTCAAATCATCAAGGTCCGAGGCAAGGCAGAGTATAGCCATAATTTCGGAGGCAACAGTGATCTGGAAGCTGTCCTCTCTGGGAATACCGTTGACCTTTGAACCGAGACCGATAATTATATCTCTCAGCGCTCTGTCGTTCATATCGAGGCAGCGCTTGAACATAATTCTTCTCTGATCGATATTAAGGGGATTTCCCTGCTGCAAACTATTGTCTATAAGAGCGCAGAGAAGATTGTTTGCGGACGTGATTGCGTGCATATCTCCCGTAAAGTGCAGATTTATATCCTCCATAGGCACGACCTGAGCGTATCCGCCGCCTGCCGCTCCGCCCTTGATACCGAAAACAGGACCGAGGGAAGGCTCGCGCAGAGCGAGTATCGCTTTTTTGCCGATCTTGTTCATAGCCTCCGAAAGTCCGACTGAAACGGTAGTTTTACCCTCGCCCGCAGGAGTAGGATTGATAGCGGTGACAAGCACAAGTCTGCCGTCGGGCTTATCCTTGGTTTTTGTGTAAAGCGACTCGGACAGCTTCGCCTTATAATGACCGTAAGGCTCATATTCGTCTTCGGAAATTCCCAATTTAGCGGCAATTTCACCTATTTTCAGCATTTTCGCCTGCTTAGCGATCTCGATATCAGATAACATATTCATCAATTCCTTTCGGGATATTTTATTTTTTACATAGTACATCATTATTATAACATATACCTTTGCAAAAAGCAATAGCCAAAGAAGCAAGACAGGTATATCAAATTTTGCATAGCCATACCTGTTTTCTATCCAACGGTATCTGAAATACGAATAATAAGCCAAAAAACGGCGCAGACCGAAATTGATCTGCGCCTAAATCTTAGTCTTCTTTTTTATCCGATGTGCCGCCAAGCAGCTTTGCCGTCTGAGGAATTTTAAAGAGGATATATGCTCCTATTCCCGTGAAAATCATTTCGGGGAGCATATATGAACCGTTGTACAGGAAGCTGTAAAGATATGTATTGTCTGTCGAGAAACCGTCCCACAGCTCGCCGAAGGATTTCCAGATGATCACTCCGCTGCCGAAATGACAGGCAAATCTCAGGAACAGGGCAAACATCGTACCGAACAGCTTGCCTGCCGCGCCTTTGTTTCTGAAAATTCCCGCAAAGCCAAGTACCGTAAATGCAAGAATGTAGTCAAGCAGAATGCAGGCAACGAGCATAACGGGAGTAAGTCCCCAGCCGAAAAGTCCGTCCATAGCGCCCTGAATAAACTGAACAAGCGAGAAAACAAACGCCGCTCCCAGACCTGCCTTAACTCCCCGTCTGATACTGAAAACCGCAATAGGCAGCATTGAAAGCAAGGTTATCGAGCCGCCCCAAGGGAGCTTGTACACTCTGATAAAGCTCAGTACCGTAGCAAGCGCAACCATAATTGCGCCCTCAACAAGAATTAGTGTTTTTGAGTTTTTCATAAAATATCCTTTCTGCTGAATGGATTTAAATTTAATGCTTTTGCGGACGGAAAATAAAAAGCGCATACCGCAGTCGGGTATACACACTTACTCCGTATAATTCCCTACGCTGGCATTACCCATATCAGGTGCGGTCAGAGCGTCAATTCGCTCTATCTCAGCCGAAAAACATTCAGCCCCCGTATTCACGATAACATTATACCATATTCCGACATAAAAATCAAGTATGCGTATTTTGTCTAACTGATGATTTTTACATAGTTTTCATTTTACTTTTTGTTAATTTTCACATAATTTTCAAAATAAGGCTGTATTATATAAACAAGGTCAGAGGGACACCTAAATGTACCGAGGCAGCCGCAGCGGTACAGCAGACAGCAAAACATATATTGACATCACAGAGATATATTACAGGTCACGCACAAAGTCCCGACTACAAACATCTTTTTTTCATATATTTTTTTCTCCACCTTCTTTCTCTTTCGCAAATGCCGCCGTACACCCGGCGGCTCTGAGCGAAAGAAACAACGCCATCATAATTTTTTCTTCATATATACTTCTATACTTCGCAGAAAATCCCGACGGAATGTTCCATCGGGATTTTCTGTTTGCTATGCGCCTCATTTGACGGTAATATCTTTAAGGTCTTCGTAACCGCCGTTAAATACGTTCATATCAATGTATTTTTCGTCGCCCGAGTATCCGTCAAGCTCTTCCGTATCGGTATACTGCCAGAACAGCCACTCATCGTCAAAGGGCTTGAAGTAAACATTCCTTACCCATAACGGACAGCCGTCAAATATCCCGCCGTAAAGCCTATAGGCTTTTGCGGTACAGTATATTATGGGCTTGACGCCGTAGTATTCTTCCAGAGCGGCTATCATATCCGTTAAATCGGTTTTTACGTCCTCTGCGGACTTGGGGTTTTTATAGTACCCGCCGTAAAACTCAACGTCTATAACGGCAGGCAGCATACCGTTATGAAATCCGACGGTTGAAATAAAATGCTCCGCTTGTGACTTTCCGCTGCTGTCGTAGCTGAAAAAATGATATGCTCCCGTAAAAAGCCCTGCGGACATTGCTCCGCTGAAATTAGCAGTGAAACAATCGTCGGTATACGAACTTCCCTCGGTCGCCTTGACAAATACAAAGTCCAGATTTTTGGACAGTACATTCCAGTCGATAACGCCCTGATACGCAGAAACGTCCGCGCCCTTGATACCGTTCGGGTGATTGAGCTTTATTATTTTAAAGTACATAAGCACAAGAAAAACACACGCTGCCAGAAATAGGGCAAGAAATGAAAAAAGCACATATTTAAGCCGTTTTAAGGACTTGTCCGATATTTTCATACAACTCCCCTCCAAATATATTATACTATCTTCGGAGGGATAAGTCAAGGCGCTAGCCGTTGAAATTCAGGTTAGTGACCTGAGACGATTTGTCTCTTTTGCGGACGTCCATAAGATAAAGCTCCCAGCCGACGAACGCGGACAAAGCCACTATTGCCGCAACGAGCGTTTCCGCAGGATTTTTGTAGGCAAGCACAGCCACAACGGTCAATACAGCGAAGTTTTTCACCGCGTTCCTCACCCACCTGTTTTCGTTGGAACGGTTAAGGTACTCGTTTACGAGTATCACCAATATTGCTATGATCCAGAACATTTTTCATACTTCCTTTCGGTTTGTTATGCCTGTATTATAGCATACTAAAATACATTTGTGGGGAAATTTATTGGACAGTTAGCCGTTTCGGCGCAAAAGGGATATTTTTTGTACAGTTGAGATTTTCTTACAGATTTCGTGTTAATTTTAAGTTTATATTGATAATGTATGATATACTGTAAATTCATACAAGTATTTTTTTGACAGCCGTCGCAAAATTCACACTTTTGCTCTTGTATTTTAACGAAAAATATGATATAATATCAAAGTATGATTATTTTAGATTTGTGAAAGGAGCGCCGTACGACAAACTCGGCGATATGGTAA
>JAUNOG010000073.1 GCA_030531185.1 Ruminococcus sp.
TTATCGACAGAAATAATCGCTTTAACATCTTTATATGTTTTTTGCGTTAAATTTGTTATAGAATATAGATATATTTCGTGTTCAGCATCAAACCCTAAATACTTTATCTCAAAATTTCTTTTCCAAGCTGTATTATTGTAAATTACAATACAAACTACTGTAGCTATTAATATTATAATTGCCGTTAATAATATTATTATTTTTCTTTTTCTACCTTTCATTATTTCTTTTTCCATTTTATAATACCCCCATATATAGTAAAAACTATATATAATTATATCATAAAGGACTAAAAAGTCAACCCTTCAAATTGCCCACCGTAGGTTTTGTCGAAATACTGGTAATTATCATCAAGCTGTGGTGTTTGCTTTCTGGGCATTGAATATGTACCCGTATGGTTAAGTTGCGGTAGGACTTCGTTTGTAATCCATTTGCGGAATGACCTGCATTTGTCGGTTCGCGTTTCAAGCATAAGATCATAAAGCTGATTTTCTGTAATGTATAGTTTTGCGTTACGTAAAACCGCCGAATTTACGGCGGTTTTTGTTTCTTCTTGGCATTTACAAACTGTCTGAACCTGTCAGCCCTTTCGAGCATTATTTCATCATCAGACATATTCTTTTCTTTGAGAGCTTGTTCCTTTTCATCTGTTCCGTAAGGCTTATCGGGATAAGAATGATTTTTTGAAAAGCAGGAGGCTATCGCCTCAGCGAAATATCTGCCCTGTAACCAGAAATTGAAATTATTCATTTCGTTTTCGGATTTCTGTTTCATTTCATAAGCTTTTCTGTAAAAAACAGGGAGGGTACAATCGCCCTCCCAGAACTCTTTTACCGTCATACCGATAGAAAGATAAAAAGGCAGGCACTCTTTAAATTGCTCTGTGAATGTTGGAGTACGATCGTTTAATCGTTCGTACTCCACGCAATTAAATTTTCCTTGTCGCCGTCCCCTGAATTGTTGGAAACGCTGTCGAGGGTCTCTGTGTACATCTCCATAAGGCGTTCTACAAGCTTATCCTTGTCTGCAAAAAGCCCCTGCATTTCGTCGATTTTGTTCGCCTTGACAAATCTGTGGTGCATTTTGAACGCCCCTGCAAAAAGCGTCGACATAAATGTAAGCGGCTTTCTGTCCACAGCGGAAATATCAAAACCCGCAGCCTCCATATCTCTTACCGCCCTGCGGTTGAATTCGAGTGTGTAATCCGTATCTTCGTATTTAAATCTTATCTGCTTTGCCATAATATTTGATCTCCTTTATGCTGTAATTTCAATTTCTTCAATATCCGTTGTAGGATAGATCGTAAGCTCCATTTCACGCTTTGAGCCCACGTCGCCCGACTTAATATTTATAAAGTGCGAACCTGTCCAGCCCCACGCTCCGTACTCGCCGTTTGCACCGAAACGGAGCTGATATTGAATAGTATCGTCGCCCTCCATAGCCTTTACCTTGTCGTAAGCGGACTTTGTATAATTTGCGCCGAACTTGTAATCGGGAATGTCCACCATACCCTCCGTATACTTCTTCTGTCTGCTTGAAAGGTCTGAAACATCAAGCTTTTCAGGCTCTGTAAAAAGATCGGGATAGCTTGTGATATCCAGCAGTTTTGTAAACGCTGTCGCTTCGCCTGCCTTAGCGTATAAATATGTGTTGATCGTTGACTTTTCCATTATTGCATACCTACTTTCTGTAAATAAAATTATTGTCTGCTCTTGCCTCGTATCTGGAAAGGATACGGTAAATCGATGTGTCACTGAGATTTGCCACAGGCTGTGAAAGCATTCTCACAAATCCCATATCCTCCATAATACGGTTTATAAAATTTCTGATTTCCTTTGCCTGCTGCCTTTTGCCGTTTTTCAGATTGGAATAAACGTTGACCTCATACATTAGATCAACTGCATTTTCAATGCCTCCGCTGTCTATGTAACGCTGCGCTACGGAATTGTTCTGCTCAATTATTGTAACGCAGGGATATCCTGCGGGAATGTCCACAGCCTCGCCGTAAACATAAATCTGTCCATATTCTGCTCGGAGAGCTTTTATAGCTGCGTCTATAACTTGATTTTCAATATCGATCACTTAAAAACCTCCTTTATGACCTCGTCCATACGCTGTCTCAGTTCCAGCGCGGTTTCATACATAAACGGTCTGGAGGGCATTCCCTGAGTAAATTTCCAAGTTCCGTCGTCTGCGGGATAATACCAGCCGACTTTTCCGTCCTTTGTTGTAACGTAAGTTGTGCCGCCCATATACTGATAGCCTGTCTGAGCCATAGCTTGACCGATATAGGGACTTGCTTGACCCTTGACACCTGTGCCGAATTCCACAAATACAGCATAATCGCAGTCACAATAAATAACGCCCGCATTAAGCGTAGGACTGTAATAGCCGTCTACCTTACTAAGCAAATGCCCTGTATCCGGAATATCCATCTCAATTACCTTTACTCTGCATACCTCAGTACCCAGATCCACAAGTTTCTGTACAATAAGTTCGGTATTTTCTCTCAAACTTTTTTTGTAATCTGTAAGCTCTCTTATTGCCTGATCTATGCTGTCGGTACTCAGAGAAATCTTGATTTTTCTATTCACTCACATTCACCTGTTTTATAGCAAATACGATCTGATTAAGGGTAACAGAACGCTTGACTACTTTGTAATCGTGAGGCTTGTCGGTATCTGTTCGGTCTATCCAAAGTATAGAGAACTCGTCTATATCGCAGGACATATCAGCAGTTGACATTGTGCGGTCATAATCGAGATTTACGCCGAACATCTTATTGTCGGTATTTCCCTTACTACCCGAAACAGATATTTTGCAGGACTTCAAATCGCCGTAGACTTTATTGACCGAGCCTGTGAGATTACCGTATTCGTCATATTTGTCCTCGCTGTCCTCATAATTTTTATAATAGACAGTCTGCTGATTTCTTTTTAGATTTCTCATAAAATACCCGCCTTTGGAACAATTTCTTTAAGTAGATCTTCGCTTACCCACGAGGACTGATACGTACGGTTGACGCCGTTCTCGCTATGAGATGTCTCTCCTTCCGCGCCCTGCTTATTGTAGAGGTCGACCGCAATTCTCACTTGAAGATTTCTGTACATAGGCTCAACGTCGGTCAATGTACTGCCAAAAGGGAAACGGCGAGCGAAAATAATTGATTTTGCGGTTTCAAGCAGTTCGGAGAGTTTTTCTTCATCTTCATCGGGTACTTGATTTCTAAGCATTACAATACGTTCCATTCACCGTTCCTCCTTAACTTTATTCTTTAGCAGCAACCGTAGCACTGCCGACCTTTACAGCTTTATTGCCGGCGTCCACCTCAACAATTACAATGGTATTTCCTGTTGTTGCTGTAATTTCAGCAGAACCGTCCCAGTTTGTATAACCCGAAGAGCATACATCACCAATCGCAGGAGTTGTAACGCTTGCACCCGTCTTATACTTATACGAATTTCCGCTTGTAAGGGCGGGCGTAACTGTTACCGCTGTCTTACCTGAAACTGTACCCTCTGCGGTTGTAACCGTAAGCTTTCCGTCATCTGAACTTGTACTTATTACAAATACCATATCCATACCCTCAAAGGACGGCAAAACGATCTCGCTTGCGTATGTCTTGGTCTTAACAGGTATCTCGGGCGGAGTAATGACCGTCACCGCAACTCCCGTATTGACAATGGCTACATCTGCATTAGCGGCAGACATCAGGTCGCTCTCTTCCGGTGTAGTACCGTACCACGTATTTCCCAACGTCTGAGCAGGGAGGAGCGTAACCATATTATCGGGATAGAATGACTTTGCCGTACCCGTTTCGTCGATGAACTTTTTCTCGTTTACAACGCAGGTAATACCCAGTTCTTCCGCAAGATACTGCTTTACAAGACCTGTGGTCATTCTGACTGCGCCTCCCGAAACAGCGGCTTTTGCGAGGATATACGACTTGATCTTTTCGTTTGCCGCAATATCTTTAAGCGTTTTCTTAGTAAGCAAAAGAATTGTAGGCTTAACACCTGTCTGCCGCTCAATGTAATCCTGAGCGTCCTCAATATCCGAAATGGGGTCTGAATTAGTGTAATCAGTCCATACCGCTGTACCTGTAAGCTTCTTAAACTGATTTTTCTTGAATGAGCCGTCGGTATCGTAGTCATAATCGTAAACCACTCCGTCGGCGGATATGTTGATCTTAGGCGAACCGTCGGCAGGGGAAAGAAGCTGCATTATCATTCTTTCGGGAACTACATTTGCGCCGTTGATAAGATTGTCCACATCTCTGTAAATGTTATCAAGAACGGGCTGAATGTATGGGTCTGCGGCGTCCTTTGCTCTGTTAATCTCCTGTCTGTCGGTCTCGTTGAGAGTAAAGCCCTCACGGAAGAACGGCATTTCGGTCTGTATAGCCTTAACGCCTATTCTGTCTCGAATATCGGGTATAGCGTCAAAAGCCGACGGTTTAAGAGTGATCGGAAGTCCGCTCTTGCCCTTGATAAATTTAAGATCAAGTCCGTTTTTCTTAGCGGCGGGAAAAAGCGTAGAACCAAAATACGGAGCTATGTTTGTATCTTCGTTTCTGGTATTCCAATACATTCCTACCGCCTTAGCTGAATAAATGTCTGTAAGTTTCATTTTCGTGTTCCTCCTGTCTTAGTCAAAAAATGTTATTCTCGGCAGCACGGTTTTTGCGGCATCGGCAACCGTTATACCGTTTGCCGCAAGCTTAGCGATCGATACGTCTCCCTCGTAAACGAGAGAGACCGCCTTATCGCCGTCGGTAACGTCTGCGTCCTTGAAAAGCAGTCCCAGCGCGCCCGCGTCATTAGTCGGCAGCGGAGTTCCCGCCTTAACTATTTTCTTACCTGTTGTTTCATCAGCGGTAACGCTTTCAGATGTGAGCATATACGGTCTCCCTCTGAAATCTGCGCTCCTGAGAAACGTTTTACCGCCTGCAACAGTAGTTTCTTTCATTGTCATTGCCATAAAATTAACCTCCTAAATAATTTTTCAGCCCGTCGGCAGCCGCTTTACCAGCCGATGTACGTGATTTTGCCAAATTGACCGCAAGCTTTTCAGCTTCGGAAAGCTTATCGTCTCCCTGTCCCTTGTCGGTGTTTGAACCTCCTGGGTGAGGAGTATTTTTGAGTACGCTTTCTTTGAGATTATCCTCGACGGATTTCTTCTGCGACGCAAGCATTGAAACGATACTTTTTGCGGAATTTACAGAAGTCTCCTCATCTTCGCTTACTATCGTATCGATAATGCCTTTGTAATCGTCCTCTTTAAGACCTGCGCCCGCAAATTCTGAAATGACTTTTGTTCTGTTCAAAAGCCTGAGATTTTCGGACTTTGCTTTTTCAGCATCTTCAAGCGCAAGCTTCGCCTGTTCGTCAAGGGTAAGCTTCTGCTTCTCATAATCGTCGTACTTTTCAGCCTTTTCCCTTAAAGCTTTAAGCTCGTCCGCCTTGATATTGCCGGATTTTGCGGTATTGACCTCGCTGTTGTGCTGGTTGAGGATTGCCGTAATTTCCTCGTCTGATGCATTTGGGAAAATCTTTTTTACATCTTCTCTTGTCATAAAAACTCCTTTCACTCATACGCTTATTTACGCCGTTGGCTCGGCTCTGAGTTTGCTATTTTCCGCATAGCTGCAATTTTTTTATATCACAGGCAGCATAATGCACCTGCAATTAACTATTTCTTTTGCCGACGCGCCCAGAGAGCTGTCCTGCGGGAACATCAGCAGACTGTCTCCCACGCTGAACGGTTCAAATAAATTTCTTATTTGACCGTCGGCTGTTCGATGTGTTTCCCGCGTTTTTTCGTCTTTGAATGACTTCCATTTTTTCTGAGTATATCCGCTTTGATAATAACCCTCTAAAGCGGCACATTCGCATAATGAGTTGATCTCCGTTCTGGATATCGTCCTAGCACGGCTTTGAGAGAATGCGTTATCAAGCCGGTTATTATCAACATAATTCTGCGTTGTATACAAAATTTCTTTTGACAGCTGCTGCGAACGCATTTCAAGCCATTTGCGGGAATAATCGGAGATGTCCCCCGTTTTATCGGTATGCAGATTTACGCACCGTCTGAAATATTCATTTACGAGCTGAATAAATACGCTTGAAATAATTGCGGAATATACGGCCGAAAACAGCGTAAATCTCTCTTTGTCCTCCTCCGCTCTCTGCCTCATAGAGGGAAAAACTTTATTCAGCTCCGTTTCAAACGCGGAAATCATTTCAATACGCACAAGCTTTTCCTCAGCGGACAGCTCCATTTGACCTATCCACATCACATTCAGTTCGTCAAACTTCATCATTATTTCCACCGCCCGACGTCAAAGCATTTAAAGCTTTCAGCATTTCGTCCGTAACAGGATTGCTTATAACGGTATCATCGGCTTTTTCAGCAAGGCTCAAAGCGTCCTTTTCAGAGTTACCCGTAAGATACGGTTTGCTGTCCTGATAAACCTGTTCGGGGTCTGAGAACAGTCCGCAATGGGATATTGCAATCCTTGGGTGAATTCCCGCCTGGAGCATATTCATCAAGCCCTGAGTTTTTGTAAGCAGATTGTCCGTCTTATTTCTTGTGAACTTCACTTCTATATCGTGTATCGCGATATTTTTTACTTCGGGATTGCAGTTGACCGTATCTCGGCAGCATTTCAGCACTACCCTTAAATATTCCTTTTCAGGCTTTGCAAACATCAGTTCAAAGGCTTTAGCAGAGCTTTCAGCCATTATCCAGCCCTCGCCTATAATAAGCGCCTGCCCTGTATTGCCTCCCGCCGACGCTCTGCGGTCGGGAACGCAAGCGATTGTAAGCATTCTATCGTAAAGATCGTCCTTTGCTGTCTGGGTCTGAGTTGTATCAAGCTTGGTTTCAACGGTTTTTATATTAGCCTGCTGTCCCACAGGAGATTTTGTCTTAATAGCTCCCATATCTTTCAGTGCCTTAAAGCTCTCTTGGTCAATGTCCACATTGTCAAACCAGGTGAACGCCTGAATTATCTGCTCGATACCGTCAAGATTATTTGAGGCAATAAGATTTATAGCGTCGCATATTGTAATTACGCACTCAAAAGAACCGATACGCTCGGGATTATTGTTATACTCTATGATAGGTATTGCACCTATTCCGTTAATACTTTTACGAATGATCTGCCAGCCGTCTTTATTGGTGATTTTCCAGCAGTATTTATCCGAATACACATCAAATACGCTATAAAATTTGTTTTTTCGGGAGTAATCTTTACATATAGAGTAAGTACAGCCAATCAAAGGCTTTTTTCGGTAATCATTCGTATACACAACAAACGTGGTTCTCGGGTCAAGTATATATGTCTCAAACGGTATATCAGCTCCCTTTTCGGTAGGGAGCGGCATTTTATATCCTACGCCGCATTGGTTTATCCACTCCGCAAGCTCTCTGTCCTTGCTGGCTTTATCGTCCTCCTGCATATACTCGTTAAGACCTGCAATTCCGTCGTCTGAGGGTAACTCAGCTTTGGTCTCGTCAAGCTGGCAATCGCCTCGTTTTACATACTGTACAGGTTCGCCGAATATAAAGCCGACTTTGAAATTATTGATTTCCATTGCGTGGTTTTCTACTATTTTATTGCATATCTCGGGACGGACTTCTTTAATACGTCTGAGTATCGGTTGGTCGCCTTTTAAATATCGGTGCAGATATTCAATTTCCTCCCTGTTATCAAGATGTTTTGCGTAAGCCTGTTTAATAATATCGGTAACATTCTCATCTGTGACCTCAGTATAAGAACTGTAAATTCTTCGTCTGCCGTTTAACTTTGACTTCATTTAGATGCCTCCTCTGTAAAAAAAGCAAAAAGTGCCCACCAGCCACCCGAATTTTAATTAAATTCAGATAGCTAATAGGCACTTGGCAATTAAGCACTTGGCACTGAAAAAATAACTCTCAGCGGTAGATATTACTCCGCTATGTACATATACATATTATTAAATTTTACTTATTCAGCGGCAATTTCACCTTAACATTTCTTTTGCACGCCTTGCAGTAAGGATATATCAAGCCTGTCGCCGATCTGTCCGCTTCCATAAGCTTTCGCTTAATGCCAGCCCTTTTACAGCTAGGGCAAAATATTTCTACGCGTCTGTTTTTATTATCCATAGGCATATGCCTCCCCTGCTGATTATAATTATAAACCTATGTCAAGCAAATTACCATAAAACCTCGTGTAGAAATTTCATTACGTTTTTTGTGCAATTTATACAAATCGCTGTATGACCTCAACCGTCGCCGTTCCGTTGAACCAGAAGTCGCATAGCTGAGCCAGACTGTCGGGAGCGTCGTCGTGAATATTCTTTCCGTTCTGATTAAATCTGAACAGATCCTCTAAAAATTTTCCGTACTCAGCGCCGCGTTCCTTATCGTTTCGAAAGTACATTTTCTTTATATCAGGAGCATACTGCATTATCCTGCCGATCTTACTTTGGTTTGTAGGAGCTTTTTTCCACGTGATATTTGTTCTCACGCCTCTGTTTCTCAATTCATTGTCAATATTCTCGGCATAGCTGTCGCCGCCGTTGTTCGCCTCGAAACGTATTTGCTCCGACTTATTTTTAATTATCTGATCTGCCACAAGGGGCTGAGTAACATTCTTATCCTTATTGTTATACACAATACTGTGAATGTAAATACTGCCGTCGGAATATATGTATGCGAACGGCATAGACAGGAAATCTCCGCCGCCCCACGCAACGTCGCAGACAGCTATTTTCCGCAATAGTCCGCCCTCAGGAAGAATTCCGTTATACCAATTCACATTATCCTCGCTGAACACAAGACCTTCGCGCTCTATGGGGGTCTGCATATACAGACAGGAAAATGTAACGGGATCGCTGTTTTCCTTAATATCTTGAATTTTCTTGTCTGTGTAATTATCGGCGCATTTATACTCAAAATTACTGTGTCCGTCCTCGTCGCATACAGGTATAGCAATAAACCTATATCTCGGGTCGCCCTCGTGTTCGGTTTTCATTTTGCTTATGGGATCGTGCAAGCTCCATATCGTACCGAGCATTATTTGCTTGACATTATCGCCTATCTGTCTGGTTGTCAATGTGTCTCGGTAGTCCTGCCAGAGCGTTTCAAGTCTCTGGGGATTTCTCGCAACCTCCGCATTCTTTACAAGATCGTCTGTGACCATAAATTTATTCGCTCTAGTTCGTCCTGTTACAGAACCGCCCAGTGAAATTATACCGATAGTGGGGAAATCTCCTTTTCTGCGGTAAGAAATAGTGCTGTACTCTGCGCTTAAAGCAGGAGAACCGTTTGAAAATATATCATTATGACCGTATTCCGCAGTATCCGTAAGCATTGCCGATACGCTGTCGTACATCATTTTCGACATACCGTCGGAATAGCTTATATACATATTCGCCGACTGAGGGAACTTCCCTGCTATGTAAGACAGCAAAAATTTTATAAGCGTGGATTTTCCCGCTCCCGGAGGAGTACTAAGACTGAGATACAGAGCTTTATCATCATCGATAAACTCCTGTATTCGGCTCGCCACGCGGTGCTTACCCTCCAGTACGTCACGTCTAGGAAGCCAAAATCTCGCCCTCGGTTCTCTGTTCCACTCGCTGGCGATCATATACATATCGAAATCTTCGGTAGCCGACCATATCGCAAACTTATGAGCGGTCTCATACCAAGATACACCCTGCTTTGCATTACCCGACCGAGCCAGCACAGCCGTTTGCTCCATACAATATTCATACTGCTTTTTTGCAGCATTCACCATAGGTTTGTTTTTTTCTTCCTGAACCTTCAAGACCTCCAGCAGAAGTTCTGCATTTTCGTGTTTAGTTAGGTCTTTTTCCAAAGCCGCTTTGAACATTTCCGCCTTTGTCATTATTTACCTCCAAATAAAAAATGCCGCATTATCCCCGCAAAATGCGGAAAAATACGGCACTTGGTAACTAAACACTTGGCACTGATTGTATTTTATTTCCTATATACAGTATACACCTATATTTGTAAAAAAGTCAATAGGTAAAATTGCACAAACAGTGCCTAAATATTTTATCTATATTATTTAAACAGTGACAATGCGGTAAATATTAAGGATATAGCATCGCAGAAAAAATTAATAATATTACACTATTGCCGAAATATGTCACGCCATCTTAAAATATTTCCAATTAAGAAGTTACTCGTAACTCTTGACATCATTACCGCATTTCCGACATCACCTTAAACCGCTTATTTACTGTGTTTTATTACTATTTATGTTACTATGTCACTTATATATAAATAAAATATAAATATATAATA
>JAUNOG010000118.1 GCA_030531185.1 Ruminococcus sp.
GAGGTCATTGAGCCTAAAAAGTAATTATACAGTATCAGAGCTGTGAGATTTTCACAGCTCTTTTTTCTGCATTTATATTCAAAAAGTGCAATAAAATGACGATAATCGTAGAAAAATGCAGCTTAAATAATTAATTGTAAAAACAATACAATAAAATAAGTTAAAAATTAGTTAAAATGTATATTGTAATCTTCTTCTACATATTGTATAATTAAAATGTAAATTATTAACTTGTTTACCAAACAATATAAAGGAGTATGAAAACGTATGAAAAGTATTATCAGAAAGGCTGTCTCTGTTTCTGCGGCGGCGGTTATGGTATCTGCATTCGCTGTACAGGCAGGAGCAGTTATCGTCACAGACGTCGACACGGTGGAATATCAGTTCAATGAACCGTATCTCAACATAAACGTCGACGGCGGCGAAATTGATTTAAGAGAGATAGACTTTACTTTAAAGAACAGCGGCGGCGAGGTCGTTGCAAAATGGAAAGGCGGCTCAGAAAAGTTTGCAGAAGTCGCAGAGGGACTTTACGATATAAGTAATATTGAAAATTTTTATCCCTCTAACTATTGGAAACTGCCTTGGGCTGAATTTGACAAGACCGAATTACAGGCAAAATATCCCAACGGAGAGTTTTATTCAGACTATAATCCGGATCATTTAGGTCATTCGGTTTATAACGGTGACACAATTTATCCTATCGATAAATGTTCTTATGTATATTTTGACGCAGAAAAATACAGCACCGGCAAGACAATGACAGTTCCCGCAAATACGATTATGCTTGACGCTGCCGAAGAGTATAAGACCAACGGTGATGATTACTCCTGTTTCTGGCTTTCTACCTATGCTGATGATAACGGAAACAGTTCAAACATTTTAACAAAAAAAGTTTTCAGCGAATACGCCGGTGATATCGCAAGCTTTTCAATTCCGGAAGGACAATATAAGTGGATTGTTGACGGCAGCTACGCAGGCGGAGTTCATGCAACAAGCTATAACACTTCGCAGGAATATATACAAGTCAAGCTGAATATGAAAGATTTGTTCTCCGATTCAATAACCGACAATTTTGAGTTTGTCCATGATACAGATGCAGGAATAGTTAACTGTCCCACAAGGGGCAATAAAAATACCGGAGCAAACGTAAGCTTTGCATTTTTAAGCGGTTCGGTAGTTACTGCTGCAATTCCTGACAGCGAGGGTAATATTTACGTCTGGGTCAACACTGCTGAACCGTCTATACAATCCTCATACACTTTCACAATATCAGGTACGTTCAACGGAAAAGAAATTCACTCATTTGGAGGAGGCCGCGGTATTTCTGATATATCTACTTACAGAAGTCAACTGAACATCAATGCAAAGTTTGAATTTCCGGAAAGCGGTCTGACTTTGTATGACATTCCCGCAGACGATTACACTGTTGAGATCGACAGCACGGAGTACACGCTTGAAAACAACACGATTTCAGTTACCGACACTAAGGATATGCAGAAAATGAATGTCGTTCTCAAAAAGGTTGAACCGTCATCTTCCGAAACTTCATCAGAAACGTCTTCTTCGGAAGTATCGTCAGAAGTATCGTCATCTGAGGCTTCTTCTGAGGTATCTTCATCGTCTGAGGTAACCTCGTCTGATAACACGTCGTCCGTAACGGACAGCACGTCCTCGACATCTTCTAAGTCGTCTTCAAGCAGCAGTAAGGCGGCGAACACAAACCACACGGCTAACCCCTCAACAGGTGCGGCGGCAGGCTTTGCAGGTATGGCTCTTATAGCAGGCGCGGCGGTTGTTGTAAGCAAGAAAAATCATAAG
>JAUNOG010000074.1 GCA_030531185.1 Ruminococcus sp.
TGAGCACGCATTCGCCATAGTCGACGAGGTCGACTCTATCCTTATCGACGAGGCGAGAACTCCGCTTATCATTTCGGGACAGGGAGATAAGTCTACTCAGCTTTATACTCTTGCGGACAGATTTGCCAAGACGCTGAAAGCCGTAACGGTCGTTGAAATGGACGACAAGGCGGACAACGACCTGCTGGACGGCGATTACATTATCGACGAAAAGGCTAAGACCGCAACTCTCACAAAGAGCGGCGTAAAGAAGGCTGAAAAGGCGTTTAACGTCATAAATCTTATGGACGCCGACAATATGACCCTTGCACATCACATCAATCAGGCTATCAAGGCTAACGGCGTTATGAAAAACGGCGTTGACTATATCGTTAAGGACGGCGAGGTCCTTATCGTTGACGAGTTCACGGGGCGTGTAATGGAAGGCAGACGTTTCAACGACGGACTTCATCAGGCTATCGAGGCTAAGGAAAAGGTTGAGGTCAAGAGAGAGTCCAAGACCATTGCAACTATCACATATCAGAATTATTTCAGACTTTACAGCAAGCTTTCGGGTATGACGGGTACTGCTCTTACCGAGGAGGACGAGTTCAGAGAGATCTACAAGCTGGACGTTATAGAAGTCCCCACCAACAGACCCGTTATCAGAGTGGATCACCCCGACGTTGTTTACAAGACCGAAAAGGGCAAGTTCAACGCCGTTATCGACCAGATAATCGAGTGCCACAAAAAGGGACAGCCTGTGCTCGTGGGTACGGTTTCAATTGAAAAGTCCGAGTATCTTTCAAGACTGCTGAAAAACAAGGGCGTAAAGCACGAGGTGCTCAACGCAAAATACCACGACCGAGAGGCTATGATCGTCGCTCAGGCCGGTAAGTACGGCGCGGTAACCATTGCTACCAATATGGCAGGACGCGGTACGGATATTATGCTTGGCGGTAACGCTGAATATATGTCGCTGGCTCAGCTCCAAAAGGAGGGCTATACCGAGGCTCAGGCTGTTGAGGCGGCAAGCTTTTCAAACACTCAGGACGAGGAGATACTTACCGCAAGAAAGAGATACAGAGAGCTTTACGCTAAATATTCCGAAGAGATAAAGGAAAAGGCGGAGGAAGTAAAAAAAGCGGGCGGACTTTATATCATCGGTACTGAAAGACACGAGTCAAGACGTATCGACAATCAGCTCAGAGGACGTTCGGGACGACAGGGCGACCCGGGAGAGAGCACGTTCTTCCTGTCTCTTGAGGACGACCTTATGAGAATTTTCGGCGGCGATAAGATAACGGGTATGATGAATACCCTTAATGTGGACGAGAATACTCCTATTCAGTCGAAAATGCTGTCAAGCGTAATCGAGTCCTCGCAGAAGAAGATCGAGGGCAGAAACTTCAATATCAGAAAGAACGTATTGAACTACGACGACGTTATGAATACACAGCGTGAGATCATCTACGGTCAAAGACAAAAGGTTCTGGACGGCGAGGATCTCCACGAGTATATTATCGATATGATAAAGGATTTCGTGACCGACTCTGTCAATATGTACGTTGTGGGCGATATTCAGGACGACTGGAATTTACAGGGCCTTAAAGAAAGACTTATGGGGCTTATCACGGTCGAGGACGATTTCAACTACACTCCTCAGGAGCTTGACGAGGTAACAAAGGAAAGCATTGAGGATATGCTTATCGAGAGAGCGCTTAAGATATACGACAAGCGTGAAGAAGATCTGGGTACGGACTTGCTTCACGAAATAGAGCGTGTTTGTCTGCTTAAGGTCGTTGATACCAAGTGGATGGATCACATCGACGATATGGAGGAGCTGAAGAGAGGTATCGGACTGCGTTCATACGGACAGAAGAACCCTGTTGTTGAATACCGTATGGAGGGTATGGATATGTTCGACGCTATGATAGAGTCCATACGTGAGGATACGGTAAGAATGCTGTTCACCATTCAGGTAAGAAGAAACAATGCGGCTCCTAAGAGAGAGGCTGTTCTCAAGCCTGCGGAGCATCACAATATGACTGTCCGCAAGGCTAATAAAGTAGGCAGAAACGACCTTTGCCCCTGCGGCAGCGGAAAGAAGTACAAGAACTGCTGCGGCGCTAACGAGAATTAATAGAAGAAAAACAGGACGGTAAAATGCCGTCCTGTTTTGGAATTAGCAAAAAGAAAACGTTATCGGCGGATAAGGGGAGAGTTATGGATAGATGTCCGTACTGCGGGAATAAAATCAAAAACGGAGAAAGCTGTGCTCAATGCGGATATAAGCCGCAGGATCTCAGTGGGTATGTATATCGAAAGCAGCAAAAGCATTCCGGCAGAGTAAGCGGAGCGGTTTGCATATTTCTTTTGGAAGCGGCGGCTGTGTTTGCGGTATTTATCGTTCTGAGCCGATTTGACTTCGGAAGATCGCAGGAATTGTGGAAACGGTTGGGCATTGCAAATATCTATATATATGAATTCGCACTATTCTGCATAATTCAGGCTGTACAGACTGTGTTTCTGGAATTGTTGTTCAAATTTTCAAATTCTCGGGAATTTAAGCGGATTTGCGGAAGAGTTATCCTTATAGGCAGCGTGCTGATGATAACGGCGTTTCTCATCAGCGAACTGATAGCGGTTGGTTCTCTTATTGTTCTGGTTGGCTGGTTCTTTTTGGGAGATGCCTTATGCCTTGCGGGATATGCGTTTTTATTGACGTCTTTGCAGATAATTATAGCCGTAACCGCTTACCTGAAATGCGGATTAAAGAATAATAAATACGATACAGAAGTGCGTATAGAATAAATTGAAATTAGGAGCTGATATTATGTCAACTGCATTTAAGCCTGCGGATATACTAATTCCGCAAAATCTGAATATGGAAAGCTGGGCGGTAGTTGCCTGCGACCAGTATACCTCCGAGCCTGCGTACTGGGAGGACGTAAGCAAGATCGCAGGAGGTAAAAAGTCTGCGCTGAACCTTATTCTGCCCGAGGTCTATCTTGAAAATGACGACGTGGACAGCCGTATTGATAAGATACACGAAAATATGGCTGAATATGTAAGTTCCGATACCTTCAAGGAATATAAAAACTCAATGGTATACGTTGAAAGAATTCAGTCCGACGGCAAGCTGAGAGCGGGTATCGTGGGTATGATCGATCTGGAGCAGTACGACTATGACAAAGGCTCTAAATCTGCGGTGAGAGCCACAGAGGCGACGGTCGTAGAGAGAATTCCGCCGAGAATTAAGGTGCGCAGGGGAGCGCCCATAGAGCTTCCGCACATTATGATACTGATAGACGATACCGAAAGGACGGTAGTCGAGCCGCTTTCGGATAAAAAGTCCGAGTTTGAAAAGGTATACGATTTCGACCTTATGAAAAACGGCGGACATATCAGCGGATATGTTATAAACAAGTCCTCTCAGGATACGGTGTTAAGCGCATTGGAAAAGCTGGGCGGCATCGACGAATTCAACGCAAAATACGGTCTTGACGAGAAATCTCCTCTGGTGTACGCTATGGGAGACGGAAATCATTCCCTTGCGACGGCTAAGGAGTTTTATGAGGAGCAGAAAAGGGCAAATCCCGACAAGGATATGTCAAACGCTCCCTGCCGTTATGCGCTGGTCGAGATAGTAAATCTTCATTCTCCCGCGCTGGAGTTTGAGGCTATACACAGAATTGTTATGGGCGTAAATACCGAAAAACTGTTGACTGAAATGGTGCTGGAGCTTGACCTTGCCGAGGACAAGTCCGAGCAGAAGATAACCGTTGTTCAGGACGGCAGACATAAGGATATGTATATCCACAATCAGACCTCAAAGCTTACTGTAGGCTCGCTCCAGAATTTCCTCGATAAGTACATAGCGGAAAACGGCGGCAGGGTAGACTATATCCACGGTGCGGAGGTCATAGACGAGCTTTCCAAAAAGGATAATTCCATAGGATTTCTGCTCCCCGATATGGCGAAAAGCGAGCTTTTCCCAACTGTGATCGCCGACGGAGCGCTGCCCAGAAAGACGTTCTCAATGGGTCACGCGGAGGATAAGCGTTTCTACATCGAGGCTAGGAGAATTGACGGATAGACGGGGAATTTCATATGGCTTATAACGCAAAGGAGCAATGGTATCCCGAATTTGTAAGGCTTCAGCAAATGCTGAAAAAGCCGCAGGATATCGATGAGATAAAAAGCGTTCTTGCATATCTGCACGGGCAGCTGCATTCCTCAGAGGTTTACGGTGCGGGACGGACATATTATGATGAGATTTCCGAACAGATATGCAAGGATAATTTTTCGGTATGTCCGACAAAAACCAATATGACCGCAGCGTGGGATATATGGCACATAACCCGTATCGAGGACTTGACCACAAGCATTCTACTTTGCCGCGGCAGGCAGGTATTTGAAGATTTTAAAGGCAAGCTCAATACAAGCGTGACCGACACGGGAAACGCTATGTCCGACGAGGAGATATTTGCTTTAAGCGAGGAGCTTTCCATAGACGGACTGCTTGAATACCGCAATGAGGTCGGACGTAAAACTAAAGGCTTTATTGAAAGTCTTACATTGGAGAAACTGCAAAGAACTTTCCCCGAAACCGATGTGCAGAGAATAAGCTCTGAGGGGGGAGTGACCGAACAGACCGAGGGGCTTATGTATTACTGGGGAAAGAAAAATGTCTCGGGAATAATTACAATGCCTATGACAAAGCATCAGATAATGCATCTCAACGATTGCCGCAAAATCATTGAATGGTACAATAAACGTAATAAATAACAGCAATACCAAGCGAGGGGAGACAAGGGACAAGTGAAAATATCAGTTTTGAAGCTTGCCGCAGTTATTTGTGCGGCGGTAATGGCAGGCGGGTGCAGTCTGATAAAAAGCAGATCCGACAGTGAAATGGCGCAGGCGATTGCGCAGTCTCAGAAAAAAGACGGCTTTACGGTTGTTGACTGCGGCAGAATAAGCTATGAGGTCAGTAAAGGTTGGAATAAAACGATAGATGACGAAAACGGCAACGGGTATCCTATGTATTGGGATCTTTTAACAGGCAGCGGGTACGGATTGGTTGATATACGTTCTGATGAGGGATTTTCTGCTGAGGAGATCGTTGCTCACGCAGATGAATTTTAT
Organism: Ruminococcus sp.; assembly: GCA_030531185.1. Taxonomy (GTDB): domain Bacteria; phylum Bacillota; class Clostridia; order Oscillospirales; family Ruminococcaceae; genus Hominimerdicola. Next base: position 5,131 of record JAUNOG010000074.1, read on the forward strand.
GGGAAGGAGTATTCCGCAAAGCATTTGGAGGAGCTGTCGGATAAAATCACGAACGCCGACGGAGACGAGCTGAGGTATATGATCTATGATATGACGGTCAGCGAGGTAAATATGATGGCGTGCTTGGTTTTCTGCGAGGAAAAAAATCTTGTGGTATATTATAAGGCGCAGAATGATGACGAAAAGGATCCGGAATTCTATATTGTACCGCAGCTTAAAAAAATGGCGTTAAGTACAAAATTTAAAGAGCGTGAAAACAAGCTGTCGAACGGCTGCTTTATTCAAGCATTCCATAATATGACATTTGAATTTTCAGGCGGCGATTTTATAATTTACACAGACGGAAAGGATAATTATGACAGCGGAAAATGTGAAATACTTCGCGGTATGGAGGCTGTGGACAGAGTAGCTTCTCTGAATTTATACTTTTATTCCAAAGAAGATCAGATAAACTCTATTAGAGCGAAACAGGCATTTTTTGACGATTATTATGCTGTGATTTTTAATACCGAACAAGTCGTGCGGGGCGGAGAAAGTATTGCTTCAGAGCCTGCTCAGAATGTCTATGTGGGTTTTTACAACGAGCAGACCGACAGCTTTGATATGACAGACTGCGAAACCTTCTATTTTGGGGAATGGACAAGGCTTACGGAAAACAGTTCCGATAATACAGATGATATTAGCTGATATATTTTCAGTTAAAATATATTAATGCACTGATAAGGAGTAATAAACAATGATAATTTCAGAAGTAAAAAAAGAGCTTACAGACCATATAATTCCGTTCTGGAACGGTCTCAGGGACGATGAAAACGGCGGATTTTACGGCTATATGGGCTACGACCTTACGCTGGATAAAAAGGCGGACAAGGGCGTAATTCTCCATTCGAGAATTCTGTGGTTCTATTCCAACGCATATCTTACTTTAAAGGACGAAACCCTGCTGGACTACGCCAAGCACGCTTATAAGTTCATTAAGGACAACTGCGTTGACTACGAAAAGGGCGGAGTTTACTGGATGATGAATTACAAGGGCGAGCCTGTGGACGATATGAAACATACATATAATATCGCTTTTGCGATATATGCTCTTTCCTGCTATTACAGAGCAAGCGGAGACAAGGACGCTCTTGCGCTGGCGTATAAGCTTTTTAACGATATCGAGGAAAACACTCTCGACGAATACGGCTATCGGGAGGCTTTTGACAGAGAGTGGAATTTGGTGTCCAACGACGCGCTGTCGGAAAACGGCTTGCAGGCTGATAAGACTATGAACGCCATTCTTCATCTTATCGAGGCTTACACCGAGCTTTATCTTGCGGACAAAAACGAAAAGGTTGCCGAAAGGCTTAAATTCCAGCTGGGGCAGATGAGAGATATTGTTTATACTCCCGAGACCAATGCGCTTAAAGTATTCTTTGATACAAAGTTTAACCTTGTGGGGGATATTCACTCCTACGGACACGATATCGAGGCTACTTGGCTTATGGACAGAGCCTGCGACGTGCTGGGAGATGAAAAGCTCAAAAAGGAGTTTGCCGCAATGGACTTGAAAATCTCAAACAACATCTACAATATCGCTCTGGAGGACGGCGCGCTCAACAATGAGCGTGAGAATGACAAGATCGACCGCAAGAGAGTATGGTGGGTACAGGCTGAAAGCGTTGTAGGCTTTATCAACGCTTATCGGCACAGCGGAGATAAAAAGTTCCTTGAGGCGGCAAGGTCGGTTTGGGAGTACATCAAGTCCGACATTATTGATAAGAGAGAGGGTTCCGAATGGTATTCCGAGGTCTCATTCGAGCATAAGCCCCACGATTTCAAGGAGATAGTAGGTCCTTGGAAGTGTCCTTATCATAACGGAAGAATGTGTATGGAGGTCATTTCCGGAGGAGTTGACTTCTGATGTTTAAATACGAAACGCATCTGCACACCGCAGAGGGCAGCGGCTGTGCCTCGGCAAGCGGAGCGGAGCAGGCAAGACGTTACAAAGAGCTGGGTTACGACGGAATAATCGTCACAGACCATTTCTTCAACGGAAATACCGCCGTTACCAATTATCTTAACTGGGAGGACAGAGTAAACCGCTACTGCAAGGGCTACGAAAACGCTAAGGCTGTGGGGGACGAAGTCGGGCTGAAGGTATTTTTCGGCATAGAGTATTCCTATTTCGGCGCAGACCTGCTTACCTACGGCGTTGACAAGCAGTGGCTTCTGGAAAACGAAAACATCTGCGACATAAGCTTTTATCAGTTTGCGGACAAGGTACACAAGGCAGGCGGAATTCTTATCCACGCTCACCCGTTCAGAGAGGCGGACTGGTATATCCACGAGATAAAGCTTCTGCCGAAGTGGATAGACGGAGTAGAGGTCTACAACAGCGGAAACAGCAAGGAAGTTTACAACGACCGTGCAAAATGGTACGCGGAGCAGTTCGGTTTTGTGCAGACGGGCGGAACGGACAATCATCATCTGTGGGTATCTTCCGAGCGTATAAGCGGTATCGAGACGGAAAAGGAGCTTTGCTCCATAGAGGACTATGTTGAGATAGTCAAGGACGGTAATTTAAAGCCGATCATTCCCAACGAAAGAATCTAGCTTCTAGTTTCTTAATATCTGAAATTCTAAACGGAAAGGACAATAACTATGAAAATCAAGAAAATTTTAGCTTGTACCCTTGCATTGACAATGGGTATGGTAATGCTTACCTCCTGCGGAGATAAGGAGGAGGACAGCGGCTCTGCGGCGGATACGTCGTCCGCAGAAGAAAATGACAGCAGCGGCGGAGGCTCCGACGTGTCAAAGACGCACACCAATGACCCTATGACGGTTACCTCCGCTAAAGACCTTGTAGCGCAGATGAAGGTCGGCTGGAACTTAGGAAACACGTTGGACGCAACGGGCGGTTCGGGCGTTGACGCAGAGGTTTCCTGGGGAAATCTTGTTACCGACAAGGCGATGATAGATATGGTCAAGGCGGCGGGCTTCAACGTGCTGAGAGTTCCGACCTCGTGGGGCACGCACCTTGAGGACGACTACACGATCGACCCCGCGTGGCTCGACAGAGTGCAGGAGGTAGTAAACTACGGTATCGACAACGATATGTTCGTTATCCTCAACACTCACCACGAGGAGTGGTATATGCCCGTTGAGGCGGACGTTGACGAGGATTTAAAGCAGCTTGAGGCTGTCTGGACGCAGATAGCGGAGCGTTTCAAGGGCTACGACGAACATCTCATTTTCGAGGGCGTTAACGAACCCCGTCTCAGAGGCGAAGGCGCAGAGTGGACAGGTACAGGCGAGTCCAGAGAGATAGTAAACAAATATGCAAAGACCTTTGTTGAAACGGTTCGTGCAACAGGCGGAAACAATGCAGACCGCTGCCTTATGGTAACGCCTTATGCGGCGTCGTCCTCGGCAACGAATATGCAGGCGCTTGAAATTCCCGAGGACAGCGATAAGATAATAGTTTCTATTCACGCATACCTGCCATATTCGTTTGCTCTCGATACTCAGGGTACAGACGTTTACGATCAAAACGATAACTCGATAAACGAGCTTTTTGAGAACATCAAGACTTATTTCCTTGACAGAGATATTCCGGTTATTGTCGGAGAATTCGGCTCGGTCAACAAGGACAACATTGACGACAGAGTACAGTGCGTTACAGACTATCTTACCAAAGCCAAAGAGTACGGCGTACCCTGTATCTGGTGGGACAACGGCACAAGAGTAGGCGCAGGAGAAAACTTCGGACTGCTCAACAGAGCGGAATTAGATTGGTATTTCCCCGAGATCATTGAGGCTATTCAGGGCGTTGTGGGACAGTAATATTCAATAAAATATCCCCCGGCATTTAAAGTCGGGGGATATAAATTTTATGGAAGAATTTATTCTGCGCTTATCGTTTCAGATAAAGTCAAGTTCTCAATGGTATTGTCATCGGAGTTTTCATCTTCTGGGGAATATTTACTGTATCCGAACCCTAACATTATAAACAAAAACGGAGCTGTGTAATACATAGAGTTTCCAACGAATGCAGAAACAAGATAAGCAAAACCTACGCACAGACCGATAAGATTGAACTGCGAAAGCTCCTTTCTGCGGCACAGTCCCCTCAGGTAGATCGTCATAATACCCGCAATATAGAATATTGCCGCAGGTATTCCATAGGAAACGGCATAGTTGAGGTATTCATTGTGGCAGCGGTCGCTGTCGTTGCTGGCTGCTAGTAAGCGTTCTCCGGTTGCATCTGCGGAAAAGCCAAGCAAAGGCTTTTCGTGTATATAATCCAAAGTATTTTCCCACAAGATCATTCTTGATACGCCCGTTGAAAATTCAACGTCGTCGATATTATCTGTCAAAGCATTGGTGTCGTTAGACATCTGATGAAAATTACCGTTTATATTTAGCTTGATACCGTCAGAGATAAAATAGCCGAATAACATTGTAATTACATATACCGTAATGGGAATTAGCGTGATAAGTTTAAATTTACATTGATGCAGTGAGTAAACTATAACTATGAAGAGCAATGTCACCATAGCCGCAAGCTGACAGCCGAATGTGTTGTTGATTAACAATCCGAATACAGCAATGGCAAATTTAATAATAAACAGTATTTTTAACCACAGTTTCTTTTCTGTAATGAAAAGCATTACAGCAGTTATCATTGAAATAAGCAGATAGTAACCATAATGATTGTGATGACTGAAAAGAAAAATTGCACCTCCTATTGAGAAATGACAGCTTTCGCTGAAATAGTCTATTATCGGGAAGATTTCAAGTATGGCAGCTATACTTGTAAAAATATACATAAATGTCTTTATAAGCTTTTGGTTAGAGCTTATGTATGCAAGGGCAAAATAAACAAAATAGCTTAAATAACCTAATAATCCCTCGCTGCGATATGAAGTACCGAATAGAGAAAGATGAGTAAATCCGTTAATTGCAGTTGAAATTATCATTAGTAAAATA
>JAUNOG010000021.1 GCA_030531185.1 Ruminococcus sp.
ACCGTACCGCTTCTGTGGAGCAGCAGCATTGCCGCAGGTTCTCAGTTGAAAATAAAATTGCTGTAACAAACCGTTTGTTTCTCGTATGTAAGATGTCGGTTTATTTAAAACAAATCCCTGTTCATACAAAATGGGTCTGATCTCTTTTCGGATTTTTTTCCGCAGTTCTTTTTTTATATCGAACTCCATAATCTGATCTCCGTATTTTGTTTTTGAATAATTACAGTTTATCATAAATTCAGGGCAATGTCAATAAATTTTCTATATTCCGTAATACGCTGAAAAATTTTAGATTTTGAAATTTTGCTTATAGGTTTTTTAAAATCTAAAATATATCCGTTGAATTCCTGCATAAAATGACAACGTCTGCAAATAATATTACTGCAATTTTGAATTAATTTTGGAGGTCATAAATATGAAAGCAACAGGAATAGTACGCCGAATTGACGACCTCGGCAGAGTAGTAATTCCCAAGGAGATCAGAAGAACTATGCGTATTCGTGAGGGCGACCCCCTTGAAATCTACACAAATCCGGACGGCGAGGTCATTTTCAAAAAGTACTCGCCGATCAACGAGCTTTCCGACGGAGCTTTGCAAGCGGCGGAAGTCATCTCAAAACTGGGCGGAGCGCCTGCGGTCATCTTTGACAAAGATCACGTCGTAGCGGTGTCGGGAGTGTCTAAAAGGGAATATTCACAGCGCAGACTTTCTTCCGCGTTGGAGGATATGCTTGAAAGCCGAAAAAGCTATGAGTACACCGATGATAAAGAGATATTTCGTCCTGTGGAGGGCGTTGCCGCTCACGCATTGACTATCGCTCCTATAATTTCAAACGGAGATATTTCAGGCGCTGTAGCGTTTATGGCAAGCAGCGACAGTGAGAGAGCGACAGAAAATCAGTCAATGCTTTGTAAAGCGGCGGCTATGTTTCTGGGAAAGCAGATCGAACAGTAGACGCAGCCGCAAGAAATTTCAATGGAGAAACTACAATTCCAACAAAGAAGTAATACACCAAGAAGATGATTTTTCTTCTTGGTGTATTTTATGTACATTATAGTAAAAAATCAAACAATGCTTCATATGATCTTACAGCTTTTACCTTGCGACTTCTTTCAGTCTGCCTGAAATGCGGACAAATCTTTCGTCATCGATGCTCTTGCATATCTTGAGCAAGCGGCTGAATATGCTATATATATTTTTCAAAGTTATGATTGTGTTTGCGCACGCAGAATAAATATTTGGTTAGGATAGCCGAATTCCTCTGTAAGTTCGCCTTCCTCAAAGCCGAATTTCTTGTAAAGCGCCCGCGGAGCAATTCCTTTCGGATCGTTTTCTCTGAATGTGGATACGGTAATGTCTTTCTCACGGTTCAGATTTTTCAGAGCTTCCTCAATAAGCATTGACGCTATCCCTTTTCGTCTGTGTTTCGGGGAAACCGCCAGACAGCAAATCATATTATGTTTTTTGGAAAACAGAATAACGCCTGCGATTTTATCATCGTACTTTACGCATATTGCCTCTTTTCGGCTCATAAATTTCAAAACGGTATTTCTGTGCTCTGCAATTTTATCTTCCGTTTCCAATCCGGGGAAGCTTTGGTGGACTTCTGATACAAGCTCAATCCAAGTATCGATATCCTCCGGTTCGCCGTATTTCAGATACTTAGTGTTTTCCGTTGAAATCGCCTGAGAAAACTTCTTATAGATATCTGGAAATTTCTTCTGAAGTCTGATAGGCTTTAAGTCCGCAGCGGTAAAACAATGGGAAGAATGCGCATTGCAGGAAATTTTCTGCGTGGTGAGATTAAATACCTCATAGTCCAGCTCAAACCGGCAGCCGTTAAATTTTGTTACTTTACACCTGATCTCGAATTCGTCTCCGAACCTAACGGGAAATTTATAGTGTGTCTCGACGGATAGAACGGGAGAGACTACTCCCAGCTTTTCCATTTCCACAAAGTCGTAGCCCATTTGGCTCATAAGGTCTACACGAGCTTCCTCAAGCCAGCGGACATAGTTTGAATGATGTACAATATCCATTCTGTCGGTCTCATAGTAGTATGCTTTTCTTTTGTACGGCGTATAGTTCATTATATATTCCTCCGATTTTGTATTTTATTATCTGTCTTATTATATCACGTTTTATCGGGACTTTCAACCCCTTTGCAGAACGCTCAGACAAATTTTGCCACAGGGAAAATGCGGAAATTAAGCTGTCGGCGGTTGACAATGCTGAAAAGATTTGCTATAATGTATTGTGTGTAAAAATAATTATGTACAGGCGGCATTGCCTGAAAACAGACAGAAAAAATCGGAGACAGACAGCGAAAGGAAAGATGAGGTTTGTTAAGTATAAATCGCACCTTGATTTCATTTGCGGCGGCTTTTTTCATTGCCGTTATGCTGATGCCGGCAAGGTGCTTTGCTTTTGATTATGCGAAAATTACGGGCTCTACTGCAACGGGTGCGCAGATAACGGGCTACGATACCGCGATACAAGTGGACGTTACCGACTTCGGCGCAGACCCTACGGGTAATAAGGACTCATACAAGGCTATTCAGAGCGCGCTGTATTATGCGGTGGATAACGCCAGCGATACGGTGCAGCTGAAGGTGGTCATTCCCGAGGGAACTTATATTATAAACCGCCCCTTGAAAATCTACTCAAATACATGGCTTTATATGAAGGGCGCGACCATTGTAAGAAATTTCAACGTAGGCTTTATGTTCAGAAACGCTCTGCAAAACCCGTCGGGAGGCTATGACGGAGAACGCAATATCATTATCGAGGGCGGCTGTTTCGACGGAAATACAAATTCTGCGTCCACGCCGTTTTCAAATGTCCGTCTTGGACATATAAAAAATCTCTGGATAAACGGCGTGGAATTCCGCGATAATTATAACGGACATCTTCTTGAGATCGGAGGAGCGCAGAATGTTACCATTGAAAACTGCACTTTCCACGAATATTACGGCGAGAAGGAAAAAGAAGCGATACAGCTTGACACTATGAACAATAAGGAGATCTTTGTTCATTTTGAGCCTTTTGACGATACTTCCTGCGACAATGTGGTCATCAGGAACAACAAGTTTTACGATCTGATGAGAGGTTTCGGCTCTCATTCGGCTACGGTGGGAGTGTACTATACAAATATACTGATTTCGGGAAACACATTTGAAAATATAACCTCTACCGCTATGATTATGCAGAACTACAAGAACTGCCTGGTGGAGAATAACACGATGACTAATGTGGGAAACGGCATTGATTTCAAGTATATGACCCCTTTGGAATATTCGGGCTACAATGCTCCCGTTGCAGGTTGGGAAGGCATCAAAGACAGGATAAATGACAATGCCGACACCATTATCAGAAAGAATACCATTGACTGTAATGTGACAAGCTATGTTCCCGACCCTTTTGGTATACAGATTTACGGACGTAAGCTTACAGGAAGTTATTATTTCGATTACGACTATAAAGTTGAGGGAGTGAAAATCACTGATAATACGATAACTACGTCGGGCAGCGCCGTCATTCTTAACGATACCGGCGGCATTCAGGTCAAGTCCAATACTGTGAAATATGACAGTTCGGAGAATTATTATAAATCCGATTTGATAATTGTAAAGAATTCGACGGATACCGCCGTTCAGAGTAATAAGGTCAGCGATGGTTTTCAGAGCGGAATTTATGTGGGTGATACAAGCTCCAATGTGACGGTAAAGGATAATACCTGCACCTCGTCGGGGGCGTCGGGCATTTACGTTTCGATAAATTCGTCGGAAGTCACAGTAAGCGGAAATATAGTAAAAAAAGCGGGTTCTCACGGTATCAAAATCACAAAGGAGGCTGCTGCCGATATAAGCGAAAACACGGTTGAGGAAAGCGGCGGATATGGCGTTATATTTACAGGGGGAACAGGCAGCGCCAAGAAAAATACTCTTGTTTCAAATAAAAAGGGCGGAGTTTACGCCGACAGCGGAGTTGAGGTCACAGTCAAGGAAAACACCCTGAAAAATAACGGCGGCTACGGAATTGCGGCTGCCGATAACGCAAAGATCAGAATAGGCTCCAACAGCTATGAGGGCAATTCGGACGGCAAGCTTAACGCGTCGTCGGGCGGCACGTTATCTGTGGACGCGCCTAAGAAGCTTGCTGCCGACGGAATTTATGAGGATCAAGTTCAGCTTTCGTGGGAGAGCGTGTCCGAGGCGGAAGAGTACGCCGTTCTCCGCAGACTTGCGGGTTCGGAGGACGATTATGAGACTGTTGCGCAGGTCTACAGTACAAGCTATGTTGATGCGGGACTTTATTCTCATACAAAGTATGAATATAAGGTACAGGGCCTTGTAAATGCGGGAGAAACGCTCCATAGCGGAGTAAATTCCGACGCGTTGGAGGTACGTACAAAAGCGACTGTGGCGGACTGCACTACGGATCTGAAGCCGCAGGTCGCTTACAACGGCAAGGCGAGAGAACAGTCCTTCGGCGTTTACTGCAATGGCGACAGGCTTGTGGAAGATGTCGATTACAAGGTAAAATATTACAACAACACCGCAGTGGGAAAGGCTACCGTTATAATCACGGGCTGCGGACAATTTTGCGGGCTGAAAGAGTTGACCTTTGATATTGTTTTCTCAAATCAAATCACCGATATGTCCGAAAAAAGAAATACTGTTACAAGCTGCGCGGCAGATATCGGCAGCGCATATGCCTCCGACAGATATCAGGTAAAGGTAATAGGATCAAATAAATTTGACAGCGGAGACGGCAATGAAAATATCGTTGTCAAAGGCGGACAGACATATATACAGATAATGCTTGAAAAAGTTAAACAGGAAAAGGCCTTGAAAATAACCTCCCGTCATATCAGGACTGTGGGCGGCGAGACTTTCAGAGGAATGTGGGTGTAAGCTTTGACGAACAGGAATTTTAAAGTAAGAAAAATAATTTCCTCTGTGCTGTGTACCTGCTCTGCCGCTTTATTGGTCAAAGCTGTGTTTCCGATGTTTCAGGTATCGGGTGAGAGTATGAGCCCTGCTCTTGAGGATGGGGAGTTTATAATCTCCCGCAGATTTGCAAGAGTAAAGAGGGGAGATGTGGTGATTTTCCGACACGGCGGAAACCTGCTGATAAAACGAGTGGCGGCGACAGCGGGGGAGCGTGTTGAGATAACTTCCGAGGGTGTTTTCACAATTGACGGTAAAGCTGTTAAAGAGCCTTACGCTCACGGGAAAATGGAAGAGATTTCGGTGAAAGTCCCCGAAAAATCCTATTTTCTTATGGGAGATAACCGCGTAGTGTCCGTTGACAGCCGTTCGGACAAGATCGGCTGCGTACATAAAAGCCGTATTTATTCAAAGGCGATACTGAGGATATATCCGTTTTCAAAAGCGGGCTTTATAGAATAGAGATTGGGACGGTTGTGCGTTATTGCGCTATCGTCCTTTTTTATTAAACTGTTTTTTGTGCAAATGATAAAATATTCTATATGAAAACGTTTGACTTGAAAAATGCTATTGCATTTTATGGAATATTATAGTATACTTGAAAGGCAGTATTAATTTATTTTCGGTTTGCCGAGAAAGGAATATGATATGAGTAATTTTGAAAAGAACAAGGCAAGAGCTGAGCAGAAATACGAACAGCTCATCACACGCAAAAACAAGGTTTCCGAGTGCTATAACGGAATTTATGACAGATATGAGTATCCCGTACTAACTGCTGAGCACGCTCCGCTGATATGGAGGTATGATTTTAACCCTGAGACAAATCCGTATTTTATGGAGAGACTTGGTATCAATGCGGTGCTGAACTCGGGCGCGATTTATATGAACGGGAAATACTACCTTGTGGCAAGAGTTGAGGGAAACGACAGAAAGTCGTTTTTTGCCGTGGCTGAAAGCGAAAGTCCTGTGGACGGTTTTAAATTTTGGGATTTCCCCGTACAGCTTCCCGATACGGAGCCTGAGGAGACGAACGTATACGATATGAGACTTACCCGGCACGAGGACGGCTGGATATACGGCGTGTTCTGTTCCGAGAGCAAGGATAAGTCCGTAAACGATCTGTCCGCCGCAGTTGCGCAGGCGGGTATTGTAAGAACCAAGGATCTGAAAACGTGGGAGAGACTTCCCAACCTCAGATCAAAGTCTCCTCAGCAGAGAAACGTGGTTCTTCATCCTGAGTTTGTCGACGGAAAGTACGCTTTCTACACACGTCCGCAGGACGATTTCATCGAGACGGGTTCTGGCGGAGGAGTATGCTTCGGGCTTTGCGAGGACATAACTGATCCGGTTATCTGTACCGACGAGGTCGTGATATCTCCCAGACAGTATCACACTGTCACCGAGGTCAAAAACGGCGCGGGAGCGGTACCTATCAAGACCCCCAAGGGCTGGATACATATTGCACACGGCGTAAGAAACACAGCCGCGGGACTGAGATATGTTATCTATGTTTTCGCAACGGATCTCAAAGACCCAGGCAAGCTTATTGCGTCTCCGTCGGGACTTTTCATTGCTCCCCACGGCGCTGAGAGAGTGGGCGACGTTTCAAACGTTTGCTTTACAAACGGCGCAGTCGTTCGTGAAAACGGCGATATCTATATTTATTATGCGTCCTCGGACACAAGAGTGCACGTTGCCGCAACTACTGTGGACAAGCTTATGGACTACACGTTTAATACTCCGTCGGACCCTCTGCGTTCGGTTGACTGCGTAAAGCAGAGATGTGAGCTTATTTCAAAAAATCTGGAGTTTTTGGGTAAATGATTTTTTAGATTGTTAAGAAAAATCGGGATTTGTAGACATATCAGACAAGGAGATAAAAAAATGAAGATAAGAGAATACAAGATTGACAGTGACTTTGAAAGTATTAAGGATTGGATAACAGATGAAAGAACTCATGCTATGTGGTGTGCAAACCGGACATCATTTCCGCTTCAAAGAGAAAATTTTAATCAACTTTTGGCTGATATATTGTCAAAGGACGGCGATTATCCGTTTGTAACCATAGATGACAATGGGATAATTGAGGGTTTTTTCTGTTATTCACTAAACAAGGACACCAATGAAGGAATGCTTAAATTTGTTATGGTTGATCCTGTTAAGCGTGGAATTGGTTTGGGAAAGGAAATGCTTCGACAGGCTGTCCGATATTCATTTGATGTTACAAACGCCGATGCTGTTCAACTTATGGTATTCTCCGAAAATACAAGAGCAAAACGATGCTATGAAAGCGTTGGTTTTACAGGTCGACACACAGAGAATGATGCTTTCCGTTACAAAGAAGAATTATGGTCAAGGTGTAATATGGTAATAAAACGTAGCGACTCTTGCTGACAAATTCTAATTTACTATAAGGGAAAAAATTTAAGGAGCGTAATATAATGTTAAAGTTCAAAAAATCAACAGCCGCAGACCTTGACCTGATGATGGAGCTGAGACTTGAAATGCTCAAAGTAGTAAATGATCTGGAGCAGGACTTTGAATTTGACCGAGATTTTATCCAAACGTCAAGAGCATATTTTCTTGAGGGCAATCAGACTACTGTCATAGCCTTTGAGGACGAGCCTGCGGGCTGTGCCACGCTTTGCTATATCGATCTAATGCCGACGTTTTCTCACCCTACGGGAAAACGTGCGCACCTGATGAATGTTTACACCCGTGAAAAATTCCGCAGACGCGGTATCGGAGAGCAAATGGTGAAGTCCCTTATTGACGAGGCGAAAGCTAAAGGCATTACGGAAATTTCACTTGACGCTACCAATGAGGGAAGACTTCTCTATGAAAAGCTTGGCTTTAAAGACAACGGCGAGGGAATGACTTTGATATTATAATATTTTTGCAGGAAATTTCACAGAAGTTTCCTGCAATTTTTATTGATAAATACAGCTTTGCAACGCAAAATAATCACAGCAGGGAAAATTTATTGTCAAAGTTTATTAAATATTCATAAGTAACCCTTGACTAACAGGACTGATGTATGATAATATATATTCAGTTAGTAAGAACTAACTGAATATACTGAAAAGAGGTGACCTGATGAGTGTTGTGATCGTGGGCGGAAACGACAGAATGGCTACAAGATACAAGGATATATGCAAGTCCTTTGACTGTAAGGCTAAGGTGTTTATAAAATACGCCACAAATTTTGATAAGAAGATAGGCAGTCCGGACCTTGCCGTTGTGTTTACGGATACTGTGTCGCACAAGCTGCTTAACGGAGTTAATCAGAGAGCGGAAAAGCTGAATTTCCCTGTGGAGATATGCCGCAGTTCAAGCGTGTCCGCGCTGAAAAACGTTCTTAGTAAGTATTGCGCTTGCGCGGAATAAATCTATTTTTATGATATACGGTTAGCGAACGCTAACCAAGAAGGAGTACCAATGAGAAACGTCGGATATAACGAGTTTGAAAAAATTCTTGCTTTTCATTCAAGTCCCGCAATGCTGGGAGTAAAGCCCGCAAGCCTTTTCAGCGTGACCGACACCGAAAGCGTCGGGGAGAGCATAAGCCGTTTCAACAGAAAGGCGGCGGTCAAAGGTTTAAAAATCCGCGAGCTGTGCTGTTTGAAAAACAGAAGGCTTTTACTGATGTATAACGAAAAAGTCCTTGAACGTCATATGAATAATGAAAAAGTCCTCAGAATGTTTGGGAAATTCGGCTATGACGAAGATATGACCACGCAGCAGCGCATTGATAGGCTTGCAGAGAAAATTGTCGGCAGCGGAGATTTTCCGCACGAGATAGGACTTTTTCTCGGTTATCCTGTGGAGGATATTCAGGGCTTTATCGATAATAAGGGTGAAAATTATCTGCTTTGCGGCTACTGGAAGGTCTATTCCGACGAAGAAAGAGCAAAACGCATTTTTAACAGCTATAACAAATGCCGCAGCTATATGATAGGCAAGCTCAACAGCGGAGTTGACATTTACAAAGCTCTGAGAATATCGTAAATTTGCGAAAAGTTAAATATGACTAACTAAATGCACAAAAATAGTTATGATAAACTAACCAGAGTTTGTGCAGACTAACAAAAGTGAGGAAATATATACAAAAAGGGTTGACAAACCAAATAAATAGAGGTAAACTTATATATGGTTAGAAAATACTAACTGAGTTATACATATGAAACTTATTTTAAGTGATTTGTTTCTCAGCTAAGATATGACGCTCTGACCTCTATATCAAAAGAATGGTTAGTTGCAGGTAACTGACGGATTGGAGGAACAATGATGCCGCTTACACTCGCAAATTTAGGCGAAGAAAATATGATTAAAAAGGTCGGCGGAAATCCCGAAACAAGAAAATTTCTTGAAAATCTGGGATTTGTTGCAGGCAGTTCGGTGACGGTAGTCAACACTATGGGAGGAAATGTTATTGTGAACATTAAGGACTCCCGTGTAGCCGTTTCAAAGGAAATGGCTGCGAAAATTATGGTATAAGTAAATCAAGAGCCTGTTTTTATGGGACGTTGCGTATGTCCTCGGCGGATTTTTTTGTCGGAACTGTACAGCAAAATTTGTATGAAAATACATATACAAAACTTTTGTAGGGACGGGCTCTATATTTAAGGAGGAAGAATATGTCAACTTTAAGAGACGCAAAGGTCGGCGATACCGTTACAGTTAAAAAGCTCAGCGGCGCAGGCGCAGTCAAAAGAAGAATTATGGACATGGGTATCACAAAAGGCGTTGATATTTATGTAAGAAAGGTTGCTCCTTTAGGGGATCCTGTTGAAGTAACCGTAAGAGGCTACGAGCTTTCGCTGAGAAAAGCGGACGCTGAGATGATTGAAACGGTTTAATATTTTATTCACAAGTTAGCTTTAACTAATGTGAGGAAAGGAATTGATTTAGATGGAGTTGAAAATAGCTCTTGCGGGAAACCCTAACTGCGGTAAAACAACTCTTTTCAACGCGCTGACAGGCTCAAATCAGTTTGTGGGAAACTGGCCCGGCGTTACGGTTGAAAAGAAAGAGGGTAAATATAAGGGCAATAAGGAGGCAATAATCACAGACCTCCCGGGTATATATTCGCTTTCGCCTTACACGCTTGAGGAAGTTGTTGCGAGAAATTACCTTATAAACGAGCGTCCCGACGCTATCCTGAACATTATTGACGGTACGAACCTTGAAAGAAATCTGTATCTCACGACACAGCTTGTGGAGCTTGGAATTCCTGTAGTCGTAGCTGTCAATATGATGGACGTTGTTGAAAAGAACGGCGATAAGATCAATACCGAACAGCTTGCTAAGGAGCTTGGCTGCCAGGTGTGCAAGATCTCCGCACTTAAAGGCAAAGGAATTACCGAGGCTGCCGATCTGGCTATCGCAGCGGCTAAGAAGAAAGAGGCTGTGATCCCTCAGCACTCGTTTAACGGAGTTGTTGAGCACGCTATTGCGCATATTGAGGAGGCTTTCCTTCATGATGTTGAAGAGGCAAAGCAGAGATGGTATGCTATCAAGATCTTTGAAAGAGATGAAAAGGTTCTTGAACAGCTCAATATGTCCGACGAGGTGAGGGCTCATATTGAGAACGATATCGTTGCCGCTGAAAAGGAACTGGACGACGACTCGGAAAGCATTATCACAAACGAAAGATATATTTACATAGCTTCGATCATCAAGGGCTGTCTTAAAAAGAAAAATCAGGGCGGAATGACAATCTCGGATAAAATCGACAGAATTGTAACAAACAGATTTTTGGCTCTGCCGATCTTTGCGGTCGTAATGTTCATTGTTTATTACGTTTCGGTTTCCACAGTGGGAAGCTGGGCTACCGACTGGACTAACGATGTTTTCGTCGACGAATGGTGTCAAGGCGGAGCTACGAAGCTGCTCGAGAAAATCGGCTGTGCAGACTGGCTTCAGGGACTTATAGTTGACGGCGTTATTGCCGGCGTGGGCGCGGTTATCGGCTTTGTTCCTCAGATGCTTGTACTCTTTATATTCCTTGCGTTCCTTGAGAGCTGCGGATATATGGCGAGAGTTGCTTTCGTTATGGACAGAATTTTCAGAAAGTTCGGTCTTTCGGGTAAATCATTTATTCCTATGCTTATCGGCACAGGCTGCGGTATCCCCGGAGTTATGGCGTCGAGAACCATTGAAAACGAGCGCGACCGCCGTATGACGGTTATGACAACCACATTTATCCCCTGCGGAGCAAAGCTCCCTATCATCGGACTTATCGCAGGCGCGCTGTTTGACAACGCAGGCTGGGTAGCGACTTCCGCTTACTTTATCGGAGTTGCGGCGATCGTCATTTCAGGTATTATGCTTAAAAAGACAAAGATGTTCGCGGGAGATCCTGCACCGTTCGTAATGGAACTTCCTGCATATCATCTGCCGACAGTCGGAAATGTTCTCCGTTCAATGTGGGAGCGCGGCTGGTCGTTCATCAAGAAGGCGGGCACAGTTATTCTTCTTTCCACTATCGTTCTCTGGTTCTTACAGGGCTTCGGCGTTGAAAACGGTTCGTTCGGTATGGTCGAGGATATGGATAACTCCCTTATCGCAAAGGTCGGCAGCGTATTTGCTTGGATATTCAAGCCTCTTGGCTGGGGCGAATGGAAGGCTGCTGTTGCCGCAGTAACCGGTCTTATTGCTAAGGAAAACGTAGTAGGCACGTTCGGCGTACTCTTCCATTTCGGCGGAGAGCTTTCGGAAAACGGCGACGAGATCTGGGGCACTCTTTCAACATACTTCACACAGCTTTCAGCGTTCTCGTTCCTTATTTTCAATCTTCTCTGTGCGCCTTGCTTTGCGGCAATGGGAGCTATCAAGAGAGAAATGAACAACGGCAAGTGGACAGCGTTTGCAATTACATATCAGTGCGTTTTCGCTTATGCTATCTCACTCTGCGTATATCAGATCGGGGCGCTCTTCACAAGCACTGTTGAGGTTAACGTTATCGGACTTATCTGCGCTTTAGCAGTAGTTGCATTTATTATTTATATGCTTGTAAGACCTTACAAGGAAGCAGATAAGCTGGAGGTCAAGATTAAAACCTCTGAAAAGGTTCATGCATAATTTACATACAAACTGAAATTTAAAGGAGGATAATTATGGGCAGCGTACTTGGTACTGCGATAGTTTTGATAGTTCTGGCTGCAATGGTGACAGCGATAATAGTACATCTTGTGAAAGATAAAAAAGCGGGAAAAAGCTCCTGCGGCTGTAACTGCGGCTGCTGCCCGAATTCGTCCGCCTGCCACGGAAATCATTCTGCGGCAAAGTGACACAGACGGGAGGGGACAGCGTGCTTACTAATTCGCAGAAAAAATATCTCTTTGCGATTTATATTCTGGGGCAGGACGGCAAGCCTGTTAAATCTACGTCGGTTGCGGATTTTCTGGGGGTTTCAAAGGCAAGTACAGTGAAAATGACCCAGCGGCTCATTGATGAAAAATACATTATTAAAGAGCCGTACAGAGAAATACGTCTTACTCCTCAGGGCATTAAAGCGGCTAACGAGCTTTTTACGCCCAGCGTAATTTTGCAGAACTTTCTTCAGAACAAGGTAGGCGTTAGTGAAGAAAATGCCCGTGAGGACAGTATTACCATAGCGTCGCAGGTTTCCCGTGAGGCGCTGGAAAAGCTTGTACAGTACAGTCTTGCTATTTCGGCTAATTAAATGCTATCACATGATCCACTTCAATAATATAATCGCGCAAATCCCGTTTCTCTTTGAGACGGGATTTATGCTGAACACCAGGTTAGACTAAACTAACCGATATAAAGCGGACACTCAGCATATGCGGTCACAGTTTTGTATACAACACGATATTTCAGAACGGTATTTTAGAGGAATTGACAAAATATGCTGAATTATATCTTTAAATCTTATGCAGCTTTTTATACATTTACAGTTGACAAACTGCAATATATTTGATATAATGCACATATGAACATTTATTCATATAATAAATTGACTGGAGGAAAAAATATGTTTCTTGAAATCAGCGGAATAAAAAAGCACTTCGGTGAGGACGAAAGCAGAGTAGAGGTACTCAAAGGTGTGGACATATCCATTGAAAAAGGGGAGATATGCGTACTGCTGGGACCGTCGGGTTCGGGTAAATCTACGCTGCTCAATATTATAGGCGGTATCGATAACGCCGACAGCGGATATATTTCCATTAACGGCGAGAAAACGGGAGATATGAATGAAAAGGCTTTGACCCTTTACAGAAGAAAGCATCTGGGCTACATATTCCAGATGTACAATCTTATCCCTAACCTCAATATCAAAGAAAATGTGGAGGTCGGCGCATATCTCAGCGATAATCCTCTGGACGTTGACGAGCTTTTGAAAACTCTGGGACTTTACGAGCACAGACACAAGCTGCCAAATCAGCTTTCTGGAGGACAGCAGCAGAGGACGGCTATCGGCAGAGCCATTGTTAAAAATCCCGATATTCTTCTTTGCGACGAGCCTACGGGCGCGCTTGATTACAACACATCGAAGGAGATACTTAAGCTTATTGAGGACGTCAATAAAAAGTACGGCAATACGGTTATTATGGTTACGCATAACGACGCTATCAAAAATATGGCGGACAGAGTTGTCAAGCTGAGAGACGGTATGGTGAGAAAGAATTATCTCAATGAGACAAAAATTCCTGCCGCCGAGCTTGACTGGTAATCGGAGGGCTGTGCTATGAAAAATCCGCTTAACAAACGACTGCCAAGAGAGCTGAAATCTGAGTTCGGAAAGTATCTGGTCATCTTCCTGTTCTATGTTATCGCAATATCTATGGTTTCGGGATTTCTTGTTGCAGACAACAGTTTGATAAAGGCTTACGATGAAAGCTTTGAAAAATACAACATTGAGGACGGCAACTTTGAATATTATGAAAAGGCTGAAAATGCCGTACTGGAGGAAATAGAAAAAGAGGGCGTTACGCTTTACGAAAACTTCTATAAGGAAGAAGAGACCGAGGACTTTGAAAGTACGCTGAGAATTTTCGGCGAGCGCAAAGAGGTCGACAGAGTTTGCCTTATGGACGGAGAAATGCCTGCGGCTGATGACGAAATAGCTATCGACAGACTTTACGCTCTTAACCATAAGCTGGAGATCGGCGACAGCATTACCGCAGGTGAGTACACAATGAAGATCAGCGGTATCGTTGCTTTATCCGATTATTCCGCACTGTTTCAGAATTCCTCGGATCTGATGTTCGACAACGATAAATTCGGTGTGGGCGTTATGACGGACGCCGGATTTGAGGCGGTGAGAGACAACCATATCCATTACAGCTATTCGTGGGTTTACGATAACAAGCCGGAGGACGACATAGAAGCCAAGGAAATGTCCGAGGACTTGATGTCTGTACTGTCACAGTATGGCGTATTGACTAATTTCCTGCCCGAATACTGCAATCAGGCAATAGTATTCACAGGCGAAGATATGGGCGGAGATAAGGCGATGATCTCAGCTTTTCTGTACATAGTAGTTATTATTCTCGCTTTTGTTTTTTCTATTACCGTAGGCAATACTATCCTCAAGGAGGCTACGGTCATCGGTACGTTGAGAGCCTCGGGCTATTCCAGGGGCGAGCTGGTAAGGCATTATATGATAGTGCCTATGCTGGTCCTGCTTGTCGCCGCGGTTATCGGAAATGTACTCGGATATACGGTTTTTGAGAAAGTCTTTTCAAATACGTATTACGGCAGCTACAGTCTGCCTACCTACGAGGTGCTGATAAACGCCGAGGCGTTTGTTCTTACAACGGTTATCCCGATGATAATAATGTTCGTTATTCTCATCATAACGCTTACCTCAAAATTGAGACTTTCTCCTCTCAGATTTATCAGACGCGACCTGAGCAAGCGCGGAAAGAAAAAAGCGTTCAGGCTGAATACGAAGATCAAAATAATGACGCGTTTCAGACTGAGAGTGATATTCCAGAATATTTCAAACTATGTAACTGTTTTTGTGGGAGTATTCTTTGCAAACTTCATTCTGATGTTCGGCTTTGTATTCCCGCCGATGCTCGATAAATTTGAGGACGACATAACCTCAAATGTGCTGGCGGAATATCAGTATGTGCTTAAAGCTCCTGCGGAGACAAGCTCAGACAATGCGGAAAGGTTTGTTCTCGGTTCGCTTTCCACAACATACGAAAACCGAAAGAGCGAGACGGTATCGGTTTACGGCATAAGCTCGGACAGCAAGTATGTGGAGCTAACTGCCGATAAGAACAAAATAGATATTTCCACAGCATACCGAGACAAGTACGGAGTGGACATAGGAGATACGATCACTCTTAAAGAAAGCTACGGCGACAAGGAATACGAATTCACAGTAGGAGGATATTACGATTATCCCGCTACGATAGCCGTATTTATGGATAAGGAATTTTTTAACGAAACATTCGAATATGAGGCTGATTATTTCAACGCATATTTCAGCGATGAGGAAATAACGGACATCGACGATATGTACATAGCGACTAAGATCACCGAGGACGATCTTACAAAAACCTCCAGACAGCTTATGCGTTCAATGGGTTCTATGATGTATCTGTTTACATTCTTCGGAGTAATTATGTTTATGCTGATAATTTTCCTTCTGGCAAAAATTATTATCGAGAAGAATTCTCAGTCCATTTCAATGACGAAAATTCTCGGTTACAATCACAAAGAGATCAACAGTCTGTATATTCATTCTACAACCATTGTAACTCTGCTCTCGATTATCTTGACTTTGCCTTTGTGCAACGCAATTCTGAAATATGTGTGCATAGCGGTATTTTCGGATTATTCAGGCTGGCTGGCATACTATATGCCTCCATCGACATATTTAAAAGTAGCAATAATGGGCGTTGTATCATACGCTGCGGTGGCTTTCCTGCTTATGAAAAAGGTAAGGAAAATTCCTATGAGCGACGCTCTGAAAAATGTAGAATAGTTAAGTGCGGATCTGCGCAAAAGTCGCAGATCCGCTGTTTTGTATTGACTTTTTAAATACAAAGGGTTATAATATCTCATAGGGTGATTTTATGGCGACTATCGATACTGTAAAGTGCATAAGTATAAGCTACAAAAATGCCGGCGAAAATATAAGAGGACGGCTTACTTTCGACGGTGAAACTGCGGAGAAATTCATTCGGTCGGCGGCGGTCGGACTGATAACCGAGTGCGTTCTGCTCTGTACATGCAATCGCACCGAGGTGTATTTCTGCACAGCGGATATGAGCGGCGACGGCAGGGAAATAATCACAAATTTTCTGTCCGACTTCAGCGGAATACCCGCAGAGGAGCTTTCTGAATATATCAGATTTTATCAGGGACGGAGCGCTCTCAGGCATTTGTACAGGGTGGCGAGCGGAATAGAATCAATGGTCATAGGCGAGGACGAAATTCTCGGACAGCTAAAGAATGCGTACTCAGCCGCCAAGACGGCGGGGACGGTTTCCTATAAGCTTAATCTTGCCTTTCAGGGAGGAGTATCCTGCGCTAAGAAAATCAAAACGGACACGCTTATTTCAAAGACCTCGGTTTCAACTGCGACGCTTGCGGCGAACGAGGCGGCTAAGCTGTCCGACAGAGTAAGCGCGTTAGTTATCGGCGGTACCGGAAAAATCGGTTCTACGGTGATAAAAAATCTTCTTTCCCATAAAAATGTGAAGGTGTACGCAACGGCTAGAAATCATAACGGAGATTTCACGACCGAATTTAACAGTACAAAAATATGTACAATAGATTATGATGACAGATATGAATATATTAATAAATGCGATTGTGTGATAAGCGCAACGTCAAGTCCGCACTATACAGTGACGGCTAACAATGTGCGGAAAAACTGTACAGACGAAAAGCACAGGCTTTTTATAGACCTTGCTGTCCCGTCGGATATCGAGCCGTCGGTATCGGAAACAACGGGAGCAAAATACATCGGAATTGACCGCTTTGAAGAGCTTGCAAGGGAGAATAATGAGATCAAGCTAGACAGCGTTTCGGCAGCAAAGGAGATCATTGAAGTCCATCTTCAGGAGCTTGAAAAGGAGCTTGCGCTGCACGATTTTCTTCCCCAAATGCAGTCGGCTAAGACCGCCGCAGAAAAAATGGGCTTTGAAAAGGTGATCTATCGGATGAGGAACAGGCTGTCCGCAGACGAATTTACGGCTATGCTTGGAGCATTGAAAGAATTGGAGGAAAAATAAGTGGCATATTTTCCTTTTTTTGTTGATATCAGCGGGGCGGAGTGTCTCGTTGTCGGCGGCGGCAGAGTTGCGCTGAGAAAAATTCAAAAGCTTATGATTTTCGGCGCAAAAATTCGAGTGGTAGCTCCTGAAATATGCGAGGAAATTTCTCAAATGCGATTAGAGATATACCGCAGGCGCTTTGAGCCTGCCGACCTTGACAATGCGGATTTTGTTATTTCCGCGACCGACGACGGGAATGCGAGCAGGGAGATCTTTGAATTGTGCAGAGAACGCAGAATTCCCGTTAATACAGTTGACGATCAGGAACGGTGCAGTTTTATTTTCCCCGCTCTGGCAATCAGCGGAGACACGACCGTAGGAATAAGCACAGGCGGGAAAAGTCCGCTGTTTGCCTCTCGTCTGCGTAAGCTTATTGAAGAACAGCTGGACGATCGGCTCGGAGAAACAGGGAAACTGCTGGGTGAAATTCGTCCATATGTAAAGGGAAATTTTCCCGACGAGCGATCCTCAAAAGATGCAATGAATGTAATTTTCGATTTGTGTATGAGCTGCGGTCAAATTCCCGCAAAGCAGGAAGTGTACAAAATATTGGACGACTTAAGGAGCGGAAATGAAAATCAGAATAGGGACACGTAAGAGCAGACTGGCAATGGCTCAGACAAAAATGGCGGAAAATGCGCTGAAAAAAGCGTTCCCCGAAATTGAAACGGAGATAGTTCATATAACTACCAAGGGAGATAAAATACTCGATAAGCCGCTGAACGCATTAGGCGGAAAAGGCGTGTTTACGGGAGAAATTGAGAGAGCCTTGCTTTGCGGAGAAATAGATATGGCTGTTCATTCCGCAAAGGATCTGCCCGTTTTTCTTGCGGACGGACTTGAAATTTCGGCAGTTTTGCCCAGAGGAAATTATCGGGACGTACTTGTGACCCTGCCTGATTTTTCAATAGATAAAAGCTGTAAAATGTTTATCGGAACGGGCAGTATACGCCGCCGCGAGGGATTTTCCCCGCTGTATCCAAATGCGGCATTCGGAGACATCAGGGGAAACGTTGACACCCGTATCCGAAAGCTTAAAAACGGCGAATTTGACGGTATAATTCTAGCCGCCGCAGGACTTGAACGTCTGGATATTACAGAGGACAGCGGTTTGAATTTTACTTACTTTGACTATATGGATTTTCTGCCTGCGCCCTGCCAAGGAATAATTGCGATAGAGTGCGCAAAGAACAGCGAGGCTGCTAAAACAGTACAAAAAATTACACACTTTGAGACGGAGCTTTGTTTCAGGGCGGAACGCGAGATCATCAGACTTACGGGCGGGGACTGTTCTACCCCGCTGGGAGCGTATTCGTTTATCCGTGACGGACTTATAAATGTGTATGCGTCCAAAAATATGGACAGAATTATTTCGGGACAAGCATCCGCCGAAAAGGCAGAAATTCTTGCAAGGGAGCTGGTGTCACAGCTATGAACGGTAAAGGCAGGGTAATTCTTATCGGCGCGGGCTGCGGTCGGTACGACCTGATAACGCTCCGAGGTATCAATGCTCTTAAGGAATGTGATACGGTAGTTTACGACAGTCTGATCGATGAAAGACTGCTGGATTTTTGTCCGAAGAATGCAGAAAAAATATGCGTCGGCAAACGTGCGGGGCGCCACTCGGCAAATCAGGAAAACATCAATAAACTGCTCGCAGAAAAAGCTTTGCAGGGCAGAACGGTTGCACGTCTTAAAGGCGGCGATCCTTTCGTTTTCGGCAGGGGCGGAGAGGAAATACAGTTTTTGCAAAAGTACAATATTATGTACAGCATTATACCGGGGATTTCGTCGTCGACAGCGGCGGCAGAGCTTGCGGGAATACCTGTTACTCACAGGGATATAAGCCGAAGCTTTCATGTAATAACGGGTCATACGTCCAAGGATATTCTGTGTGAAAATTTGGACAGCTATGCCAAACTTGACGGTACGCTTGTATTTTTAATGGGACTGAGCAATCTTGAGGGAATAGCCGAAGGACTTATTCAAAACGGTATGAGTGGAGACGTTCCCGCCGCAGTCATAAGCAAGTGTGAAAGTCCAAATCAACGGACAGTTAGGGCAAGGCTGTGTGATATATCCAATGCGGTAAAGCGTGAACGGCTTGAACCTCCCGCAGTTATCGTTGTGGGTGATACGGCGGATTTTGATTTTTCTCCGTCGTACAAATTGCCTTTGGAGAATATTTCCGTTGCTGTAACGTCAACAGCCAAAACCTCGGAAAAGCTGATAAAGCTCCTTGAAAAAGAGGGCGCATACGCTCGCCGTTTATGCGGCTTGGAGGTTCGTGAGATTTGTGAAAATCCTGCGTTTGATGATGCATTGAACAATGTTTGCGAATACGATTGGTTAGTGTTTACCAGTCCCAACGGAGCGGAATTTTTTCTTGACAGACTTCGCAGGCAGAGATTTGATGTACGAAAATTAGGACAGATAAAGCTTGCGGCAATAGGCGGAGGAACAGCTGAAATACTGGAAAGTTTCGGGCTATATCCCGAGCTTGTCCCGAACGAATTCACCACGGAATGTCTCGCAAAAACTCTTGCGGAGCAGGTAAGTACGGAGGAAAAAATCCTGATTTTGCGTTCTGCCGATGGTTCGCCGCGCTTGACGGAAATCCTTTCCGAAAGGGGAGTTTCATATAACGATATTCACCTCTATGAGCCTGTTTATTCCGAGGGTGAAAACCCATTTCAGGCGGAGTACGATTATCTGATTTTTACCAGCGCAAGCGGAGTGCGGAACTTTTTTAAATCAGGTCACACCGTTGGTGATGAAACCAAAATAATATGTATCGGCAGAATAACCGCCGACACTTTAAAAGAGTACAATATTTCGGACTTTATGATACCCGAGGAATATTCCGCAGAGGGTATCGTAAATCTGATCAAGGAGGAAGAAAATGCGAAGATTTAGGCGTTTAAGGGTCAATCCCGCAATGCGTAAAATGGTGCGGGAGACCCGTCTTGACAAGAGCGACTTTATATATCCGATTTTTGTGGCGGAGGGCGAAAATATTAAAACTCCCGTGCCGTCAATGCCTGGTGTCTATCAATATTCTATAGACAGATTGGACGGAATATTGTCCGAAATATGTGACAGTAAAATCTCGGGACTGCTGATTTTCGGCATTCCCGCCCATAAGGACGAGTGTGCGACGTCCGCTTACGACGACAACGGGATTACGCAGAATGCGATCCGATACATCAAATCAAAGTACCCCGAAATGCTTGTAATTGCCGACGTTTGTCTTTGTGAGTATACCTCTCACGGGCATTGCGGAATGATATGCGGCGAGAAGATACTCAATGATGAGACGCTCCCGCTGCTTGCCAAAATGGCAGTAAGTCTCGCAAAGGCGGGAGCGGATATTATCGCTCCGTCGGATATGATGGACGGCAGGGTTGCGGCTATCCGCTCCGCTCTAGACGAAAACGGACTTGCGGATACGCCCATTATGTCCTACAGTGCAAAATTTGCCTCGGGCTACTATTCGCCGTTCAGAGACGCGGCGGACTCCGCGCCAAGCTTCGGAGACAGAAAGACCTACCAGATGGACTGTGCCAACGGTCGGGAGGCTCTTCGTGAAATAGCCGACGACATTGACGAGGGCGCGGATATGGTTATGGTCAAGCCTGCTCTTGCATATCTGGATATCCTCAGAGCAGCAAGAGATAATTTCGATCTGCCGCTGGTTGCTTACAATGTAAGCGGAGAGTACTCAATGGTCAAGGCAGCCGCGCAGAACGGCTGGATAGACGAAAAGCGTATCGTAATGGAAAATCTCATAGCTGTCAAGCGTGCGGGAGCGGATATTATCATCACCTATCATGCGCTTGACGCGGCTAAGTGGCTGGAGGAAGAACAATGATAACAGAAAAGTCCAAAGAATTGTACAGTAAGGCTCTTGGATTTATGCCGGGAGGAGTTAACAGTCCTGTGAGAGCCTACGGCTCTGTGGGAAGAACTCCGCTTTTTATCGAGAGCGCAAAGGGCTCGAAAATTTACGACGAGGACGGCAACGAGTTTATTGACTACGTTTGCTCATGGGGACCTAATATTCTGGGACACTGCGATCCTGCGGTAATATCCGCAGTGACCGAGGCTTGCGGCAGGGGACTTACCTTCGGAGCCTGCCACAAGGGAGAAATACGCCTTGCTCAGCTTATTCAAAAGCATTTTCCCTCAATGGAAATGCTCCGCCTTGTGAATTCGGGCACTGAGGCTGTTATGAGCGCGATAAGGGCGGCACGCGGCTATACGGGAAGAGATAAGATTGTGAAGTTTGAGGGCTGTTATCACGGTCACTCCGACGGACTTCTTGTAAGCGCAGGCTCGGGACTTTTAACGAATTCCATTCCCTCAAGCGCAGGCGTTCCCGTCGGATATACCGAAACGACCTTGCTCGCCAAGTACAACGACGAAAGCTCGGTAGAAAGGCTTTTCGACAGCGACGGCGGACAAATAGCCGCTGTGATAGCAGAGCCCTGCGCCGCAAATATGGGCGTTGTTCCTCCGAAAAAGGGATTTCTTGAATTTCTTAGAAAAATCACTGAGCAGTACGGCGCTGTGCTGATTTTCGACGAAGTAATAACAGGCTTCAGACTGTCCATTGGCGGAGCGCAGAAATTTTACGGAATTACTCCCGACCTCACCACGCTGGGCAAGATAGTAGGCGGAGGAATGCCGCTTGCGGCTTACGGCGGTAAACGTGAAATTATGGAGTGCGTCGCTCCTCTGGGTTCGGTTTATCAGGCGGGAACTCTGTCGGGAAATCCTGCGGCTGTGGCGGCGGGAATTGCAACGATAGAACAGCTTGAGGCTCGTCCCGAAATATATGACGAGCTTGACAAAAAGTCCGCAGAAATTGAAAGAGCAATGAGGTCTGCGGGACTTAACGTCAACCGCTGCGGTTCATTGCTTACGGCTTTTTTCACAGACGGAAACGTTACAGACTACGATACGGCAAAGTCCGCCGATACGAAAAAATACGCGGAATATTTCGGTTATCTTCTGGAGAACGGTATTTATACCGCTCCCTCTCAGTTTGAGGCTATGTTCGTGTCTGCGGCGCATTCTGCCGAGGATATTAAGCATACCTGCGGCGTAATAGAAAATTTCAGATAAATATTCGGAAACGGCAAATTCGTCTTTCATCGGGAAAATCAGTATGTTCTTGCGCCCTCGATATGAACGGCTCTGATTTGGTCGAATTCATACATATACAGCGGCTTGTTACGCACATCGAAAGTATGGGCGCAGACCAGCGGAGAGCCGTTTCTGAAAGAAGTAATAATGCAGGAATGATGAAAGTTATTTCCTGTAGCAAGCTGTAAAATGTCTCCGATTTTAGCGGAGCGCAAATCAGTCGCAGAGCCGTATGGACCTGCGCCTTTGTTGGATACAAGAAAGCGGTAAAGGTAATCCACACTCGTCCACGCGGGAGCTCTGTCGCCCAAACTGTTGTAATACCAGCCTGTATCCGCAGTATAATTCATTGCTTTGCAGCCTGCAAAAACGCATTGAGATATGAAATTTGTGCAGTCTCCGCCTATATTTTCAAAATCGTAATATGCAGGGTTTCTGCTTAACGCCCATTGAAGTGCGTATTCAACGGCATCAGTACGGCTATACGGTATATTTTTCATATTATCACCCGTTTATTTTATGCGGCGGAGTTAATAATAGTTACAGGAAATTGCTGTATGTACTTGACCGTAATGAATATATCTGTTATAATAAAGTTAAATCAGGGTAAAATATAATAAATCGAGTAAAATATGAAAAAGGAGTATTGTATAATGGCAAAAATTTCACCCGCTGAGATCAAGCGTGTAAAAGCTCTGGGCTTTCTTCACGATAAAAATACCGAGGATAAATTCAACGGACGTATCATCACGCGCAACGGCAAAGTTACCGCTGAGGAATGCGCCGCTGTTGCCGAGGCTGCGAAAAAATTCGGTTCCGGCGAGGTAACGATGACCACAAGACTTACTATGGAAATTCAGGGTATTCCGTTTGAAAATATCGAGCCTGCAATAGAATTTATGTCGAAGTACGGTCTTGAATTCGGCGGAACGGGCGCTTGCGTTCGTCCCGTTGTTTCCTGCAAGGGAACTACCTGTCAATACGGTCTGATCGACACGTTCGGACTTTCCCAAGAGATACATGAGAGATTTTTTAAGGGAATGGGCGATGTAAAGCTTCCTCATAAATTTAAAATCGCGGTAGGCGGCTGTCCCAATAACTGCGTTAAGCCCGATCTTAACGATGTGGGAATTATCGGACAGAGAGTACCTACCGTCGACGTTTCCAAGTGCCGCGGCTGTAAGGTCTGTCAAATAGAGAAGAACTGTCCCATAAAGGCTTCAAGAATTACGGACGGCAAGATCGCTATTGACACCGAGGTATGCAATCATTGCGGAAGATGTAAGAATAAGTGTCCCTTTAAGGCTTACGACAACTACACCGACGGTTACAGAGTTTATATCGGCGGTCGCTGGGGCAAGAAATTTTCAAGAGGAAAGTATCTCACCACCGTTATAACCGACAAGGAAGAAGTACTTAAAATCGTGGAAAAGGCGATACTCCTGTTTAAGGATAAGGGAATTCAGGGCGAACGTTTCGCCGAAACGGTAGAGCGTATCGGCTTTGAAAATGTTGAGGCTCAGCTTATGTCCGACGAGCTGCTTGAGCGCAGAGATGATATCCTTGCTAAGGAATAATAAAATTGACATTCTGCCGTCCGTACTTTGCTGCGGACGGCTTTTTGTTGTGACGGAACGCTCCGCTTGACATAATCATAGGTTTTCTGTATAATAAATTTACGGGGTGATGTTATGAGAAAATTTATGAAAGCGGCAGTATTTACCGCTGCGGCTGTTGCGCTTATGCTTACTTCCTGCGGTTCGTGGGACGCTCTTTTGACTATAGAGGGTAAGGCTGTTCCCTTTACAAAGGGCGAGGAGGAGATTTCCGAAACACTGGGAGACCTTTTTGTACGGGTCGATAACTACGAATATCCTGAGGGTTCGGACAAGGAAAAAGCCGTACTGAGATTGTGTTCCTTTGAGACCGAGGACAGCGAAGGCGACTTTGATTATACATTTTATGATTTCAATGACGGCTGCTGTGACCTCAGCAAGTGCGATATTTCAGTCCTTGGCTATGACGGAGTTGATATTCCGATAGACGAGTTTGAAAAAGATTACAAGGATTTCATTATTCACGACGGCGTAAGCGATTATTCGCTGTACTATGCTGACGGAGATTTTGTGGAGTTTGAAAACGACGACTACTATTCCGAGGAGAATGAAAGCGTGTTTGAAAAGCTCCAGTCGGACACCTTGAACGGAAATTCCGACGGTTTTGTGATGATAAGTCTGTTTAAGTCCGACGACAATACGGCTGAGGATATCAGCTTTACGGTAGTAACCAAAAAGAAGAAATAATCAGCTTGATTTTCCGTAAAGTATATGCTATAATTATTAAGTAAAATTATTTTTCCAATGGAGTGATTTAAGATGAATAAAAAAATTACAGTTATCAAAGGCGACGGTATCGGTCCCGAAATTGTGACCGAGGCTCAGAAGGTTCTGGATAAGACTGCCGAAAAATACGGTCATACATTTGAGTACACCGATATCCTTATGGGAGGCTGTTCTATCGACGCATACGGAGTTCCTCTTACGGACGAGGCTGTGGCAACGGCAAAGGCCGCCGACGCAGTACTTCTGGGAGCTATCGGCGGAAATACCTCTACCTCTCCTTGGTACAAGCTTGCGCCTAACCTCAGACCCGAAGCGGGACTTCTGAAGATACGCAAGGAGCTTGGACTTTTCGCTAATCTCAGACCTGCTTTTCTGTACGACGAGCTTAAATTTGCCTGCCCGCTGAGAGAGGACATCATCGGCGAGGGCTTTGATATGATGATTATGAGAGAGCTTACGGGCGGACTTTACTTCGGAGAGAGAAAGACCGAGACCGTTGACGGCGTAGATACCGCAGTCGATACTCTTACATATAACGAAAACGAGATAAGAAGAATTGCAAAGCGCGGCTTTGATATTGCAATGAAGAGAAGAAAGAAAGTAACGTCCGTTGACAAGGCTAACGTGCTTGACTCCTCCAGACTGTGGAGAAAGGTCGTTAACGAGGTTGCCAAGGACTACCCCGAGGTGGAGCTTGAGCATATGCTGGTAGACAACTGTGCAATGCAGCTCGTAAGAGATCCTAAGCAGTTTGACGTTATCCTTACCGAGAATATGTTCGGGGACATTCTTTCCGACGAGGCGGCAATGGTAACAGGCTCGCTGGGAATGCTTGCTTCCGCGTCGCTTAACGATACAAAGTTTGGCCTTTATGAGCCGAGCCACGGTTCAGCTCCCGATATAGCAGGACAGGACAAGGCTAATCCTCTTGCGACAATCCTTTCGGCGTCAATGATGCTGCGTTTCTCCTTTGATATGGACAAGGAGGCGGACGCTATCGACAATGCCGTTAAGCAGGTTCTTGCCGAGGGCTACCGTACGGGAGATATTATGTCCGAGGGTATGACGCTTGTGGGCTGTAAGCAAATGGGCGATCTGGTTGCGGAGAGAATTTAACAATTACCCGCGGGTATTCAGAAATGAGGTTAAGCTATGGGATTATTCGGAAAATTCAAAAAGAAGAATACTTCTCCAAAAACTCAGACTGCGGAAACTGCCGACGAGCCAATCCACTGGGAGACGATGTATGAATTGGTAGACAGTATCGGGATAAGAGGCTATCGGCAGAAGTATTTCAGCGAATGTAAATTTATATGGACTAATTGGGTCCCAAAGAGCGGACAGGCGGATAATTTGCAGGGCGAACTGCTCCGCGAGGCGGAAAAGCTCAGAAATGAAGCCTGCGACAACGGAAACATCAACTGGGACGATAACTTTGCGTGGTTCTGCGATAACATTTATAATGCTTTGTCCGAGGCGGGCATATTCAGCGGCGAAAGGTGTGGGATATTAAAGAAAGTACTTGCGTTTATCAAAGAAAACGGAGAATATGCCGAAAAGTACGGCGAGGGCGAGATTTCCTACGAGGAATGCGACCCCGTAAAGCTTGCTTATGCGGACGACGACCTGTACGACTACCTTGAGGACGCTGTTGCAGAATTTTATCTGGCGAATAAAGAACCGATACCGTATGAGAAGAAAGATTTTATTTACAGATGATTTTAATACGAAAAATATTTATTGTGGGAGGTAAAATGTCGCACAGTAAACATACAAAACGGGACTATTCAATTTATATTGAAAAATGGAACAAATCAGCAAAAAAATATATTAACATCTGTGCTATATGTGGGCATAAAGGTTATAGTCCTGTAATTGAATGCGAGAATTTTTGCACTACACCTGAAAACAAAGTAATCTTCAAAGAATTATCTAAAACTCTTCGTAAGCTAAAATTAGATGAATTAGGGAGATGTGAGGATTGTGCAAAAATACAGGATATACATTTAAACAGATAAGTTATGTATCGGCAAAAATACAGTCTGTTACGACGGACTGTATTTTTTTGCATAAATTTTCAGAAAATTCTCGGCTATCCACGAAACCCTTTTCGTAATTCTTCCAAATAAAACTAAACCCCTGATTTGTGCATTTTGCAGAAAAAGCGGTCAAACTATTTACAAAATCAAGCCAAATATGATATAATATAATTTGAATGCGGTTAACGCACATTTGTTTTATGCAATTTTAGAAAGGACTGGTCAAATGGCTGCTAAATCCACCAAAAAGGAATACGGCAATGAAGATATAGTACTGCTGGAGGGAGCGGACAGAGTAAGAAAACGTCCTGCGGTTATTTTCGGCTCGGACGGACTTGACGGCTGTGAGCATTCCGTTTTTGAAATTCTTTCAAACTCGATCGACGAGGCGAGAGACGGCAACGGAAATAAAATTATCGTTACCAAATACAACGATAATTCCATAGAGGTAGAGGACTTCGGACGCGGCTGTCCCGTGGACTATAACCAGCGTGAAAAAAGATACAACTGGGAGCTTGTATACTGCGAGCTTTACGCAGGCGGAAAGTACAATAACAACAGCGGAGAAAACTATGAGTATTCTCTGGGACTTAACGGTCTGGGCGCCTGCGCCACACAGTACTCGTCTGAGTTTATGGACGTCGAGGTCTACAGAGACGGATTTAAATACGATCTCCACTTTGAAAAAGGCGAAAATATCGGAGGTCTGAAAAAGGAAGAATACAAAGGCAGGAGAACGGGTACGCGCACTCATTGGCGTCCCGACCTTGAAGTATTTACGGATATTAATATAGACCGCAGTTATTTCGAGGACGTTATGAAAAAGCAGGCGGTAGTAAATCCGGGTATCTCCTTTGTGCTGAAGATCCAGCGCGAAAATAATTCTTTTGAGGAGATAACATACTATTATGAGAACGGCATAGCCGATTATGTGGGCGAGATAGCCGGGGAGAATTCCCTTACAACGATCCAGTATTTCACAGGCGACAGAAAGGGTAAGGACAGAGAGGACAAGGACGAATACAAGGTCAAGCTGTCCGTGGCGTTTACTTTCTCCAATACCGTCAAGCAGATAGAGTATTTCCACAATTCAAGCTTTCTGGAGCACGGCGGTTCGCCCGAGGACGCGGTTAAGTCCGCTTTCGTGTCTCAGATAAACGCTTATCTTAAAAATAACAATAAGTACAATAAAAATGAAAAGCCTATAACCTTCCAAGACGTCGAGGACTGCCTTGTGCTTGTGTCAAGCTCGTTTTCAACTCAGACGTCATATGCAAACCAGACCAAAAAGTCTATTACAAATAAGTTTATCAAGGAGTGTATGACCGAGTTTCTGAAACATAATCTGGAGATTTATTTCATTGAAAATCCCGACGAGGCGGTAAGGATTGCCGAACAGGTGCTTGTGAACAAGAGAAGCCGTGAGAGTGCGGAAAGCTCCCGTCTCAATCTGAAAAAGAAACTTCAGGGCACAATCGACCTTTCCAATCAGGTACAGAAGTTCGTGGACTGCCGCTCAAAGGACCTGTCCAAGCGCGAGCTGTATATCGTGGAGGGCGACTCTGCGCTGGGTTCGGTAAAGCTTGCGAGAGACGCGGAATTTCAGGCGGTAATTCCCGTAAGAGGAAAGATACTCAACTGTCTTAAAGCGGACTACGATAAGATTTTCAAGAATGAGATAATCACCGACCTTATAAAAGTTCTCGGCTGCGGAGTGGAGGTCAACACAGGCAAGAAAAAAGACCTGTCCGCTTTCAGTCTCGACAAGCTCCGCTGGAATAAAATTGTCATCTGTACCGATGCGGACGTGGACGGTTTTCACATCAGAACTCTTATTCTTACAATGCTGTACAGGTTAACGCCAACGCTTATCGAAGAGGGCTATGTCTATATTGCGGAGTCTCCGCTGTTTGAGATAACCACAAAGGATAAGACGTATTATGCCTACGACGATGCGGAAAAGACTAAGATACTCGGTATGATAGGGGATAAGAGCTATACCATACAGCGTTCTAAGGGTCTCGGTGAGAACGAGGCTGAAATGATGAGCCTTACCACAATGAACCCAGCCACAAGACGGCTTATTAAAATCCACCCCGACGACGTCGAACAGACCCAATGGATGTTCGATATGCTCCTTGGAGACGATTTGCAGGGCAGAAAAGAGTTTATCACCAATAACGGCGTAGACTATATCGAAATGGCGGATATTTCTTAACTGATTGTGTATCGGATAAAGACTTAACTATGGTATAATATACCTATCTTGAAAAATCGATAGGAGGAATATATATGGCCGGAAATGTTTTTGAAGATATTATAAATGGCATAGGCGGATTTCTTGCAGTATTCATAGTCTTGGGCGTACCGATTATTCTTACAGTTATAAATTTTGCGGGAATGTTTACAGACTTCAAAAAAATTAAGATGAAAGTTTGCGACTTTTTGACGTTGATGCTCGGAACGCTGTTTTCATTAATTTATCTTATATTTTTTGTAGGACTGGGCGTTGAGTATGATGAACCGATAGTATTGGGCGGTGTTAATGCCGACTTTCACAGTCCTTTGTCGGGAGATTTTATGCCGTCGTTCGGTATTCCTCTTATTATCGCTCTTGTAAGTATGTTTGCGCTGTGCTTTGTTAAAAGGCGCAAGCCTCCGCTAGTCGGCGCGGTACTTATAAGCGGTATCTATATGGGTAACGTCTTGGGCGCGTTGTTCTGCATACAGCTTTTTGAAAATTGTTTTGATAATTTGATTTTCATTTTGTTTTTGTTCCCGCTGAATTATTTTATGATGTCGGTGAGAGTTATCAGAGACGAAATAGACAGACAGCTTGATTTTATGGAGGAAAACCAATGCTTGCCAAGCGGTAAGTTTATGGGAGCGGTCTATAAGCTGTTGTCAAAAAGCTCAGGCTGGTATCTTGCAAGCTTTATCGCCCTTGTTCCGTTGACTGCGGCGCTTCTTATAATTCTTGTACTTTTCGGACAGGGCGCGGACGGCATTGTAAAGGTCTTTACTATGACCGCCGATTGGACTTTTTCCACACAGATACCTCCTCCGCCTGTGCAGTATGAGGGACATTACCTATGTACCGTTGCGGCGGGAGGTCATAAAAAAATTGTTAAGCCTCAGAGAATGGGAATACGTCTCGGAAAGCCAATAGTCGTGAACCGACAGCTTTGCATTGCAAACGCTTTTGAGGATTACATTATGGAGAAAACTCCTAAATTTCACAGAGCGGTAAGAAATTTTTACGACAAATACGGATATCCTCTTTCGAGAAAAATAACCACGCCGCTGAGAGCGGATATAGTTTATATACTTATGAAACCATTGGAATGGATATTTCTGCTGTTTCTGTATACCTTTGACGTTTCTCCGGAAAGCAGGATAGCCGTTCAGTACACAGGGAAAAGCTATTCCCGAATAAAAAAATAAATTGAATTTACGAAAGGAAAAGATAATATGGCAAGAAAAAAAGCAGCCCCCAAAAAAGCTGCAAAGCCTGCTGTTGACGCTTACATTGAGGGCGCGGGACTGGTCGCCGATGAAAAAATAACGCAGTCCCTTGAAAAAAACTTTATGCCTTATGCTATGAGCGTTATCATTTCAAGAGCGTTTCCTGAGATAGACGGTTTTAAGCCGTCACACAGAAAACTGCTGTATACGATGTACAATATGGGACTTTTAAAAGGCAAGCTTACCAAGTCCGCCAATATCGTGGGAGCGACTATGCGGCTTAATCCTCACGGCGACGCGGCGATATATGAGACAATGGTGAGACTTTCAAGAGGCAACGAGGCTCTTCTGCACCCTTATGTGCAGAGCAAGGGTAACTTCGGAAAAGCATATTCAAGGGATATGTCCTACGCCGCGTCGCGTTATACCGAGGCTAAGCTTGAGCCTATCTGCGAGGAGCTTTTCAGGGATATTGACAAGAATACCGTTGATTTTGTTCCAAACTACGACAATACGATGATGGAGCCGTCGCTTCTGCCCGCAAGCTATCCGTCCATACTTGTGAACGCAAACGTTGGTATCGGCGTATCTATGGCGTCCGCTGTTTGTCCCTTTAATCTTGAAGAGATTTGCGAGAGCACTATCGCGCTGATGAAAAATCCCGATTTCAACATTATGGAGACCTTAAAGGGTCCTGATTTTCCGGGCGGAGCGTCAATGCTCTACGACGAGGAGGAGCTTGAAAAGATTTACCGCACGGGAAAGGGTTCTGTAAAGCTGAGAGCAAAATATCAGTTCGATAAAGAGGCAAGATGTCTTGAGATCGTGGAAATTCCCGCGACAACTACTATCGAGGCTATCAAGGAAAAGATCGTTGCTCTTGTAAAAACAGGCAAGATAAAGGAAATTTCCGACATCAGAGACGAAACAGACCTGAACGGTCTTAAAATCGGTATAGATATCAAAAAAGGCGTCGACCCCGATAAGCTTATGCAAAAGCTCTATAAGATGACACCTCTACAGGATTCTTACGCCTGCAATTTTTATATTCTTGTAAACGGTTATCCCAAAATTATGGGAGTTTACGAGATACTTAACGAGTGGATAAAGTTCCGTATGGGCTGCGTCAAGAGAAGAATAGTATACGATCTGGAAAAGAAAAAGGAAAAACTGCATTTGCTCAAGGGCTTGGGCAAAATACTTCTGGACATTGACAAGGCGATAAAGATAATCAGAGAGACCGAGGAGGAGACCGAGGTAGTTCCGAACCTTATGATTGGCTTTGGTATCGACGAGGTTCAGGCTGATTATGTGGCTGAGATAAAGCTGCGTCATCTTAACAGAGAGCACATTCTGAAAAGGACAGCCGAGACGGATAAGCTTGAAGAAGAGATCGCCGAGCTTGAGGACACTCTCGGAAGCGACAGAAAAATAAAGAATGTTATTATCGGCGAGCTTAAAGAGGTTATAAAAAAATACGGACAGCCCAGAAGAACGCAATTCTTCTACAAGACCGACATCGAGGAGGTAAGCGTCGAGGAAGAGGTCGAGGACTATCAGTGCAAGCTGTTCCTGTCTCAGAGCGGATATTTCAAGAAGTGTACAATGCAGTCGCTGAGAATGGCAAGCGACCAGAAGCTCAAAGAGGGCGACGTAATGTCTCAGGAGATAGAGTCCACCAACAAAGCCGATCTGCTGTTCTTTTCCGATAAGGCTAACGTTTACAAGACTAAAGCCGCTCAGTTCAAGAATACAAAGGCAAGCGATCTGGGAGACTACATTCCCGCCGTGCTGAGCTTTGACAGCGGCGAGGGAGTTACGGCTATGGTTGATACTCTTGACTATTCGGGATATCTTATTTTCATTTACGATAACGGCAAGGCGGCAAAGGTTCCGCTGAACGCCTATGAAACAAAGACCAACCGTAAAAAGCTTGCCAACGCATATTCGGAAAAGCAAAAGCTTACGGCGATTTTCTTTGTGAAGGATAATGCCGAAATTATGCTCAGGACGTCTAACGGCAGAGCAATGATCTTCGACACCGCACTGCTTATGCCGAAAGCGACCAGAAATACCATTGGAGTTCAGGTTATGACCTTGAAAGCAAAGTCGGCGCGCGTTGAAAGAGCGTTTATTGTTGATGAAAACACAGCGGCGGACCTGAAAAAATTCCGCAGCAAGACAATTCCTGTTGCGGGCTGTCTTGCAAAGGATCTTGAAGACCCCGATCAGATAAAATTTGAATAGTCCGACAGCAAAACAAGGCGGAAAACCGTAATTACAGGTTTTCCGCCTTGTTTTAAATCAGTATGCGTATTAAGACGAAGAGGACACGCTCCAGTCGTCCCGGTACTGTCCCGGGCGGAACGAACTTCCTTGAATATACTGAATATAATCTTCCCACAAAATAGGGTTAGGATACTGTCCCCAAACCGTGTCTCCGGCTCCGCCCTTTGCCCATTGTACGGCAAACGACTGCTTGCCGTTGACGGTAACGTCTCCGGTAGGATTTCCGCCTGCGTCATTGGACGGAGCTCCGCTGCCGAGTACCCAGACATAACCCGACTCGATGCCGTTCCCGCTAAGCATATCATAGATTTTTTTGTCTGCCGCAGCAGCGGGAGGCGAGGAACAGTTAAGTCCCGAGTTCGTGGCTGCCTGTGAAAAATCTCTCAGCGCAGTTATCATATCTGTACCCTCGGTCTGAGCGGCGGTCACATATGCCGATACCGCGTTGTACGCCAGCTTAGCGTTGGAGTTTGCTGTCTGAAGTCTGGACTTCTTGACATAGTTCATAATTCCGGGAACCAGTATGGCGGCGATAATGCCGATAATCGCCATAACCACAACCAGCTCCACAAGCGTAAAGCCTTTTTTGTTGTGCTGCATAATCATTTCCCTTTCATTTCATAATTCTTTTGCAGAACGGATACAGCCGTCTGCGCAATCCTTTTACCAATATAATACATAATATTACACAGGAATTATAACATACACTGCAAAATTCTGTCAACAGTAAATTGTAAACAATAGCTTATAATTTTAATCATTTTTAGCAATTTTCTGTTATTTTGATAAAAGAATTAATATATCTTCGGCGCTGAGTAAAATAAAGATATATTTTTTTGAAAAACATCTTGCAATTTGGGAGATTATGTGATATAATATTAAAGTTGAATGCGTTTGTAACTCAGCTGGATAGAGTGCCTCCCTCCTAAGGAGGAAGTCGGGGGTTCGAATCCCTTCAAGCGCGCCAAGCACAAAAGCCTTAAACTTGCGTATTTACGTGATTTTAAGGCTTTTGCTATAAATGGATTGTTTGCTCTGAACATCTGTGAAACAATGTTAAAATCTATTATAATTGTGTAAATAAGTGTGTAAAGATTTTTGCCAAAAACGTCCTCACTTTACTCATTTTTTTGCAATCACCACCTAAGAAAATGATCCTCCTCAAACTTATCCATAATCATAGCCTGCACATCAGTAGTTTTAAGCTTGCTGTCATAAATAATACACGATATGTTGTGTATCCGGTTTTGCTGATCGCGCAGGCAGAAAGCCTCCACAAGATCGTCCGCCGTGCCGACTTTGTAGCCGCCTTTTGACTGCGGTAAAAATATACTGTAACGCATTTTAAGTCTCCGTTCATATAGTTGATACTCTTATTTCACCACAATAATCGGAAATTGTCAATCCTAACTGCGCGAAATGCAGTGGAAATTGGCGTATAAAAAAACAGCCGTCTCAGAAAATCCGAGACGGCTTAAATCATACCTATTTAATATTCCCCACCAGCCTTTTAATAAACTTAGCCCCAGCAATGCCATTAGCCTGATACCCCCACTTTTTCAGCAGAGCGTTGACCGCTTTAAGAGTACCCTCTCCGAACGTACCGTTGTTGTCGAGCTTGTACCCCGCCAGCATTAGGAGCTGTTTGAGCGCAAGCACTCCGTCGGACTTATCGCCTTTCTTGAAGCCCAAGCTGTCGAGGATTTTCGCGGTCTTAGCGTATCCGTTCAGTCCCTTTGACTTGATAACCGACGGATAATCCACGTAGCAGCGATCGCAGTCCACATTGCCGCTTACGCCGTTGACCTTGCCTGCGGAGCTGTACTGCCACATTCCGTATGCGCCGATGTAATTGCATTTGGAATCGTATTCCGCTATCCAGAGAGCGTAACGGCTTGCGACCTCGCTTGTGATGTAGTTCTGGAGCGGACTGCGGCTTATGTAAAGTCCCGCGAAATAGCCCGCGTTTTCAAGCGCGGAACAGAACGCAGTCACCATATTTGGACAAACCGTCCTGCCTTTAGCAAACGCGGACTTCTCCTCCAGATCGAAATAGATCGGAAATTCAAACTGCTTGCCTTTAATGACTTCAAGGCATACAGCCGCCTCCTGCTTAGCCTCCTCAACGCTCGCCGCGTAACTGTACCAGTATGCGCCGACGTTCAGTCCCGCCGCCTTTGCGTTCTTGTAGTGGTTCTCGAATTGCGGGTCTTTCTGCTTGATGTACCTGCCGTATCCAGCCCGAATGATTACATAGCTGTATCCCGCAGATTTCACTTTTTTGAAATCCACGTTTGTCTGATACTGTGAAATGTCAATTCCTTTAATGGCTGCCATAAATTATTCCTCCGTTTCAAAATTACCCGTACCCGAGTTGTAATAAAATTTCTGTTCGACCTCGTCGTAAAGACAAGGAGTTCCCGCACCGTCGAGGCAGGGAATAAAGTCCCGCACAAGCACATCGTTGTCCCATATCTTGCAGCCGTAAAACTTAAACACACCTTTGCGGCTGTCTATATCGTTAATGTTATGGACGGCGAAAATCATAATGCTTGCGGGGGATTGGAATTCACATTCGGGGTCAGTCCTCGATAATATCTTTTCCCCGTTCTCGGTCGTACAAGTCAAAGTGTTCTTGTTGACGTCAATAATATATTTAGTATTCGGACTGCAAAATGCGCCGCCGATAGCTGATGAGTTTTCATTGCCATATTGAAATAGTAACCTAGCCTTACCGATTATGCCGGTACTCGTTTCGTGCCATACCGATATACCCGAATTGCCATTTGCATATCTACCGCCGAAAATTCCTTTGGCAGTGCCCGCTGTATTTAAGTCATAGAACTCGCAGGTTATCTGCACTCTCGTGTTGCTGTCAGGCTTAAATCCAGTGTCAATATGCTCAGTCCCGTGCGATTTGATATATTTTACCCTGTGGACTTTTTCCCAGATCACCGCGCCGCCGCAAACGACCTTAGAGACGGGATTGCCGTTAAAATCAATATTTCTCGGCGATTTGCCGTTGAATAAAAACGCCATACTTTCACCCCGCAGTCGTTATTGTCAGAGTTTCGGTCTCGCTGTCGTATGAAAATTGTGGGAGTAGAGCCATATACTCCGATATTTCAGACTTGTATTGTGCAGCTTGGTTTGCGGACGTTTCAGCCGATTGCGCCGCTGTTTCTGCTCTTAACGCATTACCAGCCGCGTTGCTCTCGCTTGTCTTTGCCGCTGTCTCGCTCTGAGCGGCGTTCTCAGCGGCTTTTACTGCGCTTTCGGCTGATTTCTCAGCTTCGGATTTCGCCGTTTCTGCGGCGTTCTGAGCGGCTTGTGCGGCGTTGCCTGCAGTCTCGGACTTCTCGGCATTCTCGGCTGATGACTTCTCCGCCGCAAGAACTTTTTCCAAAGCTCCCGCCGCCTGTTCGTATGTGGGTATCGGCGCGGGTTCGCCCTCCAGAGACGGCTTTATGTTCAGCTCGAATACGTTGGATTTCTTTACAAGCTCGTAATTTCCGCCGTCCGCAGAATAGGCTAATATCTGAGCCTGAACCTTACCCGCCGTTCGCAGGAGCGAGCCGTCTACAGTGTATGTGCCGCTTGTGATGTCTACGTCGTATGAAACTCCGTCCGTATACTCAAACCGCATTTTATACGCCTGCGCGCCGTCGGTTTCAAGTCCCGAAAAGGTGATAGTTCGCGCGTTGGTCTCGCCGACGTAGCCCAACGACTGGGAGCTTAACCTTACGCTGTATTTTTCGTTCAGAATGATCTGCACGGCTATTCTCTCCTTTCCAGATCGTCAATTCTGTGATTTGCCACTTTTACTTTTTCCTCCAGCAGTCTGCTGTCCTCCTCGAGCTTGTATGTCCGCTCAACTACCTCGTTGTGCTTTTCCACTTTTTTCTCCAGCTGCTCTATGCGGTAGCTCATAAGCTTAATTCCTGAGAATGTGCCTAAGAACGTACCCACCAGAGACAGCACAGCTACGATAATTTCAGTTGGCATCAGTCTCCGTCTCCTTTATTTTTCTCATACTGCGTTCCGAAATAGAACGCTATCACTGTTGTGAATATAGTCAAAAACTGCTCTGCCGAAACAGTCCCGCGAACCGCAAGAAT
This sequence comes from Ruminococcus sp., assembly GCA_030531185.1. GTDB lineage: Bacteria > Bacillota > Clostridia > Oscillospirales > Ruminococcaceae > Hominimerdicola. The sequence goes on from JAUNOG010000021.1 coordinate 36,618, forward strand.
GCAGAATACCATTGTAAGCAGAATTGTTACGATCGATTTCACGTTGATAAGCTTTGCAAGTTTGGTTTTCATTGTTTATCCTCCTGTTATTGATAAGTATTGACCGTTCCGTCGCCGCCGTCGTACGGAATGCCGTATACGTCTGCAAATCTCTCCTGATTTTCCGTCATCAATTGGTCGACGGCGTATTCCATAACATTCGCTATGGCTCTGTAGCCTATAGGCGAATAGTGCGAACCGACCGCCGTATGATCTTTTGCGATAATGCCGTTTGCGTTTGAGAAGAGATCGGAATAAGCGGTCAGGTCAAGTAAGAACACGTTATCGTCCTTTCCGAAATGCTCGGCGCTTATGTATTTTATCGCATTGTTGAACCCGTTCACGTCTCCTCCCGTATTGCTTCTCGGATTGGTAAGGCAGATGATCTTAGCGTTGGGATTGATGTCCTTCAGCAAATAGATTATCTTAGCATATGCTCCGTAAAATGAGGTCTGTTCAGCCGTCGTGTCGGAGGTTATATCCTCCGCGCTGCCAAGAGCCGCCGTTCGGGCGTCGTTAACTCCCAGTCCGATAATGTAGCATTGACATTTATTGCCTTCCATTTTCGCGACATTGTACCCGTACCATTCATTTATCCAGTCGAGTGCCGTATAGCCGCTTTGTCCGAAACATCTCCACGATGCGCCCGCGTCTCTTTCAACGTATTTTGTCCACGAAAACGGCACGTTTCTGATAGCGTCGCCCGAGTGTCCTACGGACAGGCTGTCTCCCACAACTCCCACGGCTTTGAATATCTTATACAGTCCTCGGTCGAAGAAAATACTGCTTTTGAGCGTTTCAAGGTCTTTGTGAGGCAATATGTTTACGCTGTCGGACAGTCTTATGTAAGGCTCTGCACCCGCAGTAAACAGTACGCCCGTAAACGTTCTGAGTTCTCCTTTCATATCCGAAAAAACGCTTCCGTTAAAGCAGACGACCACCGTTTTTGCACCGGACGCCGTTAAAGAGATTTTAATGTTCCGCGTAGTACCTCCTGCGGTCACGGTCTCGACGGCTGCGCCGTTTTCGTCCAAGGTGCGTATAAAAGCTGTGGGAGTGTCTGTGCCGCCCGTTACCTTTTCTATCCTAAGCGTGTATTCGACGCCGTTTTCCGCAGGAAATTCATACTTTGTGTTCACGTATGTCCCCGTTCCGGTAACTGTGATAACGTCTTTTTTCAGAATTATGTTTGTAACAAAGTTTTCTTTAAGCGCGTTTAGATCGCTGCCGCTTATCCCTGTGTCTATCTCCGTGTCGCCTAAGTACCGGCGGACTGCGCCGTTTTGTTCTGTGACTATG
>JAUNOG010000022.1:0-18841 GCA_030531185.1 Ruminococcus sp.
AAGGCGGATAATCCTGCTCTGCCCGCTTACGAGACTTACGACGAACTGCTTGCGGCGATTAAAAAGGCTATGGATTGACGGTTAGAAGTTCTCTGAAAAAAAGGTTACGCGGATCGCTGTAAAAAATCAGCTGTTAAATTTGTACAAAATCCCTATAAATTTTCATCAAATTCAGTAAATAAAAGTATTGCATTTTCTTTAAAAAGGTGTTATACTATATAGTACAGTACTTGTGATGCGGACGTTGATATATTTTAGAGAATACATATGATTTTGTCTTTTTTACAAAATTCCGCTTGAAAGATATATCGGCGCCATAGCCGGCAAGATACGGCAGAGCTTACGGCGTAATTTTGTTTGTATAGCAAAGCGGACGGGGACGGCAGTGATTTTTTTCTCCGTCGGTATGGTTTGTATAAGCACGCACGTAAGACAGGCAAGGGCTTTATTGTTAATAAAAATTTTCGAGGAGGAAAAACAAATGAAAAAGAGAATGTTTGCAATCATAATGTCAATTATGATGATGGTTATGATTGTACCGACAGTTTTCGCTGCCGATGAGAAGGATGTTACATTAATTGTTACGCCTGATAAGAAAACTGCTGAGGTAGGAGATATTATTACATTTACAGTATCTATGAAGGTATCTGCAAATGTAAGTTCTGTGAATACTATTGAGTTTTCACTCAGCGAAAAAGCAACCGGTCTTGAATTGGTTGACCGCGGTGCGGCAGCAGACGGTGTAAAGGAAACTCTCGGTTATGAGAATTTTATGTGGGCAGATGATTCAAGCCTGGTTGTCAACGGCTATGGTTCTGCACCAAATACACTTACCGGCGAAGTAGTGCTCGGTTCTTTCCAGTGTAAGGTTGTTGAAAGCGATGCAGGTTATTTCGCAAAGCTTGATAACGTTGAATTCACAGATGCAGATTATGAGGCATTAGACTATGCTGTAGAGTATGTTCCTGTTGAGGTTCCCGGTGATGACAGCAGCGCGGCGCCTGTAGACAGCAGCGAGCCTGACAGCAGTAGCGTAGCTCCTGTAGACAGCAGTGAAGCTGACAGCAGCAGTGCGGCTTCTGTTGAAAGCAGCAAGACTGACAGCAGCGCAGCAGCTGTTGAGTCCAGCAAGACAGACGACAGCAGCAAGGCGGCAACAAGCAGCACTAAGGCTTCTACAACTTCAAGCAAGGCAGCTGCAAACAACAGCACAAAGAACCCTAAAACAGGTTCTGCTGCTCCTGTAGCAATGGCTGTTATCGCACTTGGTGGTGCAGCAGCGATCGTTGCTAAGAAGAACAAGGACTGATTTCAAAGATAAGCTTTGAATATACAAAAAGAAAGCGCTGAGCAGTTCAGCGCTTTCTTTTTTATGTAAGTAAACCTTTCCTTAATCGTGACGTTCGTCGCAGTCGTATATCTCACAGAAACGCGCCGCAAACGCAGGCTCTTCGCCGTATTTATAGAGATGTCCCGTGTCGCCGAAGGTATTCATTCTCAGATATGCGATACCCTTTCTGCGTTCTTCGGTGATAAGCGATGTAACAGAGCTTGGTGCGGCGCACAGTCCCTGCCACAGCACTACGGGAGAAATCCCCAGCAAATGACTGAGCATTACGCACTCAACTCCGAAGTGACAGAACAGCGCGATAGTCTCTCTGTTGGGTCTTACCGCTCTGTAGTAGTTTCCCTCACGCTCGTATCCGTGATCTTTCAGAATTTCGTCAATGCCCGCAAAAACTCTAAGAGCCTCGTCGTTGACCCTGCCCTGCGACATCATAGGTACGGTGTGCCACAAGTCCTTGCTGTAATACTCCTCAACGGCAGTCCAGTCCTGCGGGAGCAAGTCCCACGGCAGACGTTCTTCGCCTGTGTGCATATCAAGAACGGGCGCGTGAAATTCTCTCAGCCAAGGGCAAACGGTGGCTTCAGCGTTTTTAGCTTTCAGTGTGTACTCCGCGGTGTCCCTTGCTCTGCCCAGAGGAGAAACATAAAAAGCGTCGATTTTAACTTCCTTTAAACGTCTGGCGAGCAGTTCAGCCTCTCTGCGGCCCTTTTCGGTGAGGCTGTCAATGGAGTAGTCGGGGTCTCCGTGGCGTATGATCATAAGTTTCATAATAACGATCCTTTCTCTTGCTTTGATAGGTTAATTATAGAGCGTTTCGGCAGGTTTGTCAAGATCTCTGCGGCGGACTTGAAATTATCGGGAAACTATGCTATAATAAAATCAAATCACGGAGGTTTAACCTCAATAAGTTAGCTTTGACTAATATTTTAGGAGGAGATATAATGACAAAAATTACGCTTAAAATCGACGGAATGATGTGCGGTATGTGCGAGGCGCACGTTAACGATGCTGTGAGACAGAATTTCAAGGTGAAAAAGGTGACGTCCTCTCATTCAAAAGGGGAGACGGTTATTGTGTCCGAGACGGATATTACGGACGGACAGATAAAACCGATTTTGGATAAGCTGGGATATACGCTGATTTCGTCCGCAAGAGAGCCTTATGAGAAAAAGGGACTGTTTTCCGCGTTCAGAAAATGATAAGTAATTTTCTACGAATTACTGAAAAAATCCTGCGGCGGGACTTGACATTTTGTGCATTTTTTAATTTATGAACTGAGCGAAAAAAACGGTCAAAAAATATATTGTGCAGTTTTCGGACGCGGAGCTTTTTGAAGTCCCGAACGTTTGTGAAAACTGCACAATTTTCTTGCTAACCACATAGAAACAGTAGGATTTGCTTTTCGCACCTTTCGGCTATATAATAGAATTACAGTAATTGACCTGAAAGGAATGATTTTATATGTCAAAAAACGAAAGAGCGGAGCTTAACCGAAATCTTGCGCAAATGCTTAAAGGCGGCGTCATTATGGACGTTACTACTCCCGAGCAGGCAAAGATCGCAGAGGCGGCGGGAGCGTGCGCGGTAATGGCTTTGGAGAGAATTCCCGCAGACATCAGAGCAGCAGGCGGAGTTTCCAGAATGAGCGATCCTAAGATGATAAAGGGCATTCAGGAGGCTGTTTCAATTCCAGTTATGGCGAAGTGCCGTATCGGTCATTTTGCGGAGGCTCAGATATTGCAGGCTATCGAAATAGACTATATCGACGAGTCGGAGGTGCTTTCTCCCGCCGACGATAAGTACCATATCGACAAAAGACAGTTCGACGTTCCGTTCGTATGCGGTGCAAAGGATTTGGGCGAGGCTCTCAGACGTATCAACGAGGGTGCGTCAATGATAAGAACCAAAGGCGAGCCGGGTACGGGCGACGTAGTTCAGGCTGTCCGTCATATGAGAATGATGCAGAGCGAAATAAGACGTTTGACGTCAATGTCCAAGGACGAGCTTTACGAGGCGGCTAAGGTTTTGCAGGTGCCTTATGATCTGGTTGAGTTTGTTGCTGAAAACGGCAAGCTCCCTGTTGTAAATTTTGCGGCGGGCGGAGTTGCAACTCCTGCGGACGCTGCGCTTATGATGCAGCTGGGTGCAGAGGGCGTATTCGTAGGCTCGGGCATTTTCAAGTCGGGAAATCCCGCAAAGAGAGCGCAGGCTATCGTCAAGGCGGTAACGAACTACAACGATCCTAAGCTGCTTGCCGAGCTTTCGGAGGATTTAGGCGAGGCTATGGTAGGTATCAACGAGCAGGAGATCGCTCTGCTTATGGCTGAAAGAGGCAAGTGATGAGCGCGCGTATTGCGGTGCTTGCATTGCAGGGAGCTTTTATCGAGCACGAAAAAAAGCTTTCTCAGCTTGGTGCGGAAAGCTTTGAGATACGGCAGCTTTCCGACCTTAACAAAAGCTTTGACGGACTTATAATCCCGGGAGGAGAAAGCACCGTTCAGGGCAAGCTTTTAAGGGAGCTTGATTTATTCGAGCCGCTGAAGTCCTTTATCGTGCAGGATATGCCTGTATTCGGCACCTGCGCGGGAATGATCCTGCTTGCGGAGAAAATCGAAAACGACGACCGCTCCTACTTCGGAACGATGCCGATGACCGTTCGCAGAAACGCTTACGGCAGACAGTTAGGCAGTTTTTATGCCGAGGAAAAGTTCTGCGGGAAAATCATTCCTATGACTTTTATTCGTGCTCCGTATATCAGCGATATAGGCGGCTGCGAGCTGTTGGCTGAGACGGACGGCAGAGCAACGGCGGCTAGGTATAAAAATCAGCTTGCCGCCGCATTTCACCCCGAACTGAATGAAGATCTTACAGTGCATAAGTACTTTTTGGATATGATAAAAGAATAAAAACAGGTCTGATGTACCGAACAATACATCAGACCTGTTTTTTATAAGTTGTTTCTCAAAAAGCGGGCTTTATTATCAATAGGACAAACACGTGTACCGCAATCGATGCAAGAACGTTGAAAGCTATAGCTGCGTTGACCGTTCGGTCATAGTCCGAGAAAAACTTAGTCGCCGAGCTGTTCTTGGGATACAGATATATTATGTTGGGGACGGGATAGTTACTGTGTATGCTGTATTCCTTGTCTTTTCCATTCAATGTGTATCTGTATGTTCCATAATATGAAGTCTCTGTTTCAGAGTCGTGTGTTCTGTGGCTGCTGATAATCCGCGCCTGAATTGCGGTTTTGTTTTCAATAGCCTGCTGTTTCAGCGCTTTTTTGCGTTTTTCAGATTTGTAAAGAAGAACGCTGAGAATTACAAAGGTTAATATGCCCAGCAATGATGCCGCCACTATTCGGGGCTCCTCTTCCAACCAGCCTTTTATGAAGTTTTCCTTTAATTCATTCATTATATTCTCCCCAGTTTCCCCTGTTTTGAACTATTATTTTTTGTGCATAGACTTAAAGATCACGCCCGTTACCTTAGGACCTGCGTTAATTGTAATAGCCGCTCCGATCTGATAGCATTCCTCGGGAGGATAGCCCACTTTCTTTGTCATAGCCTGAACCATTTCGTCCCTTACGGTCTCGTCGCTGCCATAAACTACACAGTAGGGAGTTTTCGGTATCATTTCCGCTGTGCAAAGGTCGAGTATTTTCGGAACGATCGCTTTGTCGCCTCTTACCTTGCTTTCCGTGGTTATCTCTCCGTCCTGAATTCTCATAATAGGACGCAGTCCCATTACCTCTCCCACAAAAGCCGCTGCGGACGGAATTCTGCCTGATTTTTTCGCATATTTCAGAGTGTACGGCGCAAAGAATATAACGCAGTTGTCGATCCAGTCCTGAATGTAGTCAACGATCTCCTGCGCGGGAACTCCCTTAGCCGCTTTGATTGCTCCCTGCACGATAGGGTAGCCGTATGCGCCCGTGTAATTGCGGCTGTCAAGATTGTAAATGTTGAATTCGCCTTTAGCCTCGGGTATTTCCTCAAAGAACTGTCTTGCCGCCATTACAGCGTTGCCGTATGTGGCTGAGCCGTTGGAGTTAATGGTAACGTTTATCACGTCGGTATAATTATCATAGTAAAGATTTTTGAAGATCTCCACATATTCATAGGTCGTTATCTGCGAAGTCGCGGGAATGCCGTCGAATTCGTCGATCATTTTGTAGAATTCCCCGTTGTCGAAATCAACTCTGCTTACATAGCTTTTTTCACCCATTGCTACCTTGAAGGGTACGATCTGAATGTCAAGCTTGCGTTCAAGCTCGTAAGAAATGTCGCTTGCAGAGTCTGTAAGAAATTTAATCTTTGGCATAAATTTACCTCCTGTTAATTATTATACTTTATCAAATGTTCATTATTCGTCCCAGATATACTGAGTAAGCTTTCCCTCACGTCCTAAGTCGGGATAGTCCCACTGTCTTAAAATTTCGTAAACCGCTATTGCGACGGAGTTTGAAAGGTTGAGACTTCTCAAATCGTTTCTCATAGGTATTCTCACACAGCTATGCGGATTGTCATACAAAAGCTTTTCGGGTAAGCCCTTGTCCTCGCGTCCGAAAACTATGTAGACGTCCTTGTCCTCGGGGTAGACTGTCTCCGAATGAACCTTTCTTCCCTTGGTCGTGAAATAGAAATACTCTCCCGAGGTACTTGAAAAGAAGTCCGCTAGATTTTCGTACTCATAGATATCCAGCTTGTCCCAGTAATCAAGTCCCGCGCGTTTCAGCTTTTTGTCGGATATCTCAAATCCGTAGGGCTTTATAAGGTGCAGAGCCGCTCCCGTCACAGCGCAGGTGCGGGAAATATTTCCTGTATTCTGCGGTATCTGAGGTTCGACCAGCGCTATATTAAGTCTGTGCATTTTAACGCTCCTTATAAATTAGTGTAGTCCCCAAGCTCCTGATAGCTGATAAGCCACGGGAGCTGTCCCTCGAGCATAAGACCCTCGGTCCAGTGTCTCTGATAGCTGTAAGTGGTCCTTACGTTAAGTTCGGTGAACGCAGTCGCCCTGTTCATAGCGATCGGCAGGCTGTCGCCTTTAAGCACCGAGCCGATAAGAACACTTGCAAACATATCGCCCGTACCCGAATAATGCGCGGGGACATAATTGTTTTTTATCTTCCAGAAGCTGTTGTTTTCCTTGTCGTAGCCGATAGTGTGCATACCGCCGTCCGCAAGCTGTACGCTTGTGATAACTACGATTTTCGCGCCCTGCTTGGAAAGCTTGACAAGCCACGATTTAGCCTCTGAATTTGTCATAGCTCCCGCAGGATATTCTTCTCCCAGCAGTATAGCCGCCTCGGTGAGATTTGGAGTTATAATATCCGCAACTGCGACCAGCTCGCTCATACGGGAGCAAAGCTCCTTGGTGTATGTGGCGTAAGCCTTGCCGTCGTCGCCCATAACGGGGTCCACGACCTTCAGCGCGTTGGGATATGCCGCAAAGAACTCCAGACAATGGTCTATCTGTTCGCTGGAGGCGAGAAAACCGCTGTAAACGCAGTCAAACTCTGTATTCATTTTCTTATAGTGATTTAGAGCAGGCTTCATAAAGTCCGTGAGATCACGCATAACAAATTCGCTGTATCCCGTGTGAGCGGAAAGTACTGCGGTAGGCACAGGGCACACCTGAATTCCCATAGCCGAAAGCACCGGAATGACCACTGTGAGCGAACATCTTCCCAGTCCTGAAATATCCTGAATAGCGGCAACGCGCTTGCAACCTGTCATTAATAATTCCCTCTTTGCAATTTCATAATACTTTATTATAGCATAGATACTGATTTTTTTCAAGTACCGAAAAAGATAATTTCAGTGATTTTAAATTGGCAGGCGGCGCGATCGGTTCGTGTGGACATCGGCTTGCGCATCAATAATTATCAGCTCTTAACTGAATTGTTTTTTATTTTTCCAATTTTTCTGAAAATGAAAATTGTGTGTAATGCTTGATTAATGTCTTGAAATGTGCTATAATGTTATTCGCAGGGGAAATACGGAGGTACCCCTCTGCGCTATATTAAAGATTTTTAAAATATATAACTTTTTCGGGTATGCGGAAAGGCGGTATTTTATTGAATAAAAATGTAAAAAACAGGGAACAGTATAAACGTTTGCTGAATTTTCTCGGTGCGCTCATTATTATCTATGTGTTTATGATGGGGTTCTCCTATGTATGGCATAACTTTTATAACAGCGGAATGAGAGACCGTTTCTGGTACAAGGGCAATATTCTTATGGTAGGCGTTTACGCTGTAATATATATGGTAATGACGAGTACCTTCAGCGGTTTCAGGCTGGGTTATTCCAAATTTGCGGGACTTTTCGGTTCGCAGGTGCTGGGAATTCTGGGAACTAACTGTATGGAATTCGTGATTATCTCTCTTGTCGGACGAGGCAGACTTAATGCTGCTCCCATAGCGGTTATGACAGTTTTTCAGCTGCTGTTCGCTCTGGTGTGGAGCTACGGTTTCACAATACTTTACAGCAAAATGTATCCGCCGAGAAAAATGATAATTGTTTACGGAAACAAGAACGCCAAATATCTCGTGAGCAAAATGAGTATGCGTACGGACAAATACAATATCTGCGCGTCCATAAGCTGTGAGGAAAGTCTTGAGGAGATCGAACGGCAGATACTTAAATACGAGGCTGTGATAATTTCGGATATCCCCTCGGATCTGAGAGCGAGACTGCTGAAATTCACCTTTGACAATTCGATCAGAACGTACATAAATCCTAAGCTGTCGGATATTATAATCAGAGGAGCGGACGATTTTCATTTATTTGATACTCCTCTGCTGTTAGCGAGAAACGACGGTCTGAGTTTTGAACAGCGCGCGCTGAAAAGACTTTTCGATGTTGTTCTGTCGGTATTTGCGCTGATTATTGCAAGTCCGTTTATGCTTATAACGGCTGTGGCTATCAAGGCTTACGACGGCGGCTCTGTGTTCTATTCACAGGAGAGACTTACTATCGGCGGCAGGAGATTTAAGGTGCTCAAATTCCGCAGTATGATAGAGAACGCCGAAAAGACGGGAGCAAGACTTGCGGCGGAGCACGACGACAGAATTACTCCTGTGGGAAAAATCATCAGAAAAATCAGATTTGACGAGCTTCCTCAGCTCCTGAATATTTTAAAGGGCGATATGTCCTTTGTGGGACCTCGTCCGGAGAGACCTGAGTTTGCGGCGAAGTATGAAAAGACTATGCCTGAATTCAGGTACAGATTAAAGGTCAAGGCGGGGCTTACCGGCTACGCTCAGGTTATGGGCAAGTACAATACCACCCCCTATGACAAGCTGAAATTTGATCTTATGTACATTGAAAATCAGTCGCTGATAGAGGATATGAAGATCATTCTCACTACGATAAGGACTTGTTTTGTGCCCGACGCTACCGAGGGAGTGGAGGGTACCGAGCCTATCGAGACCAAGCGTGACAGAATAGTTCACGACTACAGCAAGGACGAGCCTATTGAGACCGAGAGCGCTGAAGATAAACAGGAGATAAGTGTCTGAATTGTGCTTGTTGCTGTGATTTGCGGGTGTGCCTTGATAATTTCCGTTAGTTTGCACAAAAATAAAAAAAGTGAGATTTTTTGAAAAAAATGCTTGACAAATGCGTTTGATTAGTGTATAATAATATAGTCGCTACGGGAGATAAATATGGCGGTATAGCTCAGTTGGCTAGAGCACTTGGTTCATACCCAGGGTGTCACCGGTTCAAATCCAGTTACCGCTACCATATCTCCCGTATCTTTGGCCCGTTGGTCAAGCGGTTAAGACGACGCCCTTTCACGGCGTAATCATGGGTTCGATTCCCGTACGGGTCACCAGTTAAAAGATCAGGAAGCAATGTAAATGTATTGTTTCCTGATCTTTTTTGTTATATGGAGAAACGAAAAGCAGCCGCAGGAATGCGGCTGCTTTTATGATGATATAACGGATTACATATAGCGGTACTTTTTTCTCATTTTAAAAATAAGGAATAATGTAATGATAACAGACATAATTTCCGCAGCGACAATAGATATCCATATTCCGTCAATGTCAAGGAAAACAGGCAGTATCAGCACCGCCGCGATTTGGAATACCAAGGTTCGCAAAAATGAAATCAGCGCGGAGATAAGTCCGTTGTTGAGCGCGGTGAAGAAAGAGGAACCGAAAATAGAAATTCCCGCAAAAAGAAATGAAAACGAGAAGATCATAAATCCTCTTAAAGTAAGGTTCATTAATTCGTCGTCGTATCCTACAAAAATTCTTGCAAGCGGCTCCGCTAAAAGCTCAGCGAGCACAAGCATACATACTGAAAAGGTCCCGATGATAGTAAAACTCTTTTTCAGAAGGTTTTTCAACTCCGAATAATTTGCCGACCCGTAATTATAGCCTATTATCGGAGCACTACCTACGGAATATCCTATAAATGCCGCAAGGAAAATCATATTAACATACATCAGCACGCCGTATGCCGCAACACCGTTCTCGCCCGCATATTTCATCAGTTGGACATTGTACAGCATACTTACAATGGACATAGAAATGTTGGACATCAGCTCGGAAGACCCGTTAGCGCAGGCTTTCAAAAGCGATCTGCCGTCAAATTTTGTCCTTGTAAGTCTGAGCAAACTTGCGTTAGGTCGGCTGAAATATATCAGAGGAATAGTACCTCCTACCGCTTGACTGATTGCCGTAGCCGCGGCGGCTCCTATCAGACCCCATTTGAAAACCGCCACAAACAGCGCATCAAGCACAATGTTTGTTACTCCCGACGCTACGGTTACGGCAAGACCTAACTGCGGCTTTTCCGCTGTGGCGAAAAAGCTCTGAAATTCATATTGCAGCATATAAAAAGGAAGCGCAATAAGAATGATCCTGCCATAGGTAACACAGTTTTCAAGCATTACGCCCTCTGCACCGAGAAGAGAGGCTATAGGACGTATAAATATTATACCCAGTACGGCTATTATAACTCCGCAGACTGCCGTTACATAAACGAAAAGCGAAAACAGGCGTTTAGCTTTATCATTGTCGCCCTCTCCCATAGTTTTGGAGATCAGCGCGCTGCCGCCTGTACCGAACATAAATCCTACCGAGCCCAGTATCATCAGAAAAGGCATAATAAAATTTACTGCGGCAAACGGAGTTTTTCCTGCATAGTTTGAAACGAAAAATCCGTCCACAACTCCGTATATAGATGTAAAAATCATCATAACAATGGACGGCAAGGTAAAACGGAGCAGTTTTTTAGATGTGAAGTGCTCCGAAAGCTGAATGTTCATCAAAATTTCCTCCTGAAATAATGCTTGGCATATTTTCTGAATAAGTAGTGTGATTTGAACGGCTTTAAAATATAATTTAAGGCGATCAGTATTCTCTCATAGTTTTTTCAAGCAGATCGGCGTATTGCTTCATTGTGTCGATCATCATTTTGACCCGTTCTTCGCCCATTTCGGCAAGAACCTTTTTTTCACAGTCAAGAAGAGGTGTTACAATTTCGTCCGCATACTTTTCACCCTTGTCCGTAAGTTTTATAATTTTACTGCGTTTATCGTTTTCATCGGGTATAAGCTGAATGTACTCCTTTTTATGAAGCTCCGATATAACGGTATTGACTGTCTGTTTTGGCATACCGTAGCATTCAGCCATTTCTTTTTGAGTTGTCATATCTGCCGATCTGAGCATATACATAATTTTTGAAACGCAGCTGTTTACATTCTGATGTTTTGACCATTTTTCATACAGATAATCTGTTCGGTTCACAACGGCAGTGACCTCTTTGATATAATTGTCCCATTTACTCATAAAAAATCGCCTCATTTTATATTAATCGTCCGTGTACAGACTATTATAGTACGTACACGGACTAATGTCAATGTAAATCTTACACAAAATTGCGGTTGTTTCAGTAAAATAATTGTGTTATAATTAATCAGAGGAATTAAGATATTTGTATATTGTTTAAATTAATTTATGATTTGTTGCAATAAAGCTACTATAAATTAATTAATTATTGCACATTAGTTATTGACTTGTTTGATAAAAAAATATATAATAAATATAAATGTATTAAATTTTGTATTTCCATATCGGAAGGATGTGTACTAATGTCAAACAGTTTGATCCCCGAGCAGAATGAGATCAAGCAGAAAATTCTGATCGTTGACGATTCGGAGATGAACCGTGCTATTTTATCCGAAATTCTTTCGGACGAATTTGAAATAATCGAGGCGGCGAACGGCTACGAGGCTCTTGCGGCTCTGAGAAAGCTGGATAACGCTGTTGCGCTTGTCCTGCTTGATATTGTTATGCCCGAAATGGACGGATTTGAAGTCCTTGCATATATGAATAAGTATAACTGGATAAACGATATACCCGTAATTATGATATCCTCCGAGGATTCGCCGTCGATAGTGGAGAGAGCTTACAATTTGGGAGTAACGGATTTTATCAGACGTCCTTTTGACGCCAATGTCGTTCGCAGACGTGCGGAGAATACCATTCTGCTTTATGCCAAGCAGAAAAAGCTCGTTGGACTGGTTGCCGATCAGATATACGAAAAGCAGAAGTCGAACAGCCTTATGATAGAAATTCTCAGTCACATAGTAGAATTCCGTAACGGCGAGAGCGGTATGCACGTACTGCATATCAGTATACTCACTAAAATTCTGCTGAACAGGCTTATTCAAAAGACAGATAAGTACAACATAACGCAAAATGAAATTCAGCTTATTACCACAGCCTCGGCGCTGCACGATATAGGCAAGATCGGTATTCCCGATGAAATTCTAAATAAGCCCGGCAGGTTTACTCCCGAGGAGTTTGAGATCATGAAAAATCACTCGGTGCTGGGCGCGGGAATGCTTGAGGAGATGCCTTTCTATCAGAACGAGCCGCTGGTCAAGATCGCCTATGAGATATGCCGCTGGCACCACGAGAGGTACGACGGCAGAGGCTATCCCGACGGCTTAAAGGGCGATGAGATACCTATTTCGGCGCAGGTGGTATCCGTTGCCGACGTTTACGACGCGCTTACCAGCGAACGATGCTATAAAAAGGCGTACAGCCACGAAAAGGCTATGGAAATGATTTTGGGCGGCGAATGCGGCTCATTCAGTCCCATTATGATTGAATGCTTAAAGGACTGTGCCGACGAAATTCAAAGAGAGCTTAAAGTGTCCTCGGTAGGGTCTAAAAACAAAGACGAGATCGCAAACATCGCGGAAGAAATGATGAAACATCAAAATCTGGGCGTGTCGGACAGAACGCTCAGACTGCTTGAACACGAGCGTACAAAGCTGCAATTTTATTCTGATATGACAAACGATATTATGTTTGAATACACAAGTTCGCCGTCTCTGTTGACATTAGACGAAAAAGGCGCAAAATTGCTGGGGTTTGACGAGTTTATTACAGAGCCTAAGACGAACGAAAAGCTCAGGTCAATGATTTCAGATGAAGATATGCAGACGATTTATAAGCTTTTCAAAACGCTTGATTGGGAAAATCCCGTCGGTTCTCATCGGTGTGAATGTATCATTGACGGTGAAAAAAAGCCGGTAGAAATCAAGTTCCGCGCTATGCCCGCCGCGCTGGGCAACGGCGACGGCTACGATGTTATCGGCGCTGTAATCGATTTGAGTAATAAAGATTAATTTTGCGGGAGTGCTGTTATGACTGTTAAGGAAATGTATGATATAATAGGCGGCGATTATCAGCGAATTCTCGGACTTTTCGCAAACAGCGAGGCTATGGTAAGGAAATTTTGCTTGAAATTTTTAGACGATAGATCCTTTGAAAACCTGTGTAGGTATGTGGAGGAGGGCGATACCGCCGAGGCTTTCAGAATGGCTCACACTCTTAAAGGCATTTGCCGGAACCTTTGCTTTGACAAGCTGGGGGCGTCCTCTTTTGCAATTACCGAGAGCCTGAGAAACGCCGGCAGTACGGAAGCGGCAAAGCTTTTGCTGCCCGAGGTCGCGGCTGATTATGAGCTTACCGTCAATGCTATCAAGGAAGCGTTAAGTTAAATCAAACCGACTGAATTTTGCGGTTCAGTCGGTTTTGGTTTATCGGAAGTGTCTGCATTAGTACAACAAAAGCGCATATATGCCGTTTCCGACATATATGCGCCGATTTAATATGCTTGATATTTTGCGGTTATTCTTTTTCCACGATCAGATCGAGATTGATCTCATATTTGGAGTCGAGGGAATTTTCGGTATCCGCTTCTTTAACGTACTTGTTGATAAGAGCCGTAGACTTTTCTACCGCCTGGAGCGTTCCCGCGCCTGCCACACAGCCGCCGGGACAAGCCATTCCCTCAAGCAGATAGCCGTTGTATTTTCCCGCTTTTGCAAGAGTTAAAAGCTTGCGGCAGTCCTTTAAGCCCTGAGCCGACACTACCTTGACCTCTCTTTCAGGGTCAAGTCTGTGGATAACGTCCGCAACTGCCTTAGCTACGCCTCCGCTTACCGCAAAGCCTCTTCCGTCGCCTGTACCTTCTTTGAGAGGAACAGCCTCCTCGTCGGTGATGTCCTCGAATTTGACGTCCTTTGCCTTGAACATTCCCATAAGTTCCTCAAAGGTAAGCACAAAGTCAACGTCCGAACGGATAGATTTTCTCGACGCTTCAAGCTTTTTAGCCGCGCAGGGCCCGATAAAGGCTATGCAGGCGTCGGGATTGTCTTTCTTGATCATTCTTGCCGTAAGCACCATCGGCGTAAGAGCCATAGATATGTACGGAGCAAGATCGGGGAACAGCTTTTTAGCCATTACCGACCACGCAGGACAGCAGGAAGTCGCCATAAACGGCTGGTACTCGGGAACTTCTCTCATAAAGTCCTTTGCCTCTTCTATAGAGCAGAGGTCCGCGCCTATCGCTACCTCTACCACGTCTGAAAAGCCCAGCTTTTTCATAGCCGCAGTAAGCTTTTCGGGAGTAGCCGACGGTCCGAACTGCCCCACGAATGCGGGAGCGACTATCGCCACTACCTTTTTGCCCTTTTTCATAGCGGTAATAAGCTGGAAAATCTGTCCCTTGTCTACGATCGCGCCAAAAGGACAGTTTACAAGGCACATACCGCAGGATACGCACTTATCGTAATCGATTTTAGCCTTTCCGTGCTCGTCGCTGCCGATAGCGTCCATACCGCAGGCTCTTGCGCAGGGTCTCTCCATTTTATTGATAGCGTTATAAGGACATACCGACTGGCATCTTCCGCATTTTACGCACTTTGACTGATCGATGACCGACTTGCCGTGCTTTATTGTAATAGCTCCTCTGGGACAGACCTCCTGACAGGGGTGAGCAAGACAGCCCTGACAGCAGTCCGTAACGTGGAAATGCGTTTCGGGGCAGGCGTTGCAGGCAAAATTGATTATGTTTACCAGCGGCGGATCATAGTATTTTTCCGCAATGGCGCTCGCCTCAATGCCGTCGGAAACGGATTTGTGTTCGTCGATAGGGCGCAAAGGCAGACCGATAGCAAGTCTCAGTCTTTCCTCAACTATAGCTCTTTCAAGAAAAATGGACTCTCTGTAGACCGCCACGTCTCCGGGTACTATTTTATATGGCAGATCGCCGATCTTTTCGGCGTAGTTTTCTTCCTCATATGCAAGTCTTGCAACCTCGGTGAAAACCTTTCTTCTGATGTCTGTGACAGACGAGTAAATACCTCTCATTTTCATTAAAGCATTCCTCCGAATTTGTAGTAATAAATAGAAAATTAAATTTATATTTTATTGTTCCGACAATATTATTTTACTCCTAAAAGTGCTGTTTGTCAATAGAATACGCTGTTTTTTTACTGTGCTCTTTTATGGAAAAAACGGCGGAAATTTCAGCATTTGTTAACTTTCACTAAATATTGAATGAGAAAATCGCTTTTTTGACATAAGGTTAATTTCGGTAAATTTATTGACTTTATTTCAATAGTGTAATATAATATAAAAGTAACTTTATTAAGGAAAAGCATAAAAGCTTTAAAGTATTAATGTTTAAAATGCAAAAAAGGAAGTGTTGTTAATGGCAGTAAGGTGGATAGTACTGGTCATATATCTTGCGCTGATGATCGGCATAGGAGTTTATTACCGTAAGAAAACCGCCAACGTGTCGGATTTCGTGCTGGGCGGCAGAGGTCTGGGCGCGTGGTTCACTGCGTTCGCTTACGGAACTTCGTATTTCTCGGCGGTCATTTTTGTCGGATATGCGGGAAAGTTCGGCTGGGCGTACGGTGTCGCTTCCACTTGGGTGGGTATCGGAAACGCGGTCATAGGCTCGTGGCTTGCGTGGAAAGTCCTCGGCAGAAGGACGCGCATTATGACGAAGTATATCGAGGCTAAGACGATGCCCGAGTTCTTTGAAAAGCGGTATAACTCCAAAATGCTGAAAATCGTTTCGGCGATTATTGTTTTTATTTTCCTTATTCCTTATACCGCTTCGGTGTATAACGGTCTGTCGAGACTGTTTGAAAAGGGCTTTGGAATACCATATAAATACTGCATTATAGGTATGGCGCTGTTCACTGCCGTGTACGTTATACTAGGCGGATACAAGGCAACTGCGCTCAACGATTTTATACAGGGTATTGTTATGCTGGTCGGTATCACCGCTGTGGTATTCGCAGTACTGGACATTAACGGCGGACTTGGTTCGTCGCTGGATATGCTGGGAGAAATTCCAACGCCCGACGGTAAAACGGATATGTACAATTCAATTTTAGGACCCGATCCAATAAATCTTCTGGGCGTGGTAATACTTACCTCTCTGGGTACCTGGGGACTTCCGCAAATGGTGCAGAAGTTTTACGCAGTAAAGGACGACAAGGCTATTAAAGCGGGTACGGTCATATCCACGTTTTTTGCGGTAGTCGTAGCGGGCGGCTGTTACTTCTTGGGCGGCTTCGGCAGACTGTTCGCCGAGGACGTTAACGGAGCTCCTTCAGAGGGCTTTGACTCGGTAGTTCCCATTATGATGGAAAAACTGCCGTCTCTGCTGTTCGGACTGGTGATAGTGCTGGTGCTTTCCGCGTCGATGTCAACGCTTTCGTCGCTGGTGCTGACCTCAAGCTCCACGCTGACCATTGACCTTATCAAGCCTATTTTAAAGGATAAAATGGACGAAAAGAAAGAACTTCTCACAATGAGAGTATTTATCGGCGTGTTCCTGCTGGTGTCCGTAATTATTGCGATCATCACTCTTGAAAATCCACAGACGGTCATTTCAACGCTTATGTCGATCTCATGGGGCGCGCTTGCGGGAGCGTTCCTTGCGCCGTTTATGTACGGTCTGTTCTGGAAAGGCGTTACAAAGGCGGCGGTGCTTGCAAGCTTTATCAGCGGAGTGGGTATTACCGTTGTTCATATGTTCTACTACACCTTGGGCGGAAGAACAGGCTCTGTCGGCGGACTTAACCTTGCGTCCCCCATTAATGCGGGAGCGTTCGCAATGCTTTTCGGATTGGTGATCGTTCCCGTGATAAGTCTTATCACAAAATCCAAGGACGAGGACAAGGCTGTTACGGAGCAGGTATTTGAATGCTATAACGAAGATCTGTAATTACATACAAAAAGGAAGTCTGATACACGGACTTCCTTTTTGATCTGTTTGAGAAACATTATCACGCCGTATTGACAAATTGCCGTTATGTGCGTTATAATATATATAAGTTATGATTAACTTTAAGGAGACCCCAATGAAAACTATATATATATTACTTACAAAATCGGACACATTTGTGTCACGGATAATACGTCTGCTTACGGCGGACAGCTACACGCACGTTTCTCTTTCCTTCAACAGGACTCTGAGACCGCTGTACAGCTTTTCAAGAAAATATATTTACCGTCCGCTGCCCGCCGGTTTGCATAGGGAAGAGCTTGATAAGGGATTTTTCAAGCGGTTCGACACCATACCCTGTGCTCTTTATTCTCTGGACGTGGAGGAGGAGGTATACATATCGGCACAAAATCAGGTGCTTTCGATGATGAGAAATGCGGGATTTTACCGTTTTAACATCATAGGACTTTTCCTTTGCAGAATGAATATACCGTTCAAACGGCGCAGACATTTTTTCTGCTCTCAGTTTGTGAGCGAGGTGCTAAAAAACAGCAACGCGTTAAAGCTCCCGAAAAATCCGTCGCTTATGCGTCCGGCGGATTATCAGAAGCTGCCTGAGCTTAAACATATTTTTACAGGTAATCTGAGAAGTCTTGCAAGGGCTTTGGAATTTGAGCTGAATAGGATACAAGTCGCCTCGGCGCCTCAGCTGAAAAAGTCCGTATAAAACCGCAGACCGAGGGAACTGAACCGTCCCTCGGTCTGATTTTTCATTAATTGCGCCACTTCTTGCGGAATGCGGTGCCCGTCATACCCTCGGCTTTTTTAAACTGCCTGTTGAAATAGCTTTGGTCGGAAAATCCGCAGGCGGTCGATATCTCGTCAATGCTTTTGTCTGTAAATCGCAAAAGACGTTTCGCAAGGGTAATGCGCTTTGCGGTTATGTAGTCGAAAATAGTAATACCGCAGTATTTTTTAAATTCTCTTTCAAGGTGAAATTTGGACATAAAAAACTGAGCCGAAAGCTGTTCCAGAGTGATTTTCTCAGTAAAGTTACTGTTGAGATACTGTTTAACGGTTTTGGCGGTCTCCTGAACAGGCTCGCTGCTTATCGCAGTGGTTTCAAGTATCTCCGTCAAAAGTGTAACTATCAGCAGTGAGGAACGTATAGCGCAGTCCGCCCCTGCGGAGTCGTTTATCTCGATGATGTTTCTGAGCGTGTTTTCCATAGAAAAGGTGTTTTCGGGCATAAATACTGCCGCAGTCTTGCGGTAGAAATAGTCAAAGTACTGCGCCGAGGTCGCGCCGTTGAAATGTACCCACAGTATTTCCCAAGGATCTTCTTCATCGGAACAATAGCAGTGAGGCTTTTCGCAGTTGATGAAAAAAGCCTGTCCCTCGCCCAGAGCGTATGTCCTGCCGTCGTAATCAAGCTTGCCCGAGCCGCTTAAAACGTATACTATGAGGAACGAACCGAGGCTCTGTCGGCTGGTGACGTTACTGCCCGTAGTTTTCATATAGCCCGTCTCCTGAACGTAGAAAAAGCTTTTTTTGACCTCCTCAGAGGGAGTGTTTATTATGCGTACCGAATGTCTGTCGATATTTTCTTCGGCTCTCGTATTTATTTTGCTCATCTGCGTTCATCTCCGTTTTCTGTCTGTATCAATTCAACTTTATTGTAACAGAAAATATTTTCTTTGTCAAGCGATGCCTGTTAGAAGTAAGATGTTAGAGGTAAGAGGTAAGAAAAGGTGCGCCGCAGGCGCGTTTTTATATATAGTTTCTAACTTTTGCGGAAATCAACTTTATAAAAATTGATTTCCGTGCTTTTGGAGAAAACATACAAAATCATAGTATAAACTTTGTGTAGAATTACGCCATAAAAATCCTTGTCAAAAACGTATATAAAATATAGTGGAATTAAAGG
>JAUNOG010000022.1:18851-37639 GCA_030531185.1 Ruminococcus sp.
GGATGCTGCAATGGAGAAAACAAAATACAGAGCATTGTTTGTTTATAACGTTGTAACGGCAGTATCGGTACTGTTAAGCATTACTGCACTTATCCTGCGTAACCGAGGAATTGTGCTTTACACCGAGTATTTCGATAATGCTACTTTGTTCGGCTTGACCTTGGGATTTCTGTGCATATCCCTTGTCACACTGCCTGTACGGATATACGCAAGATATTTCAGTGGAACAAACAGTTCAAAAGTTCCTGTAATGATGTGCACTTTTATTTTGACGTTACTGTCGCTTGCGGCTGTTTTGAAATTTGATCCTCTGCGTTATGACAGCGTCATATCTCCGGACGGCGAACATACGATAGTTATGGAATATCAGGTCGTAAACGACGGTGTGGAAATAACTAAAGTCTACTATGAGCCTGAAACCGTTTTTTACACCGAGTATGAGGAAATAAACAGCATTTACAATGTGGACGTGGAATGGCAGTCCGACAAGGCGGTCATAACGCCCAAAAGGACCGACGGAAAATTTAAGAAAGCGGAAATAAAATTTTAAAGGAGGAATTGAATATGAAAAAAGTCACAATTATTGCGGCTGTCTGCGCTTTGGTTATGACTGCGGCAGGCTGCGGAGAGATCGAGGACAGCTTACCTGCGGTAACCGAGAGCAAGGCTGAAAGTCTTACCGAAAGCTATGCCGAAAACAGCGGGAGCGAGGCGTCCTCTGAGACGGAGCAGACCGAAAGCGCGTCGGAGAACAATAAAGAGCCTGTTTCATCTTCTGCCGAACGGACAGAGGGTGATACAAAGGGTGAGCAAAGCTTTACAAGCGGCGCGGCTGATTTTTCCGCAGAGCTTTTCAGACAAACTGCCGCCGAGGACATTTCCTCAGGGAAAAATGCGTTTATGTCTCCCGAGTCCGTACTCTTTGCGCTTGGTATGACCGCTAACGGCGCGCAGGGAGATACGCTTGCCGAAATGGAAAGCATTCTTGGCGTACAGGATATCCAAAGTCTGAATGAAAATCTTTCCGCACTTAAACTAAAGGCGAATAAGTCCGAATATATTGATTTTTCTATTGCGAATTCGCTGTGGGTGAAAAACGACGAGACCATTACTCTGAATGACAATTTTGCCGATACGGTGAAAGAAAGCTTCGGCGCAGATGTCTTTTACGAGCCTTTTGACAATGCCACCAAGGACAGTATCAACGGCTGGGTCAACGAGAATACCAACGAAATGATACCCTCGATACTTGATGATATACAAAAGGACGACGTTGCTTATCTGATAAACGCTATAGCCTTTGAGGCAAAATGGGTGGAACAGTATACCGAGCATAAAATCGATGAGGAGGGCGTATTCACTTCGGCGGACGGTAAAACTCAGACCTGCACAATGCTTGTCGGCAGGGAAGATCAATATCTACACGATGACAAGGCGGAGGGCTTTTTGAAGTACTATGAGGGATATGATTATGCGTTTATGGCAATACTGCCCAACGAGGAAATTTCCGTTTCCGATTACCTGGATACAATGACGGGGGAAAGTCTCAGCGCGTTCTATAACAGCAAGGAGAACGGAGACGTTTATACGAAAATTCCCGAATTCAGCTATGATTACAAGGCGGAGCTTTCCGAGCCGCTGATCGCAATGGGAATGGAAAAGGCGTTTACTTCCGAAGCTGATTTTTCCGCTATGGCGCAGACGGATACAGATGTTCTTTACATCAGCGAAGTAATTCACAAGGCGCACATAGAGCTTGACCGAAACGGCACAAAAGCGGCAGCCGCAACCTTGGTTGCAATGAACAAAGCTACTGCCGCGCCTGTTGAGAAAGAAGAACACTACGTTTATCTCGACAGACCTTTCCTCTATGCCATTGTGGACTGCGAAAGCGGACTTCCCGTATTTCTGGGAGCGGTCAATACGGCAGAGTAATTGCAGAAACCGCAAAACGGATAAAATTCAAAAAGGCGGACATTTGTGCGAATGTCCGCCTTAGTTTGTATATCAATAAAATCTTGCAATTTCCTCGGGGGACTTTCTTGCAGGCTTCTGCGGCTTCACGTCGGAGTAGCCTAGAGCGATAACCGCCATAACCTTTTCGTTTTCGGGAATTGAAAGCATTTCGCGGAGCTTTCCGCTGTCCCGCAGACCCATAATGAGAGTGCCGAGCCCCAGCTCCTTAGCCTTTAAAATGAGGTTTTCATTGGCAAGTCCCAGATCGTAACAGCCCCAGCCGTCGCCGACTTCATTATCGGGAACTCCGTCGGCGTTAAAGCCTGCAACACCGCTTACATAAGTTGTGACGATAAGAGCCGCTCCCTGCGCCCTGTCCGCATTAAAGCCGGGGAGACACTCTGTTCTGATTTTCTCGGTCATTTCCTCAGAAATCACGCAGTAATACCTGGCGGTCTGCGAATTCTTCCAGGAGGGAGCCTGAATAGCTGCATTAATGATCTCGCATACGGTCTCCTTGGAAACCTTTTTAGAGCCGTCGTATTTTCTTACGCTGCGTCTTTCTTCCAAAAGCTGTTGAAATTCCATTTTACATTACTCCTTTATATGTTTAGTTTTATATTTTGCTATAATCAAAATTTATCTTACCGATAATTTCAATTCCTCTTCCACGCAGCGGTCACAAATAGGTACGCCGTCTCCCGCGTGTTCAGAAAAGATTTTGATGCTTCCTGTATACACAATACGTCTGTTTTCCCATTCTCCGCAGCAAACACAATGATTAAAATGTTTGGGATTTTCAAGAATATCAGAACTTTTTTCCTGGAATTTTTCCGATAACAAAAGCAAACACGATTTACATAAGTACAATTCCGATGAAACAGGAGCATTTATACCGCAGCAATAGCATTTTAATCCGTATGCCATATTGTTTTCCTCCGCAAAATCTGTTTATTTAAATTCTCCATATAACCACACATCATCTTCAAACATTTTTTACTTGGAGATTTTATTTCTGTAAGTCTTAATTTATCTCCTGCATTCAAACTCGTTTCTCAGCATAGAGAAATAAAGTCTGCCGACATATTCTCCGTTCATATAAAAGAAATCGCGCAAGGTTCCTTCGTATGTAAATCCGCACTTTTCTATAACACGCTTGGACGGCTCATTGATAGTTTTGGTACAGATCTGGACTTTGTGCAGATTTATTTTATCAAATCCGTATGCGATAACAGCCTTTGCCGCTTCTGTCGCAAACCCTCTGCATTGAAAGTAAGAACCAATGCAGTATTCGATTTCAGCAAAATGATTTTTGCTGTCCACAAGGAAATAGGCTATTTGACCTATGCATTCCCCTGATTTCTTTGTGGTGACAGCCCAGCGGTAATAGTCTTTTTTCTCATAAGAGCCGATGTACTTATCAAGCAATCCCTTTACAGCCTCCTTGGTAGAATATACAGGCTCGGAATATAATGACTGTATTTTCTCGTCGGCAACCCAATATTTCAGCATTGCGTCATCGTCTGTATACTCAAATCGACGAAGTATCAATCTTTCGGTCTCTATTGCATTTGTTCCGATATGTGTAAGCATTTTTATTCCTCTTTCTTTGTGTTGATGAGTTAAATTAGAAGTTATGCCAAATTATTCAATAGTTTATTTGCATTTTCACAATTTGATATATATGTTATATATAAATTCTTCATTAATCCATCCGGATAATTACATATTTTACTGTCAAGCCTATGAATAATCTGTTTTCTTTCATCATCAAAAAACCAATCCCATTCCGGTATTGTAGCCTTTGGAATAAGAGCAATAAATTCATTTAAATATTGCGCGGTTTTTAATGCTCCTAATCTCTCATAAGCTAATTTAATTTCAGGCAAAGCGAGAAAAATCTCCTCATCTTCAGATAACGACGGCAATGCATCTGCCTGACAGATGTCTTCAAGCCTCATAGCAAGATACAAAGTCTTTTGAACTTGGTTCATTTCTGAAAGCTTTTTGTTGCACAAATAATCATACATTAAAATCAGAAGAAAATCCTCTTTATTTTTATTGCTCATTTTAAGCAAGCCTTCAACATCGTTATCAATTATGATTTTATGGAACGTTTCATTGTTTGATTTTTTCAATATAATCCCCCTGCAAATTTTAATTTACTATTTACATTATACCACATTTAAGAAATAATTTCAATATACCCACACACCAAAAGGGGAGAGCAAAACCGCTCTCCCCGAAATTCTTATTTCACATAGCTTACGTGCAGCAGCTCGTGTTCTTTTCCCTTTAGAATACCGTTGTAAAGCTCCTCCATAAGCGGGTTTTCCTCCGAACGCTTGAGAGTGCAGAGTTTGTCCGCATTGTAAAGATTAACGCTTCTCTCGCTCTTTTCGCTCAGAGTTGCCTTTGGCTGTCCGCCGCCGCTTATACAGCCGTTGGGACACGCCATTACTTCGATAAGGTCAAACTTTTCACCGTTTTTGATCCTCTCCATTATGGGAGCGACATTTTTTAGTCCGTTGACTACGCATATCCTAATGGTCTTATCGTCCAGCAGAAGCTCAAATTCCTTAATGCCGTTAAAGCCTCTTACTCCCTCGAAAGCAAGATTTCTCAGCGACGCAATGGACTTATCCTGCGAAACCCGTCTGATAACAGCCTCGGTCACTCCTCCCGTTACGCCGAAGATAACGCCTGCTCCCGTCATCGTGCCGAACGGCATATCTACCGACTCAGGCTCTATTTCGTTGAAAATTATGCCCGTCTCCTTTATCATAGAGATAAGCTCCTGCGTGGTGATGACGTAATCCACAAGCTGTTTGCCGTTTTCGTCCTTAAATTCGTCTCTCGCCGCCTCGGATTTCTTCGCCGTGCAGGGCATTATCGCTACGGAGATCAGCTTCTTTCCGCTGTCCTTGAACTGCTCGTTGATTACCGACGCAAACATCTGCATCGGAGAACGGCAGGTGGATACGTTCGGCAGCATTTCTGGATACTCGTTCTCGCAGTACTTTACCCACGCAGGACAGCAGGAAGTGAACAGCGGCAGAGTACCGCCGTTAGTAAGCCTTTCCACAAACTCCTTGGATTCCTCCATAACCGTTAAGTCCGCCGCAGTGGAGGTGTCGAATATGTAGTCAAATCCCATTCTTCTCAGTGACGCAACGATCTTGCCCATTACGTTTTCACCCTGATAGCCGAATTCTTTTGCCACAGCAACTCTTACTGCGGGAGCGATCTGAGCTACGGCGACAGTATCTTCGCTGTTAAGAGTTTTCCACAGCAAATGACTGTCGTTCTTGACAATGATCGCCGCCGTGGGACATACTGCCGCACACTGTCCGCAGCCAACGCAGTTTGACTCTCCTATGGGCTTGTCAAAGGCGCAGGCGACCTTCATTTTTGAACCGCGGTTAGCAAAATCTATCGCTCCCACGTTCTGGACTTCGTTGCACACTCTTACGCAGTCTCCGCAGAGAATGCACTTGTTGGCGTCTCTTGTAATGGACAGCGACGAGTCGTCGATATCGGGCTTGCGCTTGGTATTCGGAAAACGAACCCTATGGACGTCAAATCTTGCCGCAAGCTCCTGCAGCTTGCACTTGCCGTTTTTATCGCAGGTAGTGCAGTCTCCGCAGTGGTTGGACAGCAAAAGCTCCAGTATCATCTTTCTGTATTTTCTCAGTCTGGGGGTGTTTGTGCGTATCTCCATACCGTTTTTCGGCGGAGTGGAGCAAGCCGCAACCATAGAGCCCCATTTGTCCTCAACCATACACATTCTGCACGCTCCGTAAACCGAAAGCTCCGAATAATAGCAGAAGGTAGGCAGGTCTACGCCTGCTTTTCTTATAAGCTCAAGCAGGTTTTTCTCTCCGTTAATGGCAACGGGGATATTGTCTATAATCATAAAATTGTTATTCATAGTAATGCTTAAACCTCCTTGACAGCCTTGAAATTGCAGTTGGAAACGCACGCGCCGCACTTTATGCACTTAGCAGGGTCGATCTTGAACGGACTTCTTATCTCGCCGCTGATCGCCCCCACGGGACAGGCTCTTGCGCACTTTGAACAGCCCTTGCAAAGCGTAGGATCGATCTGATATGTAACAAGCTTTTTGCAGTTTCCAGCGGGACACTTCTTGTCTCTGATATGCGCCTCGTATTCATCGCGGAAGTTTTTGATAGTGGAAACAACGGGGAACGCCGCAGTCTTTCCAAGTCCGCACAGCGCGGTTGAGGAAATTGTGTCTGCAAGCTCCAGCAAAAGATCTATGTCGCCCTCTTCGCCTCTGCCGTCGACAATTCTTTCGAGAATTTCAAGCATTCTCTTTGTACCCTCGCGGCAGGGCACGCATTTTCCGCAGGATTCGTTCTGCGTGAAGTTCATAAAGAACCTTGCGACCTCCACCATACAGGATTTGTCGTCCATAACCACAAGTCCGCCCGAGCCTATCATTGCGCCGACCTTTTTCAGCGAGTCGAAATCCAGAGAAATGTCAAGATTGGGAGTAACAAGACAGCCGCCCGACGGTCCGCCGATCTGAACAGCCTTGAATTTGCCGTCCCCTCTCATACCTCCGCCGATCTCGTAAATGACCTTGCGCAGGGAAGTACCCATAGGCACCTCGATAAGACCCGTATTTGAAATGTTACCCGTAAGCGCAAACGCTTTTGTTCCGGGAGAATTCTCAGGT
Source organism: Ruminococcus sp. (assembly GCA_030531185.1). Taxonomy (GTDB): domain Bacteria; phylum Bacillota; class Clostridia; order Oscillospirales; family Ruminococcaceae; genus Hominimerdicola. Next base: position 25,510 of record JAUNOG010000022.1, read on the forward strand.
CCTATGGATTTAAACCAGTCCGCTCCCTTATTGATGATAAGCGGAACGTTTGCAAGCGTCTCAACGTTGTTTAAAACCGTAGGCTTATCGAACAGACCGTGTTCAACCGTTCTCGGAGGCTTAACCCTTGGCATACCTCTTTTGCCCTCTATGGACGCAGTAAGCGCAGAACCCTCGCCGCATACGAATGCGCCCGCTCCTCTGTTGATGTGAATTCTGAACGAGAAATCGGTGCCGAGAATGTTATCTCCCAGCAGACCGAACTGCTCTGCCTGTGCGATAGCTCCTTTCAGTCTGTCGACAGCAAGGGGGTATTCCGCACGGACGTAGATATATCCGTTTTCAGCGCCCGTTGCGATACCTGCTATCATCATTCCCTCAAGAAGTCTGTGAGGGTCGCCCTCCATAATGGAACGGTCCATAAACGCTCCCGGGTCGCCCTCGTCGCCGTTACAGACAACATATTTAACCGGCTCTTTCTGCCTTGCCACGCTTGCCCATTTTCTTCCCAGAGGGAAACCTCCGCCGCCTCTGCCCCGCAGATTTGACGCGCTCATCTCGTTTAAAATATCCTCGGGGGACATTTCAAGCAGAGCCTTTTCAAAGGCTTTATATCCGCCTATAGCAAGGTATTCCTTAATGGAAGTAGCGTCGATATGACCGCAGTGCTCCAATACAATTCTGTTCTGCATTTTGTAGAAAGGTATCTCGTCCTGCTGTCGGTAAATTTCGCCGTTCTTCTTGTAGCACAATCTTTCAACGCACTCGTTGTTCAAAATAGTCCTGTCAACGATCTCATCGACGTCCTCAAGTTTGACCTTTGTGTAAAGCCAGCCCTCCGGCTCAATTCTTACCAAAGGACCCATTTCGCAGAAGCCGTGACAGCCGCTGCGCTTTACGCCTACCGAGCCTTGATGAATGTCGTCATCGTGAGGCTCGTCCGCCAAAGCAACAACGCATTCAAGTCCTTTTGCCTGAATGGTTTCTATAAGCTTGTGATAAATTTTCAGCGATCCGCCCGCAACGCAGCCCGTTCCTGCACAGACAAGCACTTTTCTGGACTGCTTGTCCACCAATCCGCCGTATGTAAGTCTTGCGCTGTCAAGGTCGTATTTGGATTTCAGCAGCATATTATTCCGCCTCCTTTAATTCTTTTAGCAAAGCCGCCGCCTTATCGGGGGTCATAGCGGGGTGAACCTCGTCGTTAACTGTCATAACCGGAGCAAGTCCGCAGGCTCCGAGACATGAAACTGTCTCCAGCGTGAACATCAGATCGTCGGTAGTGGTCTTGCTTTCGCTCAGCCCCAGCTCGCCTCTGAGGTATTCCAGTATGTCCGTGGATTTTCTAACGTGACACGCCGTACCGTCACAGCATTTAAGCACATATTTTCCCTTAGGTTCAAGGGAGAAATTCTCATAGAATGTTGCGACGCTGTAAATTCTTGCCTCCGCCGTATTCAGCTTTTTGGCAAGATACGGAAAAATCTCAGCGGGCAGATAGTGGTATATTTCCTGAATATCCTGCAAAATTGCTATTATAGCAGTTTTTTCGTGATTTTCCAGAATTGCGTCGATCTGCGAAAAATCAAAGTCTTTTGTCATAGCTTTTCCTCCATTTTGTTAAAAACTATTGTTTAATAAACAATAAAGACATTATGCTATATATAATTATATACCATATAGCGCAAATTGAATAATGTTTATATTAACATAGGTCATATTTATTTGTCATATCTTGTGTAATAATTGTGCAATATTATCAATAATTAAACCTTTTTATGTACAAACAACACTGAAATAACGCCCAATTAATAAGGCTGGGTAAACTTATTAAGAATAAATTTATAGAGTTAAATATTTTTTGAACGTACATATCAAGACTTTTCATCAAAATTTTTAAGATACAAAAAAAGCAGCTCCGAAGAGCTGCTTAAGTAACATCAATAAAATCTGTTCTTGGCTTTTCTGATAACGATAATGATAGCTACCACTACCACAACGGCAACAACGCCGATACCAATGTACAAAATAACGTTGCCGGAACTTTTATCCGACTCGCTTTTATCGGAAAGGCTTACTGTGTTGTCCTTTTTCTTTACTTTAAGACCCTGTACGATTTCCTGAGGCTTAGCGTTTGCGTTATAGCCGTCGAGGTTAGCGACCTGCTTATCGCTGCGTGTCGTTACGGTAAAATTGTCCAGATAAAGTATATCGATCTTATCTGTCGCTTTCTGAAGCGGAACGTCGATGACCAATTTGGATGCGCCGATGTCCGTAGCAACACTCATAATGCCTTTTGCATATTGAGTGGTATTATTGTTGTCCGTATCGTTGTACTGCATTCTGAATTCTGTGCTGTCAAGCTTGTTGTAGTCATCGTCACAGGCGTATATAAAACAACTGTCTCCCATTAAAAGATCCTTGGCGTCGGGATTTATACGGTAGTAGAACGTGATCATCGAACCGTCAAAATAATTCATACCGAACTCGTTGGCATGAAGCTCAACGCCGATAGTAAGAAATTCCGCGTCCTCGTTCTCAGACTCGGGATAAACAAGTTCGTTGTTGTCATCTCTTATCAGCCACGAGAACTGCTGGAGATCTGTAATATCCTTAGCGGACGAAACCGTAAGCTTTAGAGACTGTCCCTGATAAGCGGTATCTGTCTCCTGCTTAGCCTCAAGGCTTGCAAGGGACGCGTCCTTTGTAAGATGAATAGTGTTCTTCCAGTCTGTAAGGTCAAATGAAAGAGTAGGAGCTGAGGTATCGTCGGTAAGTTTGCTTTCGTCCTCCCAGTATTCTTCAATAACTCTTTCCTCTTCCTCATCAGCATATACAGGCAGCGCTGCCCCGATAGCCATTACCAGTGCTGCTGCCAGGCAAGTAATCCTTTTTAATTTCATTATGAATTCCCTCCCGGATTATTGTTTTTATGACGGCGCGGCAGGTTAGAGCCGCCTATACAATATTATTTTACACCTTTTAATGCTTCTTGTCAAGCGTAATCCATTACATTATTAAATATGTAACCAAAATGTAACTAAAGTTTGTGAAATTGACAAAAGAGTTGTAATCGTTTTCGAATGACTTCACAAAAAGGGACGCTCTCTCAAACGTCCCCTAAATATTTAATTTATACCAAGGAATTCCAGGTACTGCTTATCGGGCATTACTCTTACCGAGGTTTGCTTCAAATCGTCCTCGGGGGACAGTCTGTACTGTACCGCAAGAGTTCCGTCCTCCAGCTGAGTCCAGCCGACGTCGGGTACAATGCCTCTCGTGCCTTTATTGGAAATGGTTTTTTCAATGCCCTTCTGCTTCAGAGTGAAGAACTTCAGCTCAATATCCTCGCCGTAGGGGACAACGCATATCTTGACAGCACCCTGTGAATTATTCTGCACATCGTAAAGTATTATCTGATATCTTCCGTCGGGGGAGATAGTATTTGTTTCGTCGGTAACGTCGCAGATCTTGGTGTATTCGGATTTGTAGGTCTTGAAAACATCGGAATTTCTGTCAAGATCTGCGTTGAGAACAGTCTCGGTAGACGTGCCGCCGAAAAGCATATTCAGAACGAAGTATGCCACAAGTCCGAGAACATACATCAGAAGATAGATTGTACCCATTATGACTTTCAGTGTTTCGTGAGTACCAGCCGCAAAGAACATAACGACCGCAACCGCAAAAGGCGGAATAATAAGTATCCAGTCGTACATATTAAACAGTATCATCAGAAATACCACAGGCAGCATAAGCACACTCAGTATCCTTGTGGGAAGCTCGTTCCTTGTGAAAAGCATAAGCCCCAGAAAAACCACGCTAGCTACAACATAGACGGTAAAGAACGAGTTTTCCTTACCCTCTGCAAATTCCAGATCGTACAGAAATGTTGCGTAGGTTATGAGAAACACAACCGCGAAATAAGCTATATTGAAAACCGATACAGCTCTTTTCACCCATACGTTGGATAGAAAATCCTTCATTTTTTAATCCTCCTGTTTGTTCTATATCTTTATTTCTATTTTATACGAAATTATCTGAAAAATCAAGCGATCCGCAAAATTTTGCCCTTTTGCATAATATGACAGTCCGTCTCGGTTGATAAGACCGCAATTCGACTAATTCAGAATTATCTCTTCCCCGCCCGCAAGTCCGGAGACCACTTCCACGTTTTCGTTATCCTCTATTCCAAGCTCGATATCCTGCTCAACTCGTACTCCGTCAACCAGCAGATACACGAAAGTCCTGCCAGAAAGTTCTTTCACCGCTTTCTGGGGAATGACTACTGTGTCCAGCCTTGAATAGATGTCAAATACTACCTGAATATCTCCGAAATCAAACAGCTCGTCCTCGTTGTCGGGACGGATAACATAGGTGTACGTTGAAAAATCTCCGTTTTCGGAATACACGATATCGGTAACTGTTCCCGTTGAGGACTGCGCCCCCTGTTCAAGCTTTACCGAAGTGCCGAAATTAACGTTTGTAAGCTGAGTATTATAAACCTGTACGCACAGATATTCCTCCGATTTGTCGGAGGTAAACCCCAGCTTATCGCCTTTATTGACCTGAGCGTTTACGCCTATAGGCTCTCCCCAGTTCTGAGCGGTCATCATAAATTCTCCGTCGCAGGGGGCGTACACGTTATAATCGTCCAGTGACGCAACCAAATGATCGTATTTCATCTGTTCAAGCTCCAGATCGTATTGAGCCATTTGGATCTCGCCCGAATCTCCGCCGTTGGCATAAAGGGTATCAACAGTGTTCTGAGCCTGATCGAGCCTGATTTTCTCCTGCTCGATTTGCTCCTGTAGATCGTCGGGGTACAGTGTACACAGAAGATCGCCCTCCTTGACGTCGCAGGGAGACTCGACCTCAATGGACTTTATCTGTCCGCTTGCCTTGAACACCACAGCCTCGCTGTAAGGGTAGTCGTATGTGCCCTTCTGATAGTACTGCTGAGAAATATCGGCGATCTCGGCGGTGCAGGTTTTATATGAAATTTCCTTTGTTTCGAGAATTGGTACGGCGATCTCGTCCTTGCTGTCGGCTTTGCCGCAGGAGCAAAGTCCCAGCGTCAATACCGCCGCAGAAATAAAAGCCAATGCTTTCATAATGATTTCCTTTCATAGAAATTTGAACGCTTTTACACACAATATATTATAGCATTATTCGACTTTAATTACAAGAAATATTCCGTTTTATTGTAGGTCTGCACAATATAAAGCATAAATATTTGGTACAATTAACTATTCAAAAGCTGATTGATGATTACATTCGACACCAGAAATCCTTTAGGAGTAAGGGAGACATTGTCTCCGCAGATTTCGCACAAGCCGTTTTCTGCAAGCAAAGCCGCTTTTCCTGCAAGCCTTCGGGAAAATCCAACGCCTTTCATCTCCGCTGTTTTTTCAACGGAAATACCCTGTTTTAGGCGGAGACCAAGCATAATATATTCCTCCGCCTTGTCGGGATTTTCCTCGGTAACGACCCTTGGCTGAGAGGGTAAGGATATGTAATCCTTGATATCTGGCGGACAGCAGAAACGCACATTATCAAAATATGAATGAGCCGCCGCTCCGAACCCCAGATATTCGCCGCATTGCCAGTATTTCAGATTGTGGCGGGAATACCGTCCGTTCTTGGCAAAATTGGATATCTCATACTGTTCAAAGCACTTGTCCGCAAGCCTTTCGACGGTACGCAGATACATATCGCATACCGTATCCTCGTCTGCAACGGATTTTCTTACTTCATCGCAGTCGAACTTTGTGCCTTCCTCGATTTTCAGCATATATGCCGAGATGTGGCTGAGCGGCAGGGATGTCATAGCGTCCAGCGTTTTGTCAAGACTTTCCATACTTTGACCTGCAAGCCCAAGCATTAAGTCTCCGGAAATGTTGTCAAAGCCCGCTCTATAGGCGGTCAACACAGCGTTTTCTGCGGCTGAGAAGTTATGCAGTCTGCCCAGAAATTCAAGCTCCCCGTCCTGCGCCGACTGAATGCCTACGGAAAGCCTGTTTATGCCGATTTTGCGCAGATCGGATAACTTTTCCGCATTTACGGTGCAGGGATTAGCCTCCAGAGTGATCTCGGGAGAATGCAGATCGAAAGCCTCGCTGCATACGGACAAGATACGCTCCGTCTGAGAAACAGACATCAGAGAAGGAGTACCTCCTCCGAAATATACCGTGTCCGCGGGAATATGCCGACCTTTGTATGAAAGGATATTTCTGCACAGAGCTGAAACATACCGTTCCTTTAATTCCTCGTTGTCGGGTATAGAATAGAAATCGCAGTAGGGACATTTTCTTATGCAGAAGGGGATATGGATATATATTCCTATCATAGTCCGTCCTCGTTTTCATCGCTGAATGCGTTGTTTATATATTCCCCGGTTTTTTCGCTGTTGCTTTTAAGCTTTGCGACCGCCTTTGCAAGGGAAAAACGGACGATCCACACAAGGTACATACACAGAAAGATCAGAAAGCTGTACAGCACAAAATAAAGCTGCTGCTGTAAGGTAAGCTGAAAATATACCGAGCGTGAGATAAGCATATCCACGATTTTCGGGTGAATGAAAAGGTAGCACACCCAGCCTAAAATTCCGCTGTATGCGATAGTGCAGGTAATGCCCATAAACGCCTCCTTAAAGCTTAGTGAGGAGAATTTTATTCCTGCGAAAATCACCCATACCGCCGCAAGGAAAAGTCCCGCCGCCGTAGATATATTCGCATATATTTCGTATATCAGCGGCATAAGGACTGCGCCGATAAAACCGAAAATGATTGAAAGCTTCATAGCCTGTTTGAAATTGTCCATAGCTGCTCCTTTCCATTGAAAAATTTATACAGATTTTTATACTACACTTTTACGAAACGGATCGGTGTAATTAAAAGAGGATCGTTCAAATAAACATTCCAAAGCTTCTATACCCTTTTCTTTTTTGTAATCCCGTTCTTCTTTGGTTATCGGAATAAGCCACAAAAAACGAATATCCGTAGGCTCGTTGGCTAACCATTCTAAAGACGGTCCGTCTAAGTACGGTAATGAGATCAGACCATAGTCGCATTCTGAACCGTCATACCAAGGACAGCCGAAATTAACGGTATGTCCTAACCCTAAAGTATCGCCGGAAGTATGGTAGTGCGCCGCCGCCGCAAGCAGTTCTATCAGAAAATCGTTTTCCGTGGGCGCAAGCATAAACAGCTCCAAGCCTTGTTTTTTGTCTATTGCCGACATTCCGCAGGTCGCATAAGTCCATAAATTTCTTTTTTCATTCGGTTTAAACTTCAATATGCGGAACTTTGGCAGTAATTTACATATCGGTTCTCCGCTGAAAGTATGCTCGGTAAAGCCGCCCCAGTTTGACCGATAATGTTCTTTTATTCTTTCATTCAGATCCATATGTTTGTCTCCTTTGAATGTTCGGCTGTTTATCCGTACTGTGAAATAACGGGCAGATTTTTTATTTTTGGTACATAGTCACTGTCGACACTCTTCGCCCATAAGCCCGTCGCCGATTTCCACAACGATGTTTCTGTCGGGGAAAAGCAAATCAACTCTTATCTGCCAGAAGTATTGGATTGCCTTTGCAAATTCATCTATATAATTAATGGAATAATCCAAATATTCGCAATCCTTCAATAAGCTTTGCAGTGACCAGCTATTAACAAACATTTCAATTTCCTTGGTAGTTTTATAGTGCTTTTTTAATTCGTCAATATTATCATTATAAAATTCTGATATAAATATACAGCCGTTGGTTTCAATGATTTCAGGACAGAACAAGCCTGCAAGTGCGATCGCAGTTTCAATATTATATGAATTTGCAACGTGGTTCATAAGTGTGCGTCCGTGAATTTCAGAAAAATCACACAGTATTTTTTCGTCTATAACGCTTTTATGTATCTTCATTCAAATACCTCTTTCGGTTCAATCAGGGATATCATCGCCGTATGACATACTGTATACTCTCAGCCAATATGCGTCGTCTTCCGAATATTGGCTGATCGCTTTTTCGATTAATTGCTGTTCGAGTTCCTTAACGATTATAAAAGGCGCTCCGCTTGGAGCATATCCTGTCCCCGCATAATTGCACAGCCAGCCGATAGTTGCAACTACGACGCAATAGGTATTACCGTTTTCAAGCGTGACAAAAACGTCGATACTGTCGTTAAGCTTATTGCATTTTTCCGGCGGCGTAGGATATTCGATTGAAACTACTTTCATAATTGTAAGCCTCCATAAAAAATTCGGAGCTAGAATATTCCGCCTCTTATAAAATATGCCGTTATGGACGTAACCATAACCAGAGAAGAAAGTCCCAGCACAAGACCTGCTATCACGCAGGCGTATGCATTGCCGTCAAAGACTACTTTCTTTTTGCGGTTAAGTCTTAAAACGCAGTTCCTGTCGGGCTTGTAGAGGTACTTTTTCAGAATGACTTCGCAGGGAAAAACATTGGGGAATTCCTCGCCGTTGATGTTATAATATGCCGAATTGTACTTGAACTTAGGATTTTTGTCAACCCTTGACAGAGTACCGCTGTATTTCTTTGAGCCTGCGAGCCAGACTGCGCACACCGAGAAAAAGCATACGATAAACACCAGCGACAGAATAAGCAAGAGCATAACCCCCGTTATGACAGCCGACGCGCTTACCCCTAAAATCAGGGCGAGGACAAGTATTACAGTTAAAATTATTATAAGCTCCATTATAAAACCTCTTTTTGGAAAAATCAGCCGAAAAAGCAGAACATTAACGCCGTAGGCAAAAAACATACCGCAGTGCAAACGCACAGGATACGTATTTTCCGCGTAAAAACCGTGCTTTCGTGAATGTGATTTGTTCTGCCCGATTTCAGGCGTGATACTCTGCTGTGGGTATCAGTGCCCAAAACATCATAAGTTCCTGCCTTCAAGCAAATTTATTTTTATATCGCAGCAGTTCTTTTTGACAGCTCTCGGATATTGCCCGCTCATTGATCTCGCCGTTTTTATATTTTTCGAGGAGATATTCCGCCAATTTTCCAAAGCCTGTCATTTCACTTCCGACGCATAGATCTTTTGAGTTTACTTTTATGTCGATATCGGAAAATATTTTATACTTGCCGTACGTCTTTGAACAAACTACTCTCTCAATTTCGGAAATGTGGAAGTCGTATTTTCTGCCGAGTTTTGTTCTTACTTCAATATCCGTTCCGTGTACCTTTACATAAAACATATATGACGGAAACAATATAAAAAAGTCAAGTAAGAATGAATAAGCGGCAGTAAATATTCCAAGGCGTATATGATCCCACATAAGAAATATCAAAACACTGACAAGCTCTATCAGAAAAAGGCACAAAACAGTAACGGTTAAGTCTTTTTTGTCGTAAACGACCTTAAACTCGCTATTTGCCATTATCATACTCCCCCATATATACTCGGCCGTAAATTAATCGTCCAGCTTAAGCACCGACATAAACGCCTCCTGCGGTACTGAGACAGAGCCTAGCTGGCGCATTCTCTTTTTGCCCTCTTTTTGCTTTTCAAGGAGCTTTTTCTTTCTTGTGATATCTCCGCCATAGCACTTTGCAAGCACGTCCTTGCGGAGGGCTTTTATTGTCTCTCTTGCGATTATCTTTCCGCCTATCGCCGCCTGAACAGGGACTTCAAAAAGCTGTCGCGGGATATTTTCTTTCAGCTTCTCCGTAAGCCGTCTGCCGCGGGAATAGGCTTTTTCTTCGTGGACTATAAAGGACAGCGCGTCCACTATCTCGCCGTTAAGCAGGACGTCCAGCTTGACAAGCTTTGACGGCTCGTAGCCTTTCATCTCGTAGTCAAAAGATGCATAGCCCTTTGTACGGGATTTCAGCGCGTCGAAAAAGTCGTATACTATCTCGTTAAGGGGAAGTACGTAATGCAGGTCCACTCTGTTTTCGTCGATATACTTCATATCCTTGAAAGTTCCCCGCCTGTCTTGGCAAAGCTCCATAATGTTGCCCACGAATTCGGAGGGCGTATAAATATGGGCGTTTACCACAGGCTCCTCTGCAGAGGCAATAGTTCCCACGTCGGGGTAGTTGGTCGGATTGTCGATATAAACCGTTTCGCCGTTGGTGAGATTTACCTTGTAGATTACCGACGGAGCGGTCGTTATAAGGTCGAGATTGTATTCGCGCTCAAGACGTTCCTGAATTATCTCCATATGGAGCAGTCCCAGAAAGCCGCAGCGGAAACCGAAGCCCAGCGCAACGGAGGTTTCAGGCTCAAATGACAGGGAAGCGTCGTTGAGCATAAGCTTTTCCAGAGCGTCTCTAAGGTCGCCGTATTTTGCTCCGTCGGCGGGGTAGATACCGCAGTAAACCATTGGATTTACCTTTTTATAGCCGGGCAGAGCCTCGGCGCAGGGGTTTTCCGCATTGGTGACGGTATCGCCCACACGAGTGTCGCCGATATCTTTAATGGAGGCGGCAATATAGCCTACCTCGCCTGCGTGAAGCTCGCCGACGGGAACTAAGTCCTTTGCGCCCATATAGCCTATCTCAACGGTCTGAAACTCCGCTCCCGTCGCCATAAGACGGATAGTGTCGCCTGTTTTGATATGTCCCTCTTTGACGCGGACGTAAATGATTACGCCCTTGTACTGGTCGTAGTAGCTGTCGAAAATAAGGGCTTTCAGCGGTTCGTCGTCGCTGCCTGTAGGGCAGGGGATATCCGTTACCACACGCTCGAGAACTTCCTTGATGTTAGTGCCCATTTTTGCGGAAATGCGGGGAGCGTCCATAGCGGGAATGCCGATGACGTTTTCGACTTCATTGCAGGCTCTTTCGGGGTCTGCCGAGGGAAGGTCTATTTTATTGATGACCGGCAGGACTTCCAAGTCGTGTTCGATAGCGAGGTAGGTGTTAGCAAGGGTCTGCGCCTCGATACCCTGAGAGGCGTCCACAATGAGAATTGCGCCCTCGCAAGCCGCAAGAGAGCGTGAGACCTCGTAGTTGAAGTCAACGTGACCGGGAGTGTCGATGAGGTTAAAGGTATAGTCCTCGCCGTCGTCTGCGTGATATATCATACGGACTGCGCGAGCCTTGATAGTGATACCGCGTTCACGCTCGATGTCCATATTATCAAGAAGCTGATTTTCCATTTCTCTCAGCTCGACCGTATCGGTAAGCTCCAGAATACGGTCTGCAAGGGTTGATTTTCCGTGGTCTATATGTGCGATAATGCAGAAATTTCTGATATTTTTTTCGTTCATTTAAAAATCCCTTTCTGAAAGTGAGTATAATTTCCCATAATAAAGATATTATAACATATTGGGTATCGGTTGTCAATTTCGGGGACAAAAAAATGGCGGAGAGTTAAACCCTCCGCCGCACTATTGAGGAAGTAGGATATTTTAAATTGTTTATATAGACAAAGCTGCAATCTATGAATATGTCTACAATTAAAATATCCACTGTATTTATTTTACCACAATATGTTGTTGAAGTCAACAGAAAAATAGCAGTTCTTTTTAACTTTGTTAAATATAAACAAAAGAACAGAGGCATATCACAACACTTTGTTGTGATATGCCTTACCTCAAATTGCAGTATGGTATATTAAAACTGAAAGGAATGATTTAAATGATATACCAGAAAATTCGCGATTTGCGTGAAGATGCTGATTTATCTCAAGAAAAAATGGCAGAAGTTCTTCACTGTTCTCAGCAAGCATACAGCAATTATGAGCTTGGGCAGCGAAATATTCCTAACGATATTTTAATAGCCATTGCGGAGTATCATAAAACCAATGTTGATTATCTTCTGGGATTGACCAGAAATAAGACATACTATAAAAAGTTGTAAATCCGTATGTGAACGCGTAAACTGCGTTCGCTTTTTTTATAATTATAACCTATTTCAGGGCAAAAGACGCCGATCCAAAACATATCATTTAGTCCGTAATTATAAGGATTGCCGCAATGCGGCTTTTAATAATGTTTATTTATAGTAAATATGTTTTTTGTTCAATATTTAAATTTTATTAAAACGCTTGACAAGCTCTAAGCTTTATGATATAATTGATTTGTTAAATTTCAATACAGTATGCTGATATGGCTCAGTTGGTAGAGCAGCTCATTCGTAATGAGCAGGTCGTCGGTT
>JAUNOG010000075.1 GCA_030531185.1 Ruminococcus sp.
TTTATCCGATTTCTATGAAAACGATAAATCTGAATGGCTAAATCAATTTCTAAGAATGCTCTAGTATCTAGTATATAATTTCTTTCTTGACTTGATAATGGTACTGTGCTATAATTAATAGAGAAAATTATTCCGAAAGGACTGTTTAAAATGAGTGAATGTACTCACGATTGCGGAAGCTGTTCCGCAAATTGTTCAGACAGAACACAGGAGAGCTTTCTTGCTGCTCTGAACCCCAATTCAAGCGTAAAAAAGGTCTATGCAATTATGAGCGGCAAGGGCGGAGTAGGAAAGTCGCTGGTAACAAGTATGCTTGCCGTTCTTGCTCAGAGAAGCGGTAAACACGCCGCGATCCTTGACGCAGATATCACCGGACCGTCAATTCCAAAGGCATTCAAATTGAATACAAGAGCCTATACTACCGACGAGGGACTTATTCCCGTTACAAGCCGGACAGGTATCGACGTTATGTCTCTTAATCTGCTTTTAGATAATGAAACCGATCCCGTTGTATGGAGAGGTCCCGTTATTGCAGGAGCTGTAAAGCAGTTCTGGTCCGACGTTATCTGGAAGGACGTTGACTATATGTTTGTGGATATGCCTCCCGGAACAGGCGACGTGCCGTTAACTGTATTCCAGTCTTTGCCTGTTGACGGAATTATCGTTGTTACGTCTCCGCAGGAGCTTGTTTCGATGATAGTGGAAAAGGCGGTAAAAATGGCTGAGATAATGAATATCCCCGTCGTAGGTATCGTCGAAAATATGTCGTATTTTGAGTGTCCCGACTGCGGCAAGAAGCACAGTATTTTCGGCGAAAGTCATATTGACGAGATAGCCGCAAAATACGGTATCAAGAGCGTGTCAAGACTTCCTATTGACCCGCTGCTCGCAGCTTGCGTTGACAGCGGTAATATTGAAAAATTTGACGGCGGCTGGCTGGACGCTTTATCTTCAACTCTTTAATCTACTAAAAATAACAACGGCAGACGCTATAAACACGTCTGCCGTTTAATATTGCGTTATTTCAGTTCCACAACGGTAACTCCGTCCTCGCCCTCGCCGTAAACGCCGGGACGGTAGGATTTTACCGACGGGTGTCTTTTCAAGTGAGCGCGGATAGCGTTTTTCAGTACTCCCGTACCTCTGCCGTGTATGATCGTAAGCATTGTTATGCCCGACATTACCGCATTGTCGATAAAGCTGTCCGTCTCGTGAATGCCCTCGTCGGCGGCGTATCCTCTTATGTCCAGTTCGGTTGAAAAACGTCTTGTCATTCGGCTTTCAACGCCCTTGGTGGAAACTCCCTTGCCCTGCGGCTTTTTCTTTTGATTGGTCTTTACGGGCTGCTGTTTTTCCACAAGTCTCAGTTTCTTAACATCCACTTTAGTTTTCATAATTCCTGCCTGAACAAAGCATATGCCCTTTTCATCGGGAGGCGTTACAACGATAGCGTTCCGATTTGTATCCGTCATAAGAACGGTATCGCCCTTTTTTAAGGGTCTGGGAAGAACATATCCGTCGTCTCGCTCCTCGGAAACGGGATTAGCCTCAAGGTAAAGCTTGTTCATAGTGGATTTCTGCTTGTGTTTTGCCTCAATTGCACGCTGAGTGAAATCGCTCTTTTCCTTATCCTTTCTCAGACTGTCAAGCTCGTCGATCAAAGCCTGCGACTGTCTCTGAACACGGTTTACAATGTCGCTTGCCTCGCGTCTGGCGCGCTCCAGCTCAGCCTCTTTCTGTTCGTAGAATTTTTCACGCTGTTCTGTAAGCTCCGCTTTAAGACGTTCGGTCTCGGCTCTGTATTTTTCCGCAAGCCTGTTATTTTCTTCAAGCTCAATTCTTGCCTTTTCAAGATTGTCTATAATGGTCTCAAAACGCCTGTTGTCCTCAGAAATCAAGGACTTGGCATAATCGATGATTTCGTCGTCAATACCCAGACTGCTTGAGATAGCGAACGCGTTGGATTTTCCGGGCGAACCGATAATAAGCCGATAGGTGGGCTTCAGCGTATTGACGTCAAATTCGCAGGACGCATTTTCAACGTCCGCCGTATCGAGAGCGTACATTTTAAGCTCCTGATAATGCGTGGTGGTAATAAGGGTAGCTCCAAGCTGTCTGAGACGTTCAATAATTGAAACCGCAAGAGCCGCTCCTTCGATAGGATCGGTACCCGAACCCAACTCGTCTATAAGCACAAGGCTTTCGTAGTCCGCCTCGTCAAGTATGTCCTTAACTCTGTTCATATGCGAGGAAAAGGTCGACAGATTATGCTCTATGGACTGTCTGTCGCCAATGTCCACAAGAATTCGTTTGTATATTGATATCCTGCTGCCGTCCGAGGCGGGAATAAGCAGTCCGCACATTGTCATAAGTGTAAGAAGACCAACGGTTTTCAGCGTTACCGTTTTACCGCCCGTATTCGGACCCGTTATAACAAGCGTTGAGTAAGTCTCTCCAATGGAGAAATTAACAGGCACGACCTTTTTTTCATCTATCAGCGGGTGACGTGCTTTGTTGAGTATTATAACGCCGTCGTCGGAAATTTCAGGCGTCATAGCACGCATTTTAGCGGCTAAATTCGCCTTGGCAAAGTAAACGTCCAGCATTACCGCCGCGTCGTAGCTTGATATTATCTGTTCGCTCATATCTGCGCATTCTTTGGAAAATTCCATTAGTATGCGATGAATTTCGTCCTGCTCCTTGCCTTGCAGTATTCTGATGTCGTTGTTTGCCTCCACAACGGAAATAGGCTCTATAAAAAGCGTTGAGCCTGTGGCGGAAGTATCGTGTACAAGTCCGCCGATCTGCCCCTTGAATTCGGTCTTAACGGGAAGAACAAACCTGCCGTCACGCATTGTGATAATATTTTCCTGTAAGTACTTCTGAGTGGAAGGCGATTTTATCATCTTATCAAGCGTCTCTCTGATTTTCAGACCCGAACGCGTGATTTTCTGTCTGATAGCTTTTAAATCGGGACTTGCTTCATCAGACAAATGCTCGCTGTCAAGTATAGCGGTTTCAAGTCTCTGCCAAAGGTATTTATTCGGGAAAAGACTTTCAAACAGATACGACAGGGAAGTTTCCTTGTTCTCATTCCGGTCAAACCAGCGGGTAAGTTCGTACGTCTGTCCAAGTACTTTTTTTATTTCCAGCAGTTCGCTCAATGAAAGCGTTCCGCCCGACTTTGCTCTGTTAAGACTGGCGGTAACATTGTGAATATTGTAAAAATTAGGAGTGCCGTATTTGACCGACAGCTCCAGCGCTTCTGTTGTTTTTCCGATCTCCTGTTTTACGGTATACAGATCCGTACTGGGGACAGTTGCAAGAGCAATTTTCCTGCTGTCCTCGCAGGAGCATTCCGCTGCGAGCATATCAAGAATTTTGTCAAGCTCCAGCGTTTCGTAGTTTTTATTGTCCATATTCATTATAAAAGCCGAGCGCAAAACTCAGCTTAACTCCTTTCAGATATAGCCTAGATCATTCTGTAAAATTCCAATGCGGAAAAGCTGCTTTTTAAGTGATAGGAAACAAATTTTTCCGTAAATTCAGTAAGCTTTTCCTGATATTTCGGGCTTATTTGAAATGCAAAAAGGCGCTCGTACTCCGTAAGCGCAATAAAACGGACTATGTAAAGCATAGTTTTGTCAAGCACAATATCGTGAATGCTGTCGGGATTATAACAGCATTCGTCGCATTCCAGCGTGTTTGACATAAAGTTAAAATGCATTCTGTCGTGTTCATAGACAAAGCATTTTGAACAGCCCACAAGCTCGGGGCGCAGACCTATCTCGCATAACAGTCTGAATTCAAATATGGATTTCAGCAGTTCCATATCCTTTTTGCCCTCGTTGAGGAAATACAGCGTATTTAACGATAAACGCATAACCTCTCCGCAGTCTGAGCTTTCAATGCCCGAATATAAAAGAAGTTCCGAAAAATAAGCGGCAAGAGCAAGTCTTTTGGCGTCAAGCCTCAGATTGTAAAAAAGCTTGATAGGCTCGCTGCTGTTAAGAAAATAGCTGATCTGTCCCTTTGCGTTTTTCTTTTCGTCGAGACAAAGCAGAGAGTAGCTGAAAGCCTGAGTTGCCGACGAGGTTTTGGCGCTTTTCTTTCCGCCTCGGACAAACACGTAAATAACGCCCTTTTCCGCAGTAAGCACGGAAATTGACTTGCTTGACTCGCCTCTGTCATTTTCCTGCAAGATCAGACCCTTTAAGGTTGTCATCAGCCGCCGCTCCTTTTTCAAAACGTGTGTAGTTTAAATAATCCTCTATTTTACCGCTTTTTAAGAATTTGTCCCATAAGCTCATACAGATAACCGTCCTTTCGGAAGAAACTTTCCATACCTATTATCTGCATTACCGTCTCAAAAATAAGCGGTAAATTTTGAGCGTAAAATTATGACTATGAAAGTCCGAAATTTTTTATCATACCCTCGCGGTTTCTCCAGCCCTCTTTTACCTTTACCCAGCATTGCAGATTGATCTTTATCCGGAAGAATTCTTCCAGATCGGCACGGGAGTCCTGTCCGATCTTTCTGAGCATAGAGCCGCCTTTTCCGATAATAATGCCTTTGTGGGACTCCCTCTCGCAGAAAATGGTAGCGGTTATATCAAGTATAGGCGTACCGCTTCTGTCCTCTCTTTCATTAAGCTGTTCAATGGTAACGGCAACTCCGTGAGGGACTTCCTCATTGAGATTTCTCAGAGCCTTTTCTCTGATTATCTCCGCCATAATGACCTTTTCGGGCTGGTCTGTTAATTTATCGTCGGGGAAGTAGTGCGGACCCTCCACAGCATTTTTTCTGAGAATATCCATAACAATGTCAAGACCTTCGCCGTTGAGAACGCTCACAGGCACGACCTCGAGAAAATCATAAAGAGCAGAGTATTCGGCAAGCTTTTCAATGAGCATATCCTTATTGTCAAGCAAGTCGATTTTATTAAGCAAAAGAATTACCTTGGCTTTTGAGCCCTTAAAGCTGTTTATCAGATTGATCTCGTTTTCGGAAATCTTCTTCGTGCAGTCGCACATAAGTACAATAATGTCAACTCCGGTCACGCATTCGTTGACCGTGTTAATCATATGCTCCGAAAGCTTGTTTTTCGCCTTGTGCATACCCGGAGTGTCCATAAATACAAACTGAGTTTCACCCTCGGTGAGAACTCCCGTGATTTTTGTGCGCGTCGTCTGCGGCTTGCTGCTTACCGCCGCGATTTTTTCTCCCACAAGAGCGTTCAGCAGAGACGATTTTCCCGCGTTTGCTCTGCCCGCAATAGTTACAAATACATTTTTTGACGTCTTATTCATATATTTATTAATCCTTATCTCTATTATTATCCGTGTTCAGCACCCATATTATCCACAGTATTATATATACAAAAAATAACGCCGAGATCAAAGGCTCTGAAACCGCAAAATCATATAAAACCGTAAACGTTTCTTTGTTACCGAAAATTTTTATTCCTGCAAGCAACGCAAAAACGGAAAAAACAAGCACCGCTCCCGCTCCGCAGTCCTTAGCCGCCTTTGCCGATGAGGATATTTCACCCTTCGAGCTTAGATCTACAGCTTTTTCAATTGCGGTATTGACGCATTCCAGAGAAATAACGCCGCCGACCGTAAGTAAAAGCGCAAGCAGTTCTCCTCCGCTTAAGCCTCTTACAAGCGACAGCATAAGCACAATGCCTGCCGCGCCTATATGAAACCTCATATTCCGCTGAGTTTTTATGCAGTATAAAATCCCCTGCGCCGCATATCCGAAGCCTTTGATAAAGCCGATAAAATTATTCCTTATGCGCATGCTCGCCTATAAATGTAGTGTCTCTTGAAATGCCGAGACTGCCTAAAATCGTTTCTTCCTTTTCACGCATTATACGCTCCTGAAGACTGCTTTCCTCGTGATCGTACCCAAGCAGATGAAGCATTGAATGCACCGTAAGAAATCCCAGCTCGCGCTCAAGGGAGTGTCCGTAGATCTGAGCCTGTCTGCAAGCGGTTTCAAGGCTTATCACAATATCCCCCAACAGCAGCGCTCCCGTTTCGTAATTTTTATCGTATACGCCGTTTTCTCCCAGAGGAAAGCTTAGTACGTCGGTGGACCTGTCAATATTCCTATGCTCAAGATTAAGCTGATGTATCTGCTTGTCGTCGACAAAGGAAACAGAAACCTCAAAATCGTCGTCAAAGCCCTCGTACTCGGTAACAGCGTGACAGCAGCGCCTTATCAGCATTCTGATACCCACCGGTATCTTGACTTCCGTCTGATTGTTTACAATCATTACCTTGACCTTACCCATTGTTTTTCACATTCCTTCTTGTATATTTTTCGTATGCAAGTATAATATCCTGAACCAGCTTGTGACGCACAACGTCTTTATCCGTAAACCTGTTAATTGCGATATCGTCAATGTCCTTTAAAATGCTCATTGCCTGCAAAAGCCCCGATTTTCTGTGATCGGGCAGGTCTATCTGCGTAATATCTCCCGTAATTACGATTTTTGAATTAAATCCAAGACGCGTAAGGAACATTTTCATCTGTTCGTGAGTGGTATTCTGAGCCTCGTCAAGAATGATAAACGCGTCGTCAAGAGTACGTCCTCTCATATACGCAAGAGGAGCGACCTCGATACAGCCGCGCTCCTGCTGTCTTGCAAAGGACTCGGGTCCCAGCATATCAAACAAAGCGTCGTAAAGGGGTCTCAGATACGGATCGACCTTGTTCTGTAGATCTCCCGGCAGAAAACCCAGCTTTTCGCCTGCCTCGACCGCAGGTCTGGTAAGGATTATCTTTTCAACTTCGTGAGCCTTGAAAGCCTTTACAGCCATAGCCACGGCAAGATACGTTTTTCCTGTACCCGCAGGACCTATGCCCAGCACGATAGTTTTATTTCTGATATAATCCACATAACGTTTCTGTCCCAGTGTTTTCGGCTTGACTATCTTGCCGCTCATAGTTACGCAGATACCGTCGTCGGACATCTTTTGCAGTTCGTACTGCCTGCCCTCTTTAACTAAAGTAAAAACGTATCGGATAGTCTGTTCATTTATATGTTCGCCCTTGTTTATAAGGGTAATAAGTCCGTTTACAGCCTCAGCCGCATTAAAGACGCCTTCTTCGCCGCCCGTTATCTTTATGTCTGCGCCTCTGCCTAATATTACAACGCCGTATTCTTTCTGAATAAGATTTACGTTCTCGTCATAATTTCCGAAAAGACTGAGAACGGTATCCATTCTGTCAACGCTGATAATTTTTTCTGCCATTAAAGCAACCATCCTTAATATAAAAATCTACATAGTCGTATTATAACACATTTTTCCCGAAATTGCAACAACTAAAGTAATTTTTGACAGAATTTTTTGATAGATTTACTTAGATATGAAAAATTCAGCTTCCTTGCACATTTCTCCGTAAAGGGTATATGTCACGGTAAGTTCAACGCCGCTGTCGGTAACTTTCTTCTCGGCTTTCCTGTCTTTTATCTCATAGTCTGTCAAAAAATTCTGTTCGTAATTATAAGCCTTGTCCGAGGCAAGCTCCAAAGCCTGTTCTTCGGTGAGGATTTTTGTGCTGAAATCATATTCCTGCAAATTGACCTTGGTTGTTCCTATGGGAAGTTCCGCGCCTAAGATCTTCAGTCTTTCGCACTCCGACGTGCTTTTGTAATACCCCTTGGGCATTTTTGCAAACAACGGTATGTCCGCCGAAAAGAAGTTCAGATAGGTTACAGTCTGTTCATTATCCAGAAGCTTTTCACAGCGTTCCTCAAAGGGCTGAGTAAAGGTCATAACACGCTCGAAAGTGCCTTTTACGGAGCCCATACTCCGCGCATAGGATATATTGGTTTCAGTGACCTCCGCTCCTGTGTCCCAGCTTGTCTTGACTGTGACGATCTCTCCGCCTACTACGATATCTCCCTTTGTGACGCCGCTGCCGACGCCTATTTTGACTTGTCCGTCAAGAATATCAAGCTCCTCGATAACGCCGTTCTCGCAGGCTACCAGATTGCTCGGCAAACGCGTTTTAAAGCCTTTAGGTTCAGGAATATTTTCTACAACATCAATAATAAGCCTGTTGCCCTGTCTTGTAATGCCTGCCCAGCTTATCTCGTCGATATGCTTTTGCAGCGCGCGCTCGATAACGGGGTAATCCAAATCGGGTATCCAGCACCCGGGAGTTATTTTCTCTGCTTCAAGGACGTCATATATTTTTTCACAAATAACCTCGTCGTCGGACAATACTTCAAAGCTTACGGCTATATTTGACAGAAAAGTAAGCATACCGCAGGTGAAAACAATTCCCGCCGCAATTCCCGCGCGTTTTTTTATAAATCTCAGCAGTTTAACAGCTCCGTGAAATTCAGTGAGTTCACATTCGTAATTCAGTTCTTCGCACAGCCGTTCAAAATATTTGCGGTATTCCGCAGACAATCTGAAAAAGAGATAACTGTCCTTTTCGCATATATCTCTCGCAGGAACGTTCCGTCTGCTTATTTCCTTTAAGAGCCTTGCATAACCGTCGCCGAAAACCTTAAAATCCACACTTCCCCAAATCATTCGTTACGCTCCCTTATACGTTTTGAAGTCAGCTTGACCTGCTCGATGCGTCCTTTTATCTCTACGCAGTTTTCGCTGTAATTTGAAAGCTTTAACCCGCCGCCCCATATTTCGACCTCAAATTCTCCTGTCAGAACTCGGACGCATACCTCGGTGCATTCGCATATCCGGCGGCAGTTCTCCACAAGCGCGGAACTGTTGTCGGCTATCCGTATGTAGGATTTTAAATATAAAAGCTCCTTGGTAAGACCGAAAAAGCTAAGTATTGGAAATCTCTTCAAAGTCTTGTCCCTCCTTTGGCTCTTGTAAATTATATTACCGATTTTGGCGGCATATACATTATTCGGGAGGTATCTGCTATGAAAAATTCAATTCGTGAAAATGTAAAAGTTTTTATTTTGTCTTTTGTGCTGATTGGTTTCTGCGTGTCGTTTACCGTATTTTCCGAACAGGTGAAATTAAGCGCTGTCACTGCCGCTCAACGGTGTCTGAATGTGATTATACCCTCGCTTTTTGCGTTTATGGCGCTTTCTCAGATCATTATTTCCAGCGGTGTATATACATATATTTCAAAACCGTTTTTTCCTATTTCCAAATATCTTATCGGTATGCCCTCGGAACTGTTTTTCGTCTTTCTTATGAGCAGTCTCGCGGGCTATCCCATAGGAATTAAACTGCTGTCGGATATGAAAAAGCAGAATATCGTTACACAGCGCACTGCAAACGTAATGTCCGCATTCTGTTTCTGCGGAGGTCCTGCTTTTTATTCAGGCGCGATAGGACTTGCCGTTTTCGGCAGCGTAAAGACGGGAATGCTGATATTTGTATCAATAATCGTTTCCAATGCCGTATCCGCTTGTATACTATGCCGAGCATTCAGGCTCAAATCGGAAAAAAGGCAAAATAATGTAAATTTCTCTGCGGATATTTTTACCGACGCTGTGACCTCGGCAGGCAAATCTCTTTTTGTGATATGTCTTATGATCGTTTTCTGTTCGTCGGTGATATGCGTTTTAGAAAATCTGAACTTGTTTGACTGGATTAAAAAAATGTTT
>JAUNOG010000119.1 GCA_030531185.1 Ruminococcus sp.
GCCATATGCAGAAAAAGAAGCTGCCAGTTGGAATAGAGGACTTTGAGGAGATTCGCAGAGAAAGCTTCTATTATGTCGATAAGACAGGTCTCATCCGCGACTTGTTGAACAATTGGGGGAAGTCAACCTGTTCACGCGTCCACACCGTTTTGGAAAGACGTTGAACATGAGCATGCTGAAATGCTTTTTCGAGGTTGGGACGGACTGAGTTTTGAAGAATCGTATGGAGCTTTGCGCAGAATTATCCGGGCAGAGGTATTGAGACTGAAGTTTTTGACGAAAAGTGAAAAGATTACAGAGGATGATAAACGTTCTTTTGAAATAAGGCTACCGCAATCCCACTGGATTTAGACAATGGGTAATTCACAGCTTATCAGTTAGAGAATCATTTGGCGGAAACGAAAGAGTGGTATGACGGATACCGTTTTGGCGACGTAAATATTTATTGTCCGTGGGATGTAATCGGCTATGTGGATCACCTTGCGGCAGACCCTTACGCGGAACCGGAAGCTTTCTGGATCAACACCAGCGGAAATGATCTGGTGAAACGCTTTATTGATAAGGCGGATAAAACCACGCAGAATGAGATCGAACGTCTGATTGCGGGAGAGACGATCGAAAAAGCGATCCGTTTGGATTTGACCTATAACGAACTGGATGCCAGCATTGCAAATTTGTGGAGCGTCCTCTTTACCACAGGCTATCTGACACAGACAGGCAGGGCGGTAAGAGGCGTTTATAAACTGGTGCTCAACAACCGTGAAGTACGGGAAGTGTTTGTTTTGTAGATACAGGAGTGGTTTAAAGAGACGACCCTTGCGGATTCTGCGAGAATCAATCGCTTCTGCGCAGCTTTTCCTGCCGGAGACGCATCGATCATTCAGGATATGCTGCATGACTATCTGTGGGATTCCATCAGCGTTAGGGACACAGCAGTGCGGACGAGTATGAGGAAAATCATCCGGTACGGTATAGCATTCTGGGAGAAAGAATGTATGGTGGTTATGAGGTAGAATCGTGTTAAGCTGGCTGTACAGAAATATTATGAGAATGTAAATACAGAGGAGGTAGTCCATGAACTGTCCATATTGCGGGGCGCCCATGAAGAGCGGGCGGATCGATACGAATGCAGTACTGCACATTATCCATTACCCTGCCGACATTATTTTCGAGCCGGACGATTGTATGGATAAGCGGAAAGTGTCCAGGGCGTTTGCAAAGCGCGAGGGATGGTACTGCGATTCATGCAAAAAAATTGTTGGGATTTTCAATACAGGTCTGTGACCAATATCGAAAAAGTTCTTTATCAATTCTTATGGGCTCTGTTTCATCAGGATACCGGCCATCGCTGCTGCGGCTTTCGCCGTGCGGCAGTGATGGCGGTAAGCAGGCAGGAATTCAGATATGAGGAAAAGCTTAACATAGATCACACAAAGCTTTTACATTGCCAGGATAGTGGAAGAAATTTAGTACCAACTTCACCCCAGAAATCCTCTGAGGGCTTTTTTGGTTTTGTCAAGATACGGATTATTACCCACTTACGATTGTCCATATCAAATTCTGCTATCTTGAGTGGTACGATGCTGGAGACATCCGTGGGATCAGCTATATTTACAGCCTTGGTGATATCAGTTCGTTCGCAGTGTCCAGAATATTCAAGCGGCTCCGTCTCCATGGGATCATTGAACGGGTGAAGGG
>JAUNOG010000120.1 GCA_030531185.1 Ruminococcus sp.
ACACAGTACAGCTAATATTTATTTTCTGGGTGCTGACGAATTTCAATATTTTAGAGAATATTCGTCAACTCACTTAAAAGTTTTATCTAAGTTGGACGATCTTGCACTTGAGGGAGAATGTATTAATGCTGGAGGTTTTGCTGTCAAAGAAGGCAGATTGACGATGACCAAAGATGAATATTATGAAAAACGAGGAGATTTAAGATAAGGTATACAGATAGAAAATTTGAAGAAAGCTGCAACCAAATCTCAAATAAAAAACAGTATTAAGGAGGTTTTCAATATGGCTCTGCCTGATTTTAAGCATATCCAACAGGACAAATCCGCCGTACCCCAATGGGCGGAATTTTTGAAGGACGGGGAATTTATCAGCTACTCAACGACATATAAAAGCAAGATTTATTTTGACCTTTTTGACGAGTATACATATCCCTGCGCTGAAACAGGGGATTTGAGGTACTATGTATACGACCCCGTAAAGCACGGCGCAGACCCAAATAAAAAATATCCCGCGCTTATGTGGCTGCACGGAGCAAGCAACTCCCTTATGGGCGTGGGCTGTATAATGTGCTGCGGAGCAGAGCAGTACGCCTCTCCAAAATATCAAGCCGAAATGGGAGGCGCGTACATAATCGTCCCATTAGCAAACGAACAGCGGCTCGACGACGGAAATGTTCTGGGTACTTGGTCTGAGGTCTATTCCAAGCCGATAAAGGCAATTTATGATAAAGTATGCGACGAGAATACAGAGAATATCGGCAAAAAATTTGTTATGGGAGCGTCCTCGGGAGGATATTTCACGTGGCAGCTTTTACAGGATTACTGCGGATTTTTTGACGGAGCAATTCCGATCTCGTCGGGATATTTTCCCTCATACGAGGCGCTGGACAAAATATCGCAAAGCGGAGTACAGCTTCTTATAGCTCACGGCAGGCACGACGAAATGGCAGTGTTTGAGGAATGCATAGCTCCTCACGAAGAAAAGCTGTCTCAGCTTGATAACTGTATATGTTTTTTCCCTGAGTGGGTATATAACGGCGACGGAGGAGTGTCCTCGGTTTTTTACAGCTTTGAAATGGGACAGCACTGTATGATAAACTGGGTGCAGAACAATCTTATGTTCGACGACGGAACTCCCGCCGACAGCAGACTGCCCTACGGCGTAACAGGCTGGATAAAAAGCGTCTGTGAAAAATGAAAAAATCCGCACAAAGCAATCACTGTCTGCTTTGTGCGGATTTTTATTTATGCGTTTACATATCCTGCAGATCGGCATAGGTAATGTCATTTTCCAAATTGTCTCGGGCTAAATCCGTGTCAATGGTAGAATAAACCTTTGAAATTGGTTTTTCCGCAGTCTTGTTAGAATGCGGCGTGCTGTGGTAGACCTTTTGCGACGGAGCGTGCGTTCCCGCAATAATGGGATTGACGTGCGCGTTCCCGCGCTTTGCCTTTCCCTGAATTTCAGGAACAGCCGCCTGTTCGTTTTTTGGTCTTACCTGAGTATAGTCGGGACGTTTCATACCCTGTTTTGCCATTGTTAATCACCTCGGGTTTAGTATGCTCAGAAAAAGTAAAAATAACAGTAATGATGTTTTCAGAAAAACATATAAGCAAAATGTAACAAGAAAGTAAATATGTTAAATCGATATTTTCA
>JAUNOG010000121.1 GCA_030531185.1 Ruminococcus sp.
TTACAAGCTGAAAGACGGCGCAGAGCGTGCGATAATGGACAGGATTTCCGATATATGCATTTCTATGCGGGCGGAGGACTGGCTTACTATGCCTGAGAGGATAGATACGGTACAGACTGTCAAGCTTACGGACAAACAGCGTAGGGATTACGAAAAATTTGAAAGAGACCAGTATATGCAGTTTATCGACGGAGAGGTCACTGCGGCTTCTGCGGCAACTCTTACAAACAAGCTGCTGCAATATTCCAACGGAGCTATGTATCTTTCAAACGGCGATTATGCCGAAACAGGAGACGGAAAGCTTGACGCGCTGGAGGACATAATCGAGGCGGCTAACGGAAAGCCTGTGCTTTGCTTTTACAGCTTCCGCCACGACCTTGAACGGATCCGCCGCAGGTTCAGGCAGGCGGTCAAGCTGGAAAACTCCGCCGATATCGAGGCGTGGAACAAAGGCGAGATACCTTTGCTGTTAGCCCACCCTGCCGGAGCAGGTCACGGACTTAATTTACAATCGGGCGGTAACATAATTGTTTGGTTCGGACTTACGTGGAGCTTAGAGCTTTATCAGCAGGCCAACGCAAGGCTGTACCGACAGGGGCAGGAGCATTCGGTTATAATTCATCATCTGATCACGGAAAACACGGTAGACGAAAGAGTTTATCAAAGCCTGCGAGGAAAAGGCGAGGTGCAGGAGGATTTGCTTAATTCCTTAAAGGCTAAGTACGGTACTAAAGGCAAAGGAGGAGCGAAATGACAATATCGGAAAAAATAAACAGAATTCAGGCAATCCCTAAAAAAATAGTGGAAATCGAGCGAAACAGAGACAGGCTTAAAAGTCCTAACGCATTTAGGTGTGAAAACACAGGAGCGTCGGCGGGTACACCCGACAACACATCTGAAATACGAATGGTAAACTATTCGTCTGCCGGTGCTGAGATCGAAAAGCTTACAGCGGAGCGTGACGATCTTGTAAAAGAAATCCAAGCGGAAATAGACGAGATACTATCAGGCGAGGACGCTTATGCAATAGACAGGCGTGAAGTGATCAAGTCCAAATTTATCAACGGCGATACTTTGAAATACATATCCTGCAAAGTAATTCATCGAAACTATACTACGACAAAGAAAATGTTTCAGGAGGGCTGTGAAGAATTAAAAATTGCCCTTAATTGCCACTGATTGCCCTCAATTTCCCTTGCGGAAATGCATTTTATATGTTATTATTATACTAGCCGATAAGGCAAAAATACTGTAATTTGTTTTTCATTAATTGGTTCTTTCGTTGCGGGGCGAAAGCTCCGTATGGCAGAATAGCTCAGTGGGAAGAGCATCAGTCTTATAAACTGAAAGTCACAGGTTCAAGTCCTGTTTCTGCAACCAAGTCCGTGAGTTGATTAAGTTTATGGGTCACCTTAGTCAACGATGAAATCCATTGAGTGTTGGCAAGTGCCTCCGACGGGAGATCACATTTGCCGATACGATATGCAGGCAGGGTAGCACGCAAGTTCAAGCCTTGCGGTCTGCACCAGCGGGAACGTCTTTCGTATTTTTATAACACCGCCTAAAGTAACATAAAAAATGCCGCCTGTCTGAGCGAGATCAGACCCACTTAGGATTAACCTCCTGCTATCTACCTAGCCGTTCCGGTAATAA
>JAUNOG010000076.1:0-9052 GCA_030531185.1 Ruminococcus sp.
CCATTAACATATGTTTTATATGCAGAATCGTCTTTATTAAATGTAGGTAAATTATAAACAGATAAATATCCCAAGCATGTGAGCGTCGGCGCCTGTTTGAAATTATTAGTCGAATCATTTTTATTATTTACATAATTCATCTTTAATTGTGTATCAATATATACATTATTCTCAATATAAAGATGCGTATTATAGGTTGCATCATTCTTCAAATGTGTGACAGCAGTAGGATCACTGGATTCAATAATCATAGTACCATTAACAGGTGCAGATACACCATTAGTATCAATCTTTCCTACAGCCTCAAGTGCGTTTACAGATTTCCAAGGCGTACCGCTTGATGAACTAAAAACTGCAAGAGCCTGTTCTTCCTCTCCTGCATAAGTCGCAACAGATTTTACATACACACTTGAACCTTTTTTATAAACATAAATAGAACAATCACCTTGAGAATTTACAGCAGTACCCGAAGCTGTTGTCATAGAAACATTTACCACTTGAGGTGATGTCTCTGTACCGCTTGCAGCCAATGTCTGCAAATCTTTATATTTATCATTGCCAGTACCGGTGAAAGTCATTAGATACTGCTGAAGATAGTTCTCAGCAGTAATTTCAGCTTGTGTACTTCTTACATTCTTATTTGATGTCTTATTGGCAACATGCGACATTGACAAAGCTGTTGTCGCAAGAATAGTAAGAACAGTTGTAAAGCAAACTACTGATAAAAGTACAGAACCTTTTCTAGACTGTCTTCTTTTCATAATTACCACCTTTCATAATCATAAAACTTTTAATTAATTATAGTATCATTTGGCAGACTGATTAATTCAGCCTACCAAATGTATAATTATTTGACAATCACTCTGCTGTTGGATCAGCAAGTTTTCTAAGCACGATCATATTTAATGACATACTGCCACTAACTTCATCTGATTCTGAAGCCGCCGCTTCACCTTCCTCTTCGCTGCCGAAAGAAACGTCAATTGACTGAAGAACCAATGTCTTCTTTTCATTTGATTTTAATTTCTCACAGAAGTTCTTAACATCATCGATATTACCATTAAAATCAAAAGAAATTGTATAGCATCCGATTGTCTGAGGGGTAAGCAGAGACTGTTCTGAACCCTCTGTTATTTCTGAATTTACGTCAACATTATCTTCTGATACTACACCTTCATTTTCATAGTCAACAACAAGACTGTCCATATCAGTTGTAACAACATTTGAAGCATACATATATGGCTGAAGTGCAACTGTTGAATATGACGAAATAGACATATTCAAGTTTGTTAAGTTATCAGCATCAAGCAGATCGTCAACACTCTGCGTTGCAACCTGTGCTTCCTGAAAATCATAGAAATTCATTGCAATCTTACTTGCCGCATCATACGCTTCTTCAATTCTCGCATCAAGATCTTTATCAGCATCAATCTGCTGTTCAAGATCGCTTAATGTTACCTTAGCATCCTCAAGTGCTGTCTGCGCATCACCAAGATCTTCGATAGCCGGCTTAATAAAAAGCATTATTCCTGCTGCCCACACCAAAAGTACTATTACAGCTGTAAGGAGTATTCTGTCACGATAATTAAGCTTCATTATTCTTCACCTGCTTCCTTCATAGTAAGAGTTACCCCTGAAACGGATACCTTAGTATCGTCTTCACCGGTTCCTTCATATCCGGTATATGTAACATCAGCTACAAAATCAATTTGCTTAAGCGCGTCTATCAACTGCCTTACAGCAGGCTGACTTTCTACTTCAATACTATCGAGAGTAACGCTTCCGCTTGTAGTATTAAATGCAATACCGGTATATGTTGCATTGTTATCGGACATAACCTTATCAATAGTTTCAAATCTGTTTTTGTCAGGGATTGGCAGCGTATCAAGATTTGCTTTACAGCTTTCAACATAAGTCTTGTACTGTTCAATAATCTCAAGTCTGTTATGTCTTACTTCATTTTCATCAATTATTTCTTGGCATTTTTCAATATCAGCGTTTACTGCGGCGGTATCATCTTCAATAGAGCTGATCCTCAGATGCATAAAACCGAATACTGCGCCGATAACGACTGCCGACGCTGCCGCAAGGATTCCTGCTGTCATAAGCATTGAACCCATACCGGAGCTGCCGCCCTTACCCGTTGACTGATCGACCTCAAGGAGGTTTATTCTTTCAGTCTGCTTATTTCTTTTATAAAGCGCTCCGATAGCATTTGCGAATACTGTGAATTCAAAGTTCTCAAAGCCTGTAATCTGAGCAGGTACGCCAAGTACAGACGCCTTAATGTCAAGTCCGTCAAGAGCGTCTACAATCTTGATGTAGTCCTCAATAATACCGTAGAGAATTACGTTCTCAAGACCTGAACCGCCTCTTGCCTTATTAAACTGCTCCATTCTGAAAATATTCTCATTGAGAGCTTCAAGAACATAGTCCTCAGAATCATACTCATCGGGAGAAATCGGAACATATCTTGCGAACGCCATCTGTCCGTTCTCGAAAAGCGTAAGTCCCAGGAAGTTGTTGTCAAGCTGGCAAACCAGCAGAGGCATTTTTTCCATATTGGACTTATCAGCAAGGACAATTCTTGAAATTGAGTTACAGCCGATATTTACAGATCTGAGGTTAATACTCATTACTGCGAACAGCTTTCTGAAGCCGTCAACTACAGAGCTTGGGCAGGCGGTTGCAAGAACCTTGACCGCTCCGGGATTTTCCTCTCCTGCCTCTCCTACTACTGTATATGAAATCGAGTACTCATCTGTGATACCCATTTCCTGGCTCATATGGTTCTGTACCATTGTAAGGAACTCGTTTCCCTTAGCCTTAGGAACGATAAGCTCCTTGAAAACGATGTTGCTGGACGAGAAAGTAACGATAGCTTCCTTATCCATCATCTGCTCAGCTTTTAAAGTTGTGAGCAAAAGGTCTGCAAGACCCGAAAGATTTACTACCTCGCCGTTTAAAATCATATCCTCAGGAACAGGAACGACCAGCGAACTTTCAATACGGATTTTATTGGCGGAGTTGTCGCCTTTTACGATATTAATTTGTCTGTCGGAAATATCAAACGATAGCATTTATTCCTTCACCTCTTAAATTTCTTTTATTATTGCTGTGCATTCCCTTTCCGAATGCACAGCGGATTGCCAAAATTACGATTACGAGTTCTCCATCTCGCCGATACCGCCGTAAAGCAGTGGGAAAATACCCGCAAGGCAAAGACCGATACAAAGACCCATAAACACGATAAGGAGAGGTTCCATAAGACCCACAAGTCTTGTTACGGCTGCGTCAGCCTCTTCCTCGTAGTAGTCCGCCGTCTTTTCAAGGATATCGTCAAGCGCGCCCGACTCTTCACCTACGTAGATGATCGAGCAGAACATACCCTCGAAAATTTCCGTCTTGGAAAGCGCGGTCGAAACAGGCGAACCCTGTTTAACCTCGTCCACGACCTGAAGAAACATCTTATCAACGTAAGAATTTCCAAGAATTTTTGACGAACGTTCAAGACATTCTACCATTGGGATACCACTGGAGTAAAGCGATGAAAGCGTTCTTGAAAAACGGCCTTCATAAATCTTGACCATAAGGGGACCGACCGCCGGCATTTTTATCTTTATGTAGTCATATTTCAGTCTTACAGATTCGACCTTGAGAGCATAGATCCAAGCAACTACGATAACAATTACCGCACCAAGAATAATGAACCATTTGGACTTAAAGAAATCGCTGAATGCGAACAGAGCCTTGGAAAGAGCAGGCATCTGATCCTCCGACATCATTCCGGCAAAGATCGGCATAATAAAGGTAAACATACCGATTACCATTGCAATACACAAGACGCCGAGGATAATAGGATAAGTCATCGCGCTCTTGACCTTGTTGTTCAGCTTGTTGGAGTTAGCGTAGAAATCCTGAAGTCTCTGCATCGTAATGTCCAGAGTACCCGAGGTTTCGCCTGCGTCAACCATTGAGATCATAAAGTCCGGGAAACTTCCTCTTCTGGCGTCAAGAGCCTCTGTAAAGCTCTGACCCTTCTGAACGTCCTCATAAACGCCTCGCCAAATTTCTTTGGCGCCCTTGTTTTCTTCCTCCTTGTAAAGGATATCGAGAGCCTTAACAATGGTAAGTCCGGACGTCATCATCGCGGCGAGCTGTCGGCAGCAGTATGCAAGCTCTTTTGTTTTGAACTTGTGGGCGCTCTTTTTAGATGTGCCCAAAGCCTCCGCATAGCTTACGCAGAACAAGCCTTGTTCGTGGATTTTGTCCAGTACCTCTTGCGCATTCTCCGCCTCGTAAGTACCTTTTATGGTCTTTCCCGAGGTATCCTTCGCAACATAGGTATAAGTTTTCATATTTGTAGATACACCTCCACCATTTTAATGCCTTGTTATCTCCTGCTGTTTGACGCCTGAGCAGCAGACAACAAAACATATTTTTATTATTATAACATTATTTCTACATTTTCGCAAGAGCAAAATCAGATTTTTTTACAATTGTTATTCACAAAATAATCACGATTTTTTTATCAAAAATGGACAAATGTGATAATAAAACTAATTTGTTCACATTTATTTAATATATTAAAATTTATCATTCTTCATCGACTTCCTGAGAAACATCGTCGACCTCGCCGTCGCTATCAACAATATGCCGTTCATCTTTTGGAATAAGCAATATGGGGTGCTTTTTTACATAAATTTTATAAGCTGATAAATACGCCGCAAACGCTGAAGCGATCATTATCAGTTCGGTAAGCAAAACTCCTGTCATATAGCCAAGGCTCTGCTTCCCGCTCAGCCACGAACACGGATAATACCATATCAGAAAGAAAACCTCAGCCTTTCCCTCTGAATGGAAGGATTCCCTGAAAATCGCGGGAACAAAGTATATCATCAGCATTAGAATTAAAACGATTAAAATGTTCACGACATTCCAGTTTTCATATGCTGAATGGCGCTTTCCGTCATCATAAAAGACCCATAGAAAAAATATAATAACAATAATCATTGCTATGACCGACTGCACAGTATCGTCGGTTATGAAGTTCTTGAATTCCACCATAGAGGACGGCAGAAAAGTCGCAATTCCCGGGAAAAGTATCTCTCCCGTAAACGCTCCCAGCAGGATAAGCATAATCATCAAGCCTATTCTCGCCAGAGTGTACAGCAAGGTGTCAAGTAAATCCATTTACAGCCTCCGTTTTTATCAAGTTCTTGGACTTTACATCATTTAAGTACTATACTATTATAATATATGCTAATTATCGGATAAGTTCCTTTCAAAAAGCTTTTCCACCTGTTCTTTGAGGCAGGAATTTTCTCTGCTCTCAAGCTTCGGATCAGCGGCAAGTATTTTTCTCGCTGTTTCCTGAGCTGCCTTAAGCACGTCCGGATCATGAGACATATCCGCGATTTTCAGATCGGGAAGACCGTGCTGTCTGCTGCCGAAGAAATCTCCCGGACCTCTCAGCTTTAGATCTTCCTCGGAAATCTTAAATCCGTCGGAAGTCTTTGAAAGCACTCTCAAACGCTCACGCACCTCGTCGGTAACATTATCTGTGATAAGGATACAGCTTGATTTGTACTGCCCTCTGCCCACTCGTCCTCGCAGCTGATGAAGCTGTGAAAGTCCGAACCTGTCGGAATTCTCAATGACCATTATGGTTGCGTTGGGAACGTCCACTCCCACTTCTACGACAGTCGTGGAAACAAGCAGGTCTATCTTATGCTCCTTGAAATCCGTCATAACCTGTTCTTTTTTTACGGAGGGCATTTTACCGTGGAGCAGACCCACGCTGTAATCCTTAAAAGCCCCCTCGGACAGCTTTTTCGCATAGCTTTTTACATTCTGCAAATCGCTGTCGCTTTCCTCTATCATAGGACAAACTATATAGCCCTGTCTGCCCTCGTCAAGGTGCTGTTTGATATAATTATATGCACGTTCTCTCAGCTTACCCGTCACCGCGTAGGTTTCGACAGGCTGCCTGCCTTTGGGCAATTCTTTGAGAACTGAAATATCCAGATCGCCGTAGATCATCAGCGCAAGAGTTCTCGGTATCGGCGTAGCGGACATTACAAGCTTGTGGGGATTGTCTCCCTTTTCTGCCAATAAAGCACGCTGCTCCACGCCGAAACGGTGCTGCTCGTCGGTAATAACAAGTCCTAGCTTATGGAAAACCGTTGACTTCTGTACCAAAGCGTGAGTACCAACAACGACGGAATATTCTCCGCTTTCTACACCCTCCTTGACAAGCTTTTTAGCTTTAGGCGTCATAGAACCCGTCAAGAGTATTACCTTTACTCCCATTGGTTCAAGAAACTCTTTCAGAGTTTCAAAATGCTGTGCCGCAAGTATTTCAGTAGGAGCCATTAAAGCAGTCTGACAGCCGTTTTTAAAAGCAAAATAAGCCGCTCCCGCAGCAACTGCCGTCTTTCCAGAACCTACGTCTCCCTGAATAAGCCTATTCATCGGACAGTTTTGCTGCATATCCCTGATACAATCCTCTATCGCAGACCGCTGACCGTCCGTCAAGGTAAAAGGCAGAGCGTCGTAATACTCATCGATTTCAAGATTTTTCATCCGGCAGCCGCAGCTTATACGACTGCGGCTTTTCATCATAAGCATACCCAGCTGCAATGTAAGCAGTTCTTCAAAAACAAGCCGCCTTTTCGCAATTTCACAGGTATGCGCGTCCTGCGGGAAATGTATATTTTTCAGTGCATATTCCAAGGAGCACAAATTGTTCTCCTGCATAACCCATTTAGGCAGCGGTTCATAGATATACTCATTGAACACACTCAGCGCATTGCGGACAGTCTGTCTCAGCAACGGCTGTGTAACTCCCTCGGTCAATCGGTAAACAGGCTGAACAAGCTCCGTCATATCGGCAGGATATATCTGCGGAGAATTCATTTCCTTGCGGACAAGATTTCCCGTAAGCTTTCCTACCAGAAAATACTCCTTGTCTGTCTCCAGACTTTTAAAAAGAAAGCCCGTATTGTACATTACAAGCACCAGATCGGTAATGTCGTCGGTAAAAACCGCCTTATACACCGACAGACCCTTGCGAATTCTCGCCTCGGGCATTTTTTTCACAATCCTGCCTTTTACAACGCAGTTTTCATTCAAAGGAGCCTCGCCTATAGGCACAGACGATGTAAAATCAATATAATATCTCGGGAAATGGTACAGCAGGTCATAAACCGTTTTAATGCCCAGCTTTTCATAAAGCTCGCTGCGCTTTTCGCCCATTCCTTTCAGATACATAACAGGCTTTTCCAGATCCTTAATCATTATCTCACCAACAATCTCGGAATGCATAAAAAAGCCGCACGCCGATTTTACTTCCATTAATTATTATACCATATCTCTTTAAATATTTCAAGTGTTTTTAAACAATTTACACAAAAAGAGCGAACAAAATCGTCCGCTCTTTGAAAAATATATTACTTGCCTTCGGAATACTCCACAGCCGCTCTGATAAAATCCTTGAACAAGAGCTGCGCGTGGTTTGGTCTTGACTTGAATTCGGGGTGGAACTGAACTCCCACGAACCAAGGGTGAACGTCCTTAGGCAGTTCAATGATCTCAACAAGCTTTTCGTCGGGAGAAAGACCCGCGAGCACAAGTCCCTTTTCTGCAAGGAGCTTTCTGAACTCGTTGTTGAATTCCCAGCGGTGACGGTGTCTTTCGTAGATGAGATCGGCGTTGTAAATTTCCTTGCAGCGCGAGCCTTCTGTGAGCTTGCAGGGATAAAGTCCCAGTCTCATTGTGCCGCCCTTATCGGTGATATCCTTCTGGGAGTCCATAATATCGATAACGGCGTAAGGCGTATCGCCGAATTCCGAGGAATTTGCCCCCTCCAGTCCCGCGACGTTTCTTGAAAACTCTACAACGGACATCTGCATTCCAAGACAGATACCGAACATCGGAACTTTATTCTCTCTTGCATATCTGATAGCCTCTATCATACCCTCGATACCCCTGTCGCCGAAACCGCCGGGAACTATAATACCGTCGCAGTCTTTAAGCGTTTCGGACGCATTATCGCGGGTAATATTTTCAGACTGTATCCACCTGATGTCGATCTCTGCGCTGTTCTCAAAGCCTCCGTGTCTGAGAGCCTCGGCAACGGAAAGGTAAGCGTCCTCAAGCTCGACGTACTTGCCTACAAGACCGATAGTGACCTTTTTGTCGCAGTTTTTAACCCTGCTTATCATTTCCTTCCAGCCCGTAAGGTCGGGAGCGCGTTTTTCAAGCTTTAAGTGCTCGCAGACGATGTCCGCAAGTCCTTCTTTTTCAAGCCACAGCGGAACCTCATACAGCGACGGAGCGGTAAGGTTCTGGATAACGTCCTCTTTTCTCACGTTGCAGAAAAGACCGATCTTAGCCTTTGCGTCCTCAGGAATTTCCATTTCCGAACGAAGCACGAGAATGTTAGGCTGAATGCCGATAGAAAGCAGTTCCTTTACGGAATGCTGGGTAGGCTTTGTTTTAAGCTCCTTAGAGCCTGAAATGTACGGAAGCAGGCAAACGTGAATGAACACCGCGTTTTCTCTTCCAAGCTCGATAGACGCCTGTCTGATAGCCTCTAGGAAAGGAGTGGACTCGATATCGCCTACAGTTCCGCCGATCTCGGTTATAACGATATCGGTATTACGGTCCTTGCCGACTCTGTAAAGCCTGTCCTTTATCTCGTTTGTGATGTGAGGAACTACCTGCACCGTTCCGCCAAGATAATCTCCTCTTCTTTCCTTATTCAGAACGTTCCAGTATATTTTACCTGTGGTAACGTTGGAATTTACGGAAAGGTTCTCATCGATAAATCTCTCATAGTGACCCAGGTCGAGGTCTGTCTCAGCGCCGTCGTCGGTAACGAAAACCTCGCCGTGCTGATAAGGCGACATTGTGCCGGGGTCTACATTTATATATGGGTCGAATTTCTGAATGGTAACACTGTAACCTCTTGCTTTAAGCAAACGTCCCAAGGACGCGGCGGTTATACCCTTGCCGAGACCCGAAACAACTCCACCTGTGACAAAGACGT
>JAUNOG010000076.1:9062-9286 GCA_030531185.1 Ruminococcus sp.
GGCATAATTCTAATCCTCCAAAAATAAAAAATAAAAGGAAAAAACACAATTTTCCTCTGTAAAAACTCTTACATATAATAATAACAAATTTTTTCACAAAACGCAAGTGCTTTGACGGATTTTCCGTAAACTTTTTGAAAATTGTCATAGTGACGGGAAATTAAATGGCACAAACAATATTTTCTTATATATTTTACCAAAGAGCACAATTTTTTTAGGTAAAA
>JAUNOG010000077.1:0-4474 GCA_030531185.1 Ruminococcus sp.
CTCTGAGGTAGTCAAAGCCGAACTCGTTATTTGTACCGTAGGTAATATCTGCGTTGTAAGCGGCTCTCTTTTCCTCCTTGTTCATACCCGTAAGCACGCAGCCGATAGAGGTATTAAGGAAGTTGAATACCTTGCCCATTTCCTCAGACTGGAACTTCGCAAGATAATCGTTTACCGTAACGACGTGAACGCCCTTGCCCGACAGCGAGTTTGCATAAGCCGCCAGACAAGCCACCAGGGTTTTACCTTCGCCGGTTTTCATTTCGGCGATACGACCCTGATGAAGAACGATAGCGCCGATTATCTGTACGGGATAAGGCTTTTTGCCCAGCACTCTGAAAGCTGCCTCACGGCACACTGCAAGAGCATCGGGCAGAACGTCGTCCAGCGTGGAAAGCTCGTCCAGCTTGCTTCTGAGGACAGCTGTCTGCTCTCCCAGCTCAGTATCGGACATAGCCGCATATTTTTCTTCCAGTTCAATAACCTTGTTCTTTATCGGTTCGATTTTGGCAAGCTCTTTTTTGGAGTAGTTGCCGAAGATTTTGTCAAGTAATCCCATTTTCTAGCCACCTTTATTTTGTATCAGGGGGATAAGCCCTGTTTTTGTTAATACGATCAATATGTATAAAAACACTATTATATTATACACTATCTTATTGTAAAAGTCAAGGTGTTAGCAGCCAACGAAAATCAATTTTTGTTTTGTGTTGAGGAAAGATGTTAGAAGTAAGAGGTTAGAAATAGTGCACCGCAGCGCATTTTTTATTTTCGTCCTTTTCACAAACGCCAATTCTTACTTCTTATCTCCTTTTTCTAGCATTTTAGGAAATAATTTTAAACTTTCAAGTTAACCGATGCATTTCAAGATTTTCCGCAGAAGAAAAATCCGCACCGAACGCAGAGCGCACGGTGCGGAAATAAAGTAGGTTATAAATCGACCTCCACAGAGCCTATCGTAAAGCCTGTTATTTCGTCCGAATTCATCGGCGAGGACAGCAATGAAAAATATGCCTTGAACAAGCCTGTTCCCTCGTCCCTGATAAGGTCAAAGTCTCCGAAGTCCAATGCCTCGGAAGTACCGTCCTCATAGCGAACCTTTACAAAGTCATAGTCGAAATCGGGTTCAAAGCCCTCGATAGTGTCCCAAAGCTCGGGGCCTGTCCATCTCTTGACGCTCCTCCAATATGGATTTATCGCTTCGGAGTATGTTATAGTATCGCTCTCCCGGGAAGTGATATCCATTGACAGCTCAAGTCCGCAGTCCGAATAGCTTATACTTTCTAAGTTATATTCAAGCTCATAGCCGTCTGAGCACTCCCACTTGCCCGTCTGATCGACCTCAAGGAACTTATCCTTATAGAGCATATCGCCCGCAGGAAATTCTCCTTTGAAAGAGCCGCTTAACGATGTATCGTCGTCCAATGTTATTTGGGAGATTTCCAATACAAAATCCATATTGTTATTGAATTCGCCGTTGTTACTTTCATAATTCATTCTAATAGTGCCTATCAGACAGTCACCGTAATTATCCATTCCGCCGCTGTAAAATCCGAGCGACATTCCGTCGCTGCGGGACAGCGACCATTCCGCCTTAGCCCCGGAGCTGTTGCCTCCGCCTATTTCACTGCCGTCAAGGGTTCTGACCATAACGCTGACACTGTAATAGGGATAACAACACACCGTGCCCAAAACTCTGATTTCGAGATTGTCAAAGCCCGAGGTTATTTCGCCTACCTGCTTGTCGAAAACCCTTATATAATCCTTGCCGTTATCAAAGCTTCTTCCCCATTCCTCATAGCTTTTTCTGAGGTAAGCGGTGTTTTCCGCCAGCAGGTTTTCATTTACATCTTCAGGCTGAATGTCCTTTTCCGTATCCTGACTTTCCTGTGCAGCCGGAGAAATATCGTTTTCCCCTCCGCTTGCAATATCAGAGAGCACGTAGCCTCCGCCGATCACAAGAGCAAACGCTGCGGCGGCAACCGCAAGCGGCATTTTTCTTCTTACTCTTGCAGGCTTGTCGGACTTCAGTTCTCCTCGCTTTTCCTGTGCGATTTTATTTTCCGCGTTTTCTATAGTTTTGTTGATTTCCTTATCCGTCATAGTAACATCTCCCATAAGTTCGTTCAGGGGGATTTCCTGCAAAAGCTCCGTTATATTTCTCATAGCATAATCCCTCCTTCTATTAACGCTTTTTTCAAGCTTTTCTTGCCTCGTGAAAGAACATTTTCGACTTTCTTCACGTTCAGCCCATACCTGTCGGCAATGTCCTTAACACTCAATCTGAAATAATAACGGTCGATAAAAATTTCTCTGTCCGGAGATCTCATAGCTTTGATACATTTAATAATGATCTGCTGATTTATCTTTTTGGCTGTCTCGTCGGTATAATCCACATCAACGCCAATGTCGTTTTCCTCTATGTCTATGCTGTCCTGCCTGCTGATACTCCTTGCCTTATCGACAGCGCAGGAATTTGCAACCATACAGACATAATTTTTTAGACTTTTTCTGGATAGATCAATGGAAAGCCGATTTTTCCAGACCTTATAAAACGTATCCGAGACCGCCTCCTCGCAGTCGGACTTATCACTTACGATATGACTGACTACCGCCTTGACCAGCGCTCCGTACTTAATAACAAGTCTGTCAAGACCGCCCTCGTTATCCGAGCACATCATTGCCAATATCTCTTTGTCGGACATTTTCATCACCGTCCCTGAAAGTACCTTCATTATTTATTACGAAGGATTTCCTAAAATCACTCGCATATTACAATAAAAAATTTGTCGGAACATCAATACTTCTCTTACCCTCAATATGACATTTTCCGCCTATAGCCTATGCTAAAATATCAACAGAACCTAAAAAACGAAAGGACTGATAAATTATGAACTCTGAGATCTCTACCCATAGCGGCGTATCGCTGTCGTCGAACTCCGGCGTATGCGTCGCTAAAATCAAAGGGGATCTGGATCATCATACCGCTAAGTTTATCCGAGGCGAGATCGACCGTGAAATAGCCTCCGCCCGACCGCACAGACTTATCATCGATTTCTCGGGCGTGACCTTTATGGACAGCTCGGGTATCGGGCTTATTATGGGACGTTACAAGCTTATGCAGGATTACGACGGCGAGGTCATTATCGCCTCCCCTCCCGATTATATAAGAAAGGTACTGCGCCTTGCGGGAGTGGACAAGCTTGCCCGTATCACCGACGATATATCCTCTCTCATTCCGAAAGAGAAAAGTCCCGAAGAAAATAAAGAAAAGGAGGTTACAGCCGATGAGCAGAGTACGGCAGCAGCCAATTAACGAGATGAAATTGACTTTCCCCAGTTACTCGGAAAACGAGCGTTTCGCCCGTATCGCCGTAAGCGGCTTTCTGTCTCAGCTTGACCCATGCATAGACGAGCTTTCCGACATTAAAACCGCGGTGTCCGAGGGAGTGACCAACGCCATTGTCCACGGCTA
This sequence comes from Ruminococcus sp., assembly GCA_030531185.1. Taxonomy (GTDB): domain Bacteria; phylum Bacillota; class Clostridia; order Oscillospirales; family Ruminococcaceae; genus Hominimerdicola. Next base: position 3,473 of record JAUNOG010000077.1, read on the forward strand.
CAGAGGGACTGTGGGAACAGTGCTTTTACAGGTTAAAATCTTCCAAGGCGGACGTATTTACATAAAGATCCAAGACAAGGGCTGCGGCATAGAAAATATCGAGCAGGCAAGAGAGCCGCTGTTCACCACAGCTCCCGAGGACGACCGCGCAGGTCTTGGATTTGCCATAATGGAGACATTTATGGAAAAAGTAAGAGTTAAAAGCGAGCTTGGCAAGGGCACTACCCTTGTGCTGGAAAGAACAGTAAAATCAAGAAAGTCAAGATTATGAACGAACTGAAAACTCCCCTTGCGGAAGAAAATCTGGGGCTTGTACATCTGTGCGCCAACCGTTTCCGAGGGAGGGGAATAGAATATGACGACCTTTACAGCGCGGGCTGTATAGGGCTGATCAAGGCGGCAAAGGCGTTCGATACAGAACGCGGAGTAAAATTTTCCACATACGCGGTTCCCGTTATTCTGGGGGAGATAAAACGTCTTTTCCGAGACGGCGGAACAATTAAAGTATCCCGCAGCGCAAAAGAGCTGTCAATGAAGATAACCCGCCTGAGAGAACGCTTTATGCTCAAAGAAAGCCGAGAGCCGACAATATCCGAGCTTTGCGAGCTTTCAGGAGAGGAACCCGAGGCTGTTGTGGAAGCTCTGAACGTGGCGCTCCCGCCTATGAGCCTAACAGGAAACGACGACGAGGACGGCGGCGGGCAGATAGACGTTCCTGTAGCCGCTCCCGACGAAGAGATAACAGACCGACTGTCACTTGATCAAGCGTTATGCACTCTTGAGCCTGCGGACAGACAGCTTATCTTTCTGAGATACTACCAAAGCAAAACACAGGTGCAGACAGCTCAGATATTGGGAATGACGCAGGTTCAGGTATCAAGACGGGAAAAAAAGATATTGGCAAAAATGCGTGAACAGCTAATATAGAAGTTAGAGGTCAGAAATAAGAGGTTAGAAGTGCAAAGCTGACACTTCTAACCTCTTACCTCTAATCTCTAACCT
>JAUNOG010000077.1:4484-9260 GCA_030531185.1 Ruminococcus sp.
TTTTCTTTTAAATACAGCGGCAGACAGCGGAGCTACTTTCACACTTCCCTGATAGCCGCTGTTTTCTTCTCTTCTGCCGTTTTCGTCCATAACTTTTTCGTATTCTCCCGACGGCAGATTAAAACATCTGCCCTCTGTAAAAGGATTAAGAGCAATAACAAAACATTCCCGTTCGTCCTCCAGCTTCCAGACAACAAAATTCCAATCTCCGCTGTCCATAAACTGCAAATGCGCTCCTACTTCCTCCTTGGTCGCCATTCTGAAAAGAGGGCTTGACTTTCTCAGTCTTATCAAAGCCTTATAATAATTGAAAACGCCCTTGTATTCACGCTTTCTTCCCCATTTTATAGCATTTGTAAAATCAGGAGCATTATAGCTGTCCTGAGAGAAAATATTCACATCGTTCGGTTCTTCTCCCTCGTTCAGAATTCTCGGCTTGGTCCTCAGAAAATCCTGCCCCAGCTGAATAAACGGCATACCCTGAGAAAGTATGACTATCGCCGCCGCGAGCTTATCCATTTTGACCAGATCGCTCTCGGAATAATGTCCCTTGCCCGATATCTGCAATTTGTCCCACAATGTATTGTTATCGTGCGCCTCGCAGTAATTCACCGCCTGAGTAGGCTCAAACGCCCAGCAGGCTTCCTTTGCGTAGTTTATCTGATGATGAGGAACAGAACCCGCAATGCCGCACCTGAGTATGGACGCCGCGTTTTTGTTTCCGCTTACAAAGCCCATATCGTAGGGATTGAAAGTACCTCCCTTTATTGCGTCTCTGATATTGTCGTTGAAAAGTCCCACTCTGCCAAAGCTGTAAGAATTCCACTTATACGCCAGCTTTTGAGAGGAAAGCGGCGACTCTCCGCCTGTCCAGCCCTCGCCGTACATCAGCAGTTCGGGGTTTATTTTATTCAGTTCGTCTCTGATAATATTGATAGTTTCAATGTCGTGCAAAGCCATAAGGTCAAAACGGAAACCGTCTATCTTATATTCCGTAGCCCAGAATTTCAGCGAGTCGATCATAAATTTTCTCATCATCAGATGATCGGACGCCGTTTCATTCCCGCAGCCCGAGCCGTTGGAAAAAGTACCGTCCTCATGCATTCTGTGGTAATATCCCGGGAAAGCCTTTTCAAAGGAGGACTCCTCAGTAAAGTAGGTATGGTTGTAAACCACGTCCATAATAACACCGATACCGTTTTTGTGCAAGGTCATCACAAGCTGCTTGAACTCCTTTATCCTGCACTTGGGGTCTGCGGGATCTGTGGAATAGGAGCCTTCAAGACAGTTGTAATTCTTGGGATCGTAGCCCCAGTTGTACTGCGGCGTATGAGGCTTGCTTTCGTCAACGGTAGCATAGTCCGCCACGGGAAGAAGGTGAACGTGGGTCACTCCCAGCTCTTTTAAATGGTCAAGACAGGTCTCTTCGCCGTCGAAACGTGTGCGGCTCTGACAAAAGCCGAGAAATTTTCCTCTGTGCTCGGAACAGACCCCCGAACTGATATCTGCGGAAAAATCCCTGACATGACATTCGTAAACCACAGCGTCACAGGCGTTTTTGCATTTAGGTCCGGGTACTCTGTCCCATCCCGGAGGATTCGTAGTTTCAAAATCCACTACCGCTCCCCTGTTGCCGTTAACTCCGCAGGCTTTTGCATAAATGTCCACAGCCTCCTGCGGCTTGCCGTAATTGAATTCGTATGAAAAGGTATAGAATTCCCCGTCACAGCTGCGGAAAAGCTCCACATACCACACACCGTTTTCAATTTTCTCCATAGGCAGGGTCTCTATTTTATTGTCCCCCTCGCCGTCAAGATAAAGGTTAAGATAAACGCCCGTCGCAAGGGGAGACCACGTTTTGAATATCGTTCGTCCCTCGCAGATATGCGCGCCAAGGTCGTCCCCTCCGTAAAAATAATCTCGGTCGATCTGCTGTATATCAAGCTTTTGCACTGAGATACCTCCCATTTTTCTTCATTGATTTTTTCTCGTCCTTCATAAATCGTCTTTTCAGTACTTTTTCACAGCCAAAGGCTCTCCCTGTCTTACGATAGTTTCACAGCCCTCCATAGTATTCCTTATCAGATCGCCGCATACCTCAGCCTTGTCCTTTTCAAGCAAAAGCACGATAGTAGAACCGCCGAACTCAAAACAGCCTTTTTCTTCGCCCCTGCGTATCTTCCCTTTTCCGCTGTGGGTGTTGCTGATCTTTCCTACCATAAGCGCGCCGACTTCCATTTGAATAACGTCGCCGAAATTATCGCTCCTGAGCATACAGTAGGTTCTGCTGTTCTCCTTATATACGGGAACATATCTGTTGACAACTGGATTTACCGTATGCAGAAAGCCCTCGATATGCCTGTCGTGGCTCTTGACGCCGTTGCAGGGATAAATATAGCGGTGATAATCGTCCACGGAAAGCCTGATAATGATAGCATAACCGCCCATATATCTTGCCGCGAGTTTTTTATCTCTCAGCAGACTGTCAACATTATAGACGGAGTTCTTTATAACGAAAAAGTTTGAATTCGTGATCTCATAAGCCGAAACCTTTCCGTCCGCAGGAGACACAAGCACGCTGTCGTCTCCCGTAACAAACCTTCTGCCCTCTTTTATCTTTCTGGTAAAAAAATCATTAAAGGAGGTAAAATTTCTCTGCTCGTAATCAAACATATCTATTCCGTTCTTTTCTGCAAAATCATACACAAAGCCCGCCGAAAGCCTGCTGTTCAGTATATATCTCAGACACTTTGAAAATATCGGCAGTGAAAGGAATTTCATAAGTCCCCTGCCAAATGCCGAGCCGTAAGCCTCAGCGAGAAAAGCGTCCTGAGACGTAGTTTTTTCAAAGGTCCTGCCCTGCCTGTCTCTGTATTTCATAGAACCGTCCTCCTCATATTATATGATTGACCTTCAGATAGCCCAGAAAAATAATAATCCCCATAGTGAACAAGATAAAAATGCCCTTAAGGGAAAGTTTTTTTACATTTATCTTCATTATAAAAAGCACCGAAATAAGTATCATAAAGCCGTGAAAAACATAGGGAAAAATATCCTTGGGGATATTATGCTTGCCCAGAAAAAGCAGCGGAAGAATAATAGCAACCGTAGTCACAGGCAGTCCCTGATATTCCTTGCGGTTTTCCGTAGTAGTGCGCTGTCTTTCCTCCTCCATAACGTTGAAGTAGCCAAGTCTTATGACCGCGCACAGCACGATAAGTATTGACGCTGTAAGCTTGAGCGGATAAACCGACTGGTAATGATAACCGATAACGGCGGGAAAAACTCCGAAACACACCAGATCGCACAGCGAATCTATCTGTATGCCGAACACCTTTTCGTGCTCGGTCCTGTTTTTCATACTTCTCGCAATTCTTCCGTCAAAAAGATCGCATATGCCCGACAGCAGCAGACACAGAAAAGCCACAGGCTCGTTGCCCTCAATTATCTGCGTAATCCCAAAGACCGACGAAATAAGTCCTATGTAAGTCAATATAACCGAATAATTATAAAATCCTATCATTTTTTATCCTTTCTTTTCATTTCCCATTGTTTTCATCAAACCTTCGTCGGCATAAATTTGTTTATCTCGTCTCATTATTATTATGTGCGACGCAAAGGTAACAAGTCCGCCTGCGATAAGTACGGCATAAAAGCTCATTCCGCGGCTAAGGAGCAGAGCGGGTCTCATAAGCTCCTTACCGAATATCCTGTCAAACATTATCATAAAACAGCCCTCGGTAATTCCCGCCGCGCCAGGCAGAGGGAGCATTTCCACACTTATGCCTATCATAGTCTGCAAAGCTATCACGGGAAGTATCCCGTAGCCGCTAAGTCCGTAGGACTTGTACACTATCCATGTGATAGCAAAAAGCGAAAGCCGCTGAACTGCGGTAATAAGAAAAACGTTCACGACCGTATGCAAATTATTCTTGATGTAATCCGCTCCTATGGTGTATGTATCGCATATTCTTGTGATTTTTTCTATGTACTTCTGATTGTTTTTCGACTTGATGATTTTAATGTTAGTAAGCAGGTTGACTATTTTGATACCCGCCTTTCTTGCCCATACAGGCTTGACGAACACTGCCGCAAGGACTGCGATAAACGCAATATTCAGCGCAAAACCGAGTATAAGCAGCCACCACATTTTTCCGACGTGATCCGCGACCAGCGAATAGTTGAAAATCAAAAATATAAGTCCGAGTATGACCAAGACCGCTTTATAAGCTATAGTGATAAGCAGCATTATCAGCGTGGAAAAACCTATCTTAACGCCGTCCTTTTTCATATAGTACATCTGAGCGGGCTGTCCCCCCGAGGCGGAGGGCGTTATGTCGCTGAAGAAAAAGCCTATAAACGAATATTTCAGACATCGTAAGAATTTCGTTTTCTGTCCCAGTACCCTCAGCATATAGTATATAATACAGCTCTCGCCTGCCACAAACATAAATGCGAGCAGAAGTCCCACAGCAATCCACCGAGTATCGGCATTGTGAAGGTCCTCAAGAATAGAGGAAAACTCCTGTCCCGAGAAAAGCAGCCTGAAAGTAAGCCAGCATATAAGGACAATAAATCCGATATTCAGCACATATTTCATATTCTTTTTTATTGCCTTTCCTATCTTTTGCTCACTCCCTTTTTCAATGCACAATTCATAATGCACAATTTTTTATTGACAATTAACAATGAACCATCAACTTACAGCCGCTCACCGTTTTTACAATCAATGAAAATTGTGAGCGCAGCGAACTCCTTAATTGTGCATTGTGGATT
>JAUNOG010000078.1 GCA_030531185.1 Ruminococcus sp.
AAGAATTTCTCAAGGGTTTCGTACTTCTCGTTGTTCAATTTTCAAGATGCCTTTGTTTCACTTGTCGTGCAACTTTATTAGTATATCACACTTTTTTCTGTTTGTCAAGTCCTTTTCGGAACTTTTTTCAAACTTTTTTTGTGTTCTTTACTTTTTGGTCTCTCGTCAAGCGACTTGTTTATTATATCACTTCATTTTCCCTTTGTCAAGTACTTTTTTTCTTTTTGTTTATTTTCGTTATTTCGTTCGAGTTTTTTGGGTTTTTTTGTGCTTTTTGCTCAAAAGGTAACTAAATGGAACTAAACTTTGCCTTAATAAACATTTTATGAGGCGATACAATTTATAAAAGCGTCATATCCTCCGCCACGCTGGGAACATATTCCTCGTTCTCGATAATATAATCCACTACTTTGCAGTAAAAATCCGTGGGGTTCATCTGGATTTTCGACTTGATATAATTCGCCTGCTCCTCGTCGGGCGCGAAAAGATTTATGTCCATAAGGACAATATCGCCGTCACAGCATTTGCAGTGGACATTATATCCCCTGTCGTTCGGAGATATATCAAAGGTAATATCCCGCTCGTTTTTAAGCTTTGCGAACAGACGAAGTCCCGATGCGTAAATTTTATCGCGGAGACTTTTCGGCACCTGCTTTTTGAAATCATCGGCTCCCGCAGCGCCCTTTTCGGTAAGACGGTAATACTCCGTACCGTCGATCTCGGCAAGCTCCAGAGTACCGTTTTCAAGCATTGCGGTCACTGCGGCAGTGTAGTCGAAATAATTGACTATCCCCTCTCCCGTGGCAATTTCTGTAAGCTGGTTGGGAGTACACAGCTGATTTATCTGATTTAAAAAGTACGCAAGCAAGATCTGTACGCGGTAAATCTCGGTCACATTTTTCATATCGTTGGAGATAAACTCCTCGGGATTTGTCACTAACTATCAGTCCTCCTTCGGAAAGCTTTCTAAAAATTTGGGTATTCAAGCATATGACTGAGAACAGCGAGATTGACCGCCGCCTCAACGCAAGGCACCGCTCTGGGGACAATGCAGGGGTCGTGTCTGCCCTTGACCACAAGGGTCTCGTTCTTCATCGCCGAATAATCTATAGTCTCCTGCGGACGCGAAATAGACGGCGTAGGCTTGATCGCCACACGCAGAGTTATAGGCATACCCGAGGAAATCCCTCCGAGGATACCGCCGTGATTGTTTGTCTTTGTCACAACAATTCCCCTGTCGTCAACGTAAAACTCGTCGTTGTTCTCCGAGCCTGTCATTTTTGCAACGTCGAAGCCTGCGCCGAATTCAAGTCCCTTGACTGCGGGAATGCCGAAAATAAGCTGTGCAATGGAGTTTTCAAGTCCGTCGAAAATAGGCGAACCGATACCAGCGGGAACGTTTATCGCAATGCACTCGATAACGCCGCCCACGCTGTCCTGCTCCTTGCGGGCGTTAAGTATCTCTTTTTTCATCTCGTTTCCCTGAACGTCGATAATTACGGGGAAATCCTTTCCTCTTATGTCCTTAATGTCATCTCTTGTGGTTTTTATGGGGTCAAAGGACTTATCCTTTATACCGTGTATCTCAGCGATATGCGCGCCTACGTAAATACCTCTCTTTTCAAGTATCTGTCCCGCTACCGCTCCCGCAAAGCAAAGGGGCGCGGTAAGTCTGCCCGAGAAATGTCCGCCGCCTCTGATGTCGTTAAAGCCTCTGTAGCGCAATGCTCCCGTATAGTCGGCGTGACCGGGACGGGCAAGCTTTGAAAGATTGGAATAGTCCTGCGAATGCTGGTCTGTATTGGCAATGACTGCGACCAGCGGAGTTCCCGTAGTTTTGCCGTTGTGATAGCCCGACATTATCTGAGGAATATCCTTTTCCTTTCTCATTGTGGAGGTTCCGTCCTTTTTGGGCGCGCGTCTTGCCATAAATTCGTATATCTTATCGATATCGATAGTTTCCCCCGGGGGAACGTTGTCCATACAAACGCCTATTGCGGGACCGTGGCTTTCGCCGAAAACGGTAAAGCTGATATTATTCTTCCAAGTTGATGACATTATACTTCCTCCAATCAAGTACAAAAATTTGTACTCATAATTATTATACTGTATTCAGATCATTATTACCCAACGACCTCCGCAATACCGCCCAGACCTCTGTAGACCTCCCAGAAATCGGGGTAGGACTTTCTCACGCACTCCGCTCCGATTATCGTAAGCGGTCCTTCGCATCTCGTCGCCGCAACGGACATTGCCATAGGTATCCTATGGTCGTTATATCCCTGAATTTCTCCGCCCTTGAGACTTGAAACTCCCTCTATCTCGAGACAGTCCTCGTGAGCCGTGACCTTTCCGCCGATACGGTTAAGACAGTCGGTCATAGCGGCAAGTCTGTCGCATTCCTTAAATCTGAGCCTTGCAACATTGGTAATGCGGCTTTTTCCCTTGCAGAAAGCGGCAAGCACCGCAAGTATGGGCACAAGATCGGGTATATCCGAGCAGTCTATCTCAAACGGGTTTAATACTCCGTTTTTATTATACACTATTTCCCTGCAAATTTCAACGATTTTTTTATCTCCCTGAAAAGAATTTACATTTAAGCCCTGAATGTCTAAATCCGAGCCGAGAGTGCGCGCGACCTCCCAGAACGCCGCCTGAGAATAATCGCCCTCCACTGCGCCCGAAAAGGGAGTTAATTTCTGTCCGCCCTTTATGCAGTAGCCCTGCTCTGTCTCGGATATCTCACAGCCGAAATTTTTAAGACAGCCTACGGTGATATCCACATAAGGCTTTGAATTCAGCTCGGAGGTGAGTATTATCTCGCTGTCGCCCTCCAGAACAGGCAGAGCCAGCATAAGTCCCGTAATGAACTGCGAGGACAGCGAACCGCTGATATAGAATTTACCCGAAGTAAGTCTGCCCTTGACCGAAAACGGCATAGTATTATGATAGTCGAATTCCACTCCGTGCTTGGGGAATTCCTCCAGAAAAGGCGTGATAGGTCTCTGAGGGAGCTTTCCCCCTCCGATAAACGTCGCGTTCACTCCCAGCGCGCAGGCGACAGGGATTATAAACCTCATCGTAGAGCCCGACTCACAGCAGTCCACTGTAGCCGTATCTGGAATGTTCTTAAAGCCGTTTATCACGGCGGTATTGTTTTCAAAGACAATGTCCGCCCCCAAGGACTTCATTGCTCCGATAGTCGCGAGAATGTCTACAGACGGGTAAAGGTTGGTGATGACCGACTGTCCCTCTGCGAGAGCCGCCGCAATTATCATTCTGTGCGCCACGCTTTTCGAGGGCGGCGGCGTTACCGTTCCCGAAAGCCTTGACGGCGTGATTTTTATGTCCATATCAATTCCTCCGTTAATATATACGATTTTGCGGATATTTATTGCCCGCATATTTATTTTCTTTTACTGCGTATCACCCTGATAAGCTTTCTTACAGAAAGAACTATAAGCAGTACGTCTACAGCAAGCAGAATAATTCCCAGAATGTAAAAACGCTCTTTAACTGCCGTTATCCCCGCTATTGCAATAAGCGCAAATACGGCAAAATATAAAACCAGCACAATAACAGCGGAAAATATCCTGATAGGCTTAGGATATTTTTTACCGAGAGCCACTTCCTCCGCTCCGCCGAAAAACCATTCCATAACTATCTCGGCAAGTATTTCTATAAACAAGTCCATAACAGTTACCCCCGTTTCACGCTACTTGACCAGCTCGGCAAGCTCCTGAGCGGAAAATTCCAGACAGCATTTCTGAGACGGCTCTATGACGATACCGAAAAGTCCCGAGAGCATAAAGGCTATCTTCTTTAAGCTGTATTTGCTTACAGGAAGATTTTCCTCATTGTACTTCTCCGCCGCGCTTTCGGTAAGAAACAGTCTTACCGATTTGCCTCCCTTGCCGTTCTCAAAGGACTGCAAGCCGAAATCGTTTCCGCTCTCTTTATCAGGCAGAGTTCCTACGGTGTAAAACTTTACATCGGACATTGACCTGAACGCTCTCTCCTTGGATATCTCGTGCTTTTTCACCTCTGCGCAAAACCTCATAACCGCCGCCTTGGGCTTTGCCTCGTTTATCTGCTCGACCGAGAAAAATACAGGCTCGTCGCCGTCCTCGTACAGGAGAACTCCTTTCATTCTTGCGAGTACCGAGCCTTCGGCTATCTCAAAGACCGTAGACCTGGCAATGGAATACATATGTCCGTCGCACTTTAAAGCCAGACGGTTTTCGGCGGCGTCCAAGGACAGAAAGGTCTCCATATATCTGCCGAACGGAGGAGCGACAGCCTTATACATAAGCTTAAACGCAGGTTCGTTCCAGCGCTCCACCAGCATATCCGCATTATCCGCATATTTGAAGTGATTTGAACCGACCGTCCTCTCGGCTTCGTCTCTTGCCCCTTTGGTCTGAGGAATATTCAGCGGACGGGAAGCTATCCCCAGAACCGCCTCGGAATTTGCGTTTACACGTTCAAGAATATGTCTTATGTTGGCTCTTTCCGCCTCTCCTGTCCTGCTGAAAAATTCCTCGTCGGGAGTTACCCATTCAAGATGTTCGCTGTTGAGCAGAAAGCTGTCGTGTTTCACATACCGTCCCGCATACACGAGCATTGTGTCTTTTTCCGGATAATAATGAATATCCATAATATGCGTCAACACAACTTCGTCGGAGGACAGTCCGCAGTCCGCCCTGATTATCGAATGTACAGCCGCCAACGGAAACTCGTCCTCTCTGATAGGACCGCCTACAAATTTCAGGTTTCCGTTTTGCTGCCGTCTTAAAAGCAGTTTATCGCCCGTTCTGTTAAATATTAAAATCAAGCTGTATATCACGCTTTATCACTCCCCCATTAAGCCTTGCGATATGTCACATACCCTCAATTATCTGAGCTATCTCGTCCTCGGCTATCTCTTTTGCGTAGTTGTTATCGCCGAACTGCATTACATCTCCGATCTCTTTCTGGAAAACAAATCTAAGCTTGCCGTCCCTTACCTTTTTGTCGGTGTAGAGCTTTTTGACAAGCTCCGATTTATCGATATAATCGGGTACAGCCGTCGGAAGTCCCGCTCTTGCTATAAGATTTTCCACGCGCTGTACGTTTTCTTCGGAAATAAAGCCGTATTTCTGTCCCAGTCTCGCCTGAGCCACCATACCTATCGCCACAGCCTCGCCGTGGTAAAGTCTGTAATCTGAAACTGTCTCGATAGCTCTTCCCACGGTATGACCCAGATTGAGCACCTCGCGCAGACCCGATTCTTTCTCGTCCTTCATTACGACCTTATATTTCACCGAGCAGTTGCGCTCGGCTATGTATTCGCAAGCCTCAACGTCGCCCTCAAATATCTTTTCCACGTTCTTTTCAAGGTACTCGAAAAGCTCCCTGTCGCCCAGACAGCCGTGCTTGATAGTTTCGGCAAGTCCGCCGGATATCTGCTCTTTCGGGAGAGTTTTCCATGTATCGATGTCGATATACACCTTTTTCGGCTGATAGAAAAGTCCGATAAGATTTGTTGCAAGCGGAGTATCTACGGCAGTCTTTCCGCCCACGGAAGCGTCCGCCGCCGCAAGGAGCGTGGTAGCATAGTTAATAAAAGGTACTCCTCTGGCGAAAGTGCCTGCCACAAAGCCCGCCAGATCGGTGACAACTCCGCCGCCGACTGCAATGAGAGCGCAGTCCCTGCGGCATTCCTTATCGAGCAATGCGTCCTCTATACACTCCTTCATCTCACGGGTCTTTGACTTTTCTCCTTCGGGGAAAATGATAATATCCGCTGTAAATCCCGCCTCGTCTATTCTTTTAAAAATATCCATTCCGTAAAGGTCGGCTACCTTGCTGTCCGTTATAACGACGATTTTTTTGATTTTTCCCACAAGACAGTTTTTCAGATCCTCCACAAGAGTATCCTGAAGACTGTGTCCGATCTCAATATCATAGCTGTCGTCGACTACCTTTTTCAGTTCGCAATTAAATTTCATAATAACAATTCCTTTCAATTAAAGTATTTTAGTTTCTGCTGCATTTTTCAGCGTCTATGGCAAGGGCGACCATAAGTCCGCCGAGAACGTTTCTGTCGTCATAAACGTCTATAATATAAGTATCCGACCAGTTCAGAAGCTGTTTGGACACCGTCATAACCTTTGAACCTCCGCTGTAGACGGAATAGTCCCATTCAAAGATATCGCCCTCTATCCTCCAGCCGTTGAAATCCAGATCAAAAACGGGCTTGAAGAAAGTGAACTCCTTTTTTATCCTCCCGACATATCCGCCGTTTATGTAAATTTCAAAGGCAGGCATAAAGGTCATAACCTTTTCTTTGAGCATACCGACCTCTCTGCCGTAAGCGTCGAACACCTTAAAGCAATGTCCCCACGCAAGCTGTCCCTTGACAGTAAATACCGTATTCCCCTGTTCGTCGTAAATATCGTAGCTGTCAAGCCACGAAAAGATACGCTGTTTAAAAAGCAATCTCATTATAGGTCTCCCCTCAACATTTTTTCGATAACTCTGTAAAAAAACTTTTCCGAGAAAATATGCAAATTCATTTTCCGTTCTGCAAAGCCGCTCTTGCGATATGAGTTTCAATATCCGCAAGCCTTGTGGGAAGCGGAATTCTGCCCTCAGAAGATACAAGGCTCATAGTCAATTCGGTTGCCGTACCGAGAGAAATATAATTCCCCGAGGACACAAATACGGGCTTTACATTATCGTGAGTTCTCAAAGCTCTTCCGTAAACCTCACCGTTCAAAGATATATCCGTAAAGCTTCCCGCTTTGTCATCAGGCTCTGTATAGACCGCATTTTCATCAATTCTGAAATATGTTTTGGCAACGCCGACAGTCGGAGTATCAAGGTAAAAGGAAGCGTGACTTGCAATGCCCATACGGCGAGGGTGCAGACAGCCGTTGCCGTCAAACATATATAAATCAGGCTTATTTTCCAGCTTTTCCGCAGCTTTCAGCACAAGCGGAAGCTCCCTGAACGCAAGAAATCCGGGCAGATACGGCACATTTATTTGCCCGCTGTACTGCTGCTTTTCAATAACGTTATGAGTTTTAAAATCTATAACAACGATACAGCACACTGCAAATTCGCCGCCGTCGGTATTCCAATATGCCAGATCAACGCCTGCCGCCGTTTTGATTTTATTTTTGTCAAAGCGGTCGATGCAGTTCAGCTTTTTCCGCAAAGAATTCTGAATTTCCAGAAATTCATTCTGCATTTTATGTAAATCCGAATTATCCATAAAATCAGCCTTTCTTTAAACTTCCTCGGCAATACACAATAATACAGTGTAATTATAACACATTTTACCGCTTTTGTAAATACAAAAAACAGCGGAATTCATCGACAAAAAACGAATTCCGCTGAAATTTTACTCATTTATATCAAGTGGTCTGCCGCAGAATTCAGCCATAGCCTTGATCTTAGCCATAGTTGACTTAAACTGCTCGGGGGTAAGGGACTGCGCTCCGTCGCTCCATGCGTTCTTGGGGTCAACGTGGACTTCTATCTCCAGCGCGTCGCACCCTACCGCCACCGCGCCCAGTGAAAGCGGCTCCACCAGAGAGGCAATTCCCGCCGCGTGACTTGGGTCAACGGTTATAGGCAGGTGAGATTTCTGCTTTATTATCGGTACGGCGGAAAGATCCAGCGTGTTTCTTGTTGCCGTCTCGTAAGTCCTGATACCTCTCTCGCAGATGATTACCTTCTGATTTCCCTCGGACATAATGTACTCTGCGGACATAAGCGTCTCCTGAATAGTGCCGCAAAGTCCTCTTTTAAGCAGAATAGGCTTATCGCATCTTCCCAGAGCCTTAAGCAGAGTGAAGTTCTGCGAATTTCTTGCGCCGACCTGAATAATGTCCACATCTGCGAACAGATCGATGTCCGAAAGATCCATAATTTCGGTTACGATAGGCAGACCTGTAATGTCCCTCGCCTTGCGGAGGATATCGATACCCTCCTTGCCCAGACCCTGGAACGAGTAGGGAGAGGTCCTTGGCTTGAACGCTCCGCCTCTGAGCATAGTAGCGCCCGCCTCCTTAACGGCAATAGCAGTATTTATGGTCTGCTCCTCGGTTTCCACAGAGCAGGGACCCGCTATAACGTTCAGAGTGCCTCCGCCGATCTTTCTTCCACGCACCTCGATAACGGTGTCCTCGGGGTGGAAACGTCTGTTGGCGTTCTTGTAAGGCTCCTGAACGCGCTTTACAGTCTCGACTATTTCCTTGGACTGCACCGACTCGATGTCGATTTTTGTAGTGTCTCCGATAAGACCGATGATGTTTGAATGAACGCCCTCCACAAGATTTGTCTTGACGTCGAACTTAGCCAGCCAGTTCATAAGCTCGTCGATCTGATCTCTGGACGCTCCGTTTTTAAGTACGATTACCATTTTTATTCCTCCGTTTAAAATAAATTTACTCAATAAAAAATCCGCCTGCCTCGCATCAGTACGAAAGCGGCGGTTTTAACAACGCAAGTAAAGCGGAACTTATCCTACTGTATTGCCTTTAACAGCTTTCATACCACGCAAAATAAACTCGAAGCCATAAAAATAGCCCAAGCTCATAAAGAAGTATGTAAAGACTGCCAAAACAACAAGTACGGACATAATTCGCTTATCCTTTCAGTTTTTTATCTTTTATCCTAAAGATACATAAATTATACTCCCGCACACTGCTTTTGTCAAGCTGATATGCGGGAGTTTACAGTTTTTTTACAAGTTTCGATCAGGAAATCTCATAAACGCCGTAGGTTGCACCTTGGACGTTGATTGAATATAAATAACCTATATTTGAAACGCCTTCCAAACTATTAATTTTTTTTAGAATTTCATTACTTGAAATAAGTGTACTTGATTTTAGAGGCACATTAACATATATTCCATATTCGGTATCATCCTCATCGTCATCATCATCCTCAGATAATTTCGGAATAACTAAGTATATTTTTTCATTTTCTTCTAATTCAAAAACATCATCTAGGCTATCATTATTTTTTACATCATATTCTGTGGTAACATAACAGCTCTCAGCGTCTATAGCTTCGGGAGCTATACATGTCATAAGCCATAAATCTCCATTAAATACAAATATACATTTTTCACCGGAAATAGTCTCGCTAAGACTTTGACTGTCTTCAGGCTGCTCAAACAAAAAATAATTTTTATATACAATATGCATTCTGCAAAGCATTATTATTGAAACAGCTGTCAAAATAGG
>JAUNOG010000023.1 GCA_030531185.1 Ruminococcus sp.
GTTTATCCTTGTTAAAGCTAGTTCCCGAATACAAAGAAATGCGTAAGTCCCAGCCACTCGCGTACCCAGTATGTGAAAAGATAACGCGGCTCGGTGTATGCGGAATAAGCCGTGACATTATCAACTCCCTGAGCCTTTGTTATAAGACTTGCTCTGTACTGATGAAATCCGTCGGTCACAAGCGTCATAGCGTGGGACATTACCATATCGTCCAAGATATCCAATGAGAATTTTATATTTTCGTAAGTGGAAGTAGATTTGTCCTCCATAATGATACGGCTTTCGTCTATCCCCTTTTCCGTAAGGTAATTTTTCATTGCCTGCGCTTCTGATATTTTCTCGTTGGAGCCTTGACCTCCCGAAACTATGCAGAGTGTATCGGGGTGCTTTTCCAGAGCGTTATAAGCGGCGTCAAGCCTGCGTCGGAGCATACGCGAAGGTTTTTCTCCGTTGACCTTACAGCCTAAAACGACTATAACATTAGGCTCGTCCGGATTGTTTTCCTGCGCCCTGTACATAAGAGCCGAAAGTACAGAAACATAAGCAATTCCCGCAATAATTACAACGCACAGAACGATCAGTATTATTTTACCGAATAAATGAGACCATACCGATGAAACAAGCGTGCAAAATCCGCTGAAATTTGCCGTGACCGCAAGCAATGCAAGGCAAAGCAGAATACCCGCGATATTTCCCGAGCAAACGATCGGCAAAGGAATAAGAAAAAGTATCAGCAGAAAGGTCTCCATTGCAATAAGTATATATTTAAACGTCATTGTTATCTCCTCCATACACGTTTATTATAGCATACATTGAGGATTTATACAAGTGAGATTTTTCTTAAAATGAAAAGCGGCAGGATAAACCCGCCGCCTGAGTATTCATATTCAATTAGTCAACGATGAAATCCTTGATCTCTTCTAAGAACTTGTCGGCGTCATCTGTGTGAGCAACAAGCTGAATTGGATTTGAAAGGTCAAGGCTGAAGATACCCATAATTGACTTTGCGTCAACCGCATATCTGCCCGAAGCGAGGTCAACGTCGAAATCGTACATTGTAACTACGCTTACGAACTCCTTAACCGACTGAATTGAATCGAGCTTGATCTTTACCTTTTTCATAAACAATTCCTCCTTTGATTGTTTCATTACTTACCTTATTATGTAGCTTTTTTCCTCTACACTTATTATTATATCCAAACTTTCTGAAATGTCAATAAAAATTTGCAAAAAAAAATTAAATATGGTACAATAATCAATAGCAGCAAATTTATAAATCAGATTTTTAGCATTTTGCACAATCATCATATGTGATATTTGTGCATATGTAATATAAATTAAAAGGAGCCGTTATATGAGAGTATTCTATTACACTTTCGGCTGTAAGGTCAATCAATACGAAACAGAGAATATAAAGGAGCTTTTCTCGGATATGGGCTATGAGGAATGGTCCGATTTCGAAACTGCTGATATCTGTGTTATCAACACCTGCACAGTTACTGCGCAGGCGGACTCAAAGTGCCGCCAGCTCATACATAAGATCAGAAATTCAAATTCGCAGTGCGTTATCGTTCTTGCAGGCTGTTTTCCGCAGGCTTTTAAATCTCAGGCGGAAAAAATGGTTGAATGCGATATAATCGTCGGTACGGGAAGAAAGCGGGATATCCCCCGTCTTGCGGAGAGATTTCTGCTTGAACGCGAGAGAATAATCGATGTGTCCCCCAGAAAAAAAGGAGAAAGCTTTGAACCTATGTCCAACTCGGGGGCGGACGGCAAGACCAGAGCATATATAAAAATCCAGGACGGCTGTGATCAGTACTGCACATATTGTATTATCCCCTATGCAAGAGGACACATCTGCTCAAAGCCTTTGGCGGATATACAAGCCGAAACGTGTAATCTTGTAAAATCGGGTCACAAAGAGATCATTCTCACGGGAATAAATCTTTGCTGTTACGGCAAGGATTTTAATGACGATACAAGACTAATCGACGCTGTTGAAACGGTATGCCGTACCGAAGGAGATTTTCGGGTACGATTAGGTTCGATAGAGCCTGAAATGATCTCTAACGAGGATATTCTCAGAATGTCCAAACTGGACAAGCTGTGTCCGCATTTTCATTTGTCTCTGCAAAGCGGGTGTGACCTTACGCTTAAAAGAATGTGCAGACATTATAACTCCGACGAATTTATGCTGCTGTGCCGAAAGCTGAGAAAACATTTTCCCGACTGCGCTATAACTACCGATATTATGGTAGGTTTTCCGCAGGAAACAGATGAGGAGTTTAATATGTCCGTTGACTTTGTTAACAGAGTAAAGTTTGCCGAGGCGCATATTTTCCCGTACTCACGCAGAAACGGTACTGTCGCCGACAGACTTAACGGACAGATAGACAAAAAAACAAAGCAGTTACGCGCAGGTATAATGACAGAGGCTTGTAAAAAATCTCAGGCGGAATATCTTCATAACTGCATAGGCAAAACCTTCGAGGTGCTTTTTGAGAAAGAGACCTCCGCAGAATGGCATAACGGACACGCTCCCAATTATGTAAATGTAAGAGTTAAACGAAATGATCCCGAATATTCCCTGAGACGTGAGATCAGGCAGGTGATAATAACGTCGGCAGACGGAGATTTCTGCTATGGTGAACTGATATGATAACTATTAATTTTAGTTAACAATTTGAATATATAAAGTTATTGACAAGATAAGTCGAAATGTTGTATAATACAAGTATGTATTTTAGCTAATTTAAACTTAAAAGGAGTTGCAGCTATGTCAGTATACAGAATTTATGTTGAAAAAAAGCCTGAGTTCGCTGTTGAGGCAGACTCGCTTATAGGCGGTATCAAATCTGCTCTCGGACTTGAAAATCTTACGGGTCTCAGAGTTATTAACCGTTACGACGCAGAAGGTCTTTCCGCTGCGGATTTTGAGCTTGCTACGCCTGTGGTATTCTCAGAGCCTGCTGTTGACGTTACCTACGATCATCTTCCTGCTATCGGAGCAAACGAATATGTTTTTGCAGTTGAATATCTCCCCGGTCAGTTCGACCAGAGAGCGGACTCCTGCGCGCAGTGTATTTCCCTGCTTACGGCAGGAAAAAGACCGACTATCAAGTCTGCGAGAATTTACATCGTTTCGGGAAATCTCACCGTGGAAGAGCTGGGGCAGATCAAAAGCTATATGATAAACCCTGTTGAAAGCAGAGAGGCTTCTCTTGACTGCTTTGACACTCTCGATATAAAATATGATATCCCTACTGCGGTCGATACTGTCGAGGGCTTTATATACTCCACAGAGGACGATCTGAAGGCTATGCTGTCGGAGCTGGGGCTTGCTATGGACTTGGACGACATAAAGTTCTGTCAGGATTATTTCAAGAATACAGAAAATAGAAATCCTACTATCACAGAGATCAGAATGATAGATACCTACTGGTCGGATCACTGCCGTCACACCACATTCTCAACAATAATAGACAATGTTGATATTGAGCCTGATTATGTTGCTGCAACCTTTGCGGATTACATCAAAACAAGAAAAGACCTTTACGCAGGCAGAACGGACAAGCCCGTTACTCTTATGGATCTGGCTTGTATCGGAGCAAAACAGCTTAAAAAGGCAGGTCTGCTGAAAGACCTTGACGAAAGCGAAGAGATAAACGCATGCTCCGTAAAAATCAAGGTCGACGTTAACGGCGTCGACGAGGACTGGCTGCTGATGTTCAAGAATGAAACTCACAACCACCCAACAGAGATCGAACCTTTCGGCGGCGCAGCTACCTGTCTTGGAGGAGCGATAAGAGACCCCCTTTCGGGACGTTCCTATGTATATCAGGCTATGCGTGTAACAGGCGCGGGAAATCCCCTTGTTCCCGTTGAGGATACTATTGCGGGTAAGCTCCCGCAGAGAAAGCTTGTTGTCGGAGCGGCTAACGGTTATTCGTCATACGGCAACCAGATCGGTCTTGCCACGGGTCACGTTAATGAAATTTATCACCCCGGATATGTTGCAAAGAGAATGGAGATCGGCGCGGTTATCGGCGCTGCTCCCGCGTCCAATGTAAGACGTGAAAGACCTGCACCCGAGGATATCGTTATTCTTCTCGGAGGCAAAACGGGAAGAGACGGCTGCGGCGGAGCGACAGGCTCCTCAAAGTCTCACACCCTCCACTCGCTGGAAACCTGCGGCGCAGAGGTCCAGAAGGGTAACGCTCCTGAAGAAAGAAAGCTTCAGAGACTGTTCAGAAATCCCGAGGTCACAGCAATGATAAAACGCTGTAACGATTTCGGTGCAGGCGGAGTTTCCGTTGCTATCGGAGAGCTTGCGGACGGTCTTATGATAAATCTTAACGCAGTTACAAAAAAATACGACGGTCTTGATGGTACGGAGCTTGCTATTTCCGAGTCGCAGGAAAGAATGGCTGTTGTTATCGCTAAATCAGACCTTGAAAAGTTTATGGCTGAGGCGGCTAAGGAAAACCTCGAGGCTACAATGGTTGCGGCTGTTACCGCCGAACCAAGGCTGAAAATGAACTGGAACGGAAACATCATTGTTGACCTTTCAAGAGAGTTCCTTAATTCAAACGGAGCTGAAAAGCATACCGACATTACGGTCTCCGCACCTATATTTGCTGAGGAAAAGAACGCGGAGGACAATGCAGACCGCTGGGAGGCTATGATATCAAATCTCAATATCTGCTCGCAGAAGGGTCTTGTGGAAAGATTTGACTCCACGATCGGCGCAGGTACGGTGCTTATGCCTTACGGCGGCAAGTATCAGAATACTCCTACTCAGGCTATGGCGGCAAAGCTGCCCGTTCTTGACGGGGAAACGACTACAGTTTCCGTTATGGGCTGGGGCTTTAATCCGTTCCTTTCGTCGATAAGTCCTTATCACGGGGCAATGTCTGCGGTAGTTGAGTCTGTATCCAAGGTCATCGCAACGGGCGGTACTTACGAGAACTGCTGGCTCACATTCCAGGAATATTTTGAGAGAACACAGAACAATCCCGCACGCTGGGGAAAGCCTTTCGCCGCACTTCTCGGCGCTTATAAGGCTCAGATAGAGCTTGGCTGCGGTTCTATCGGCGGCAAGGACTCAATGTCGGGTACTTTTGAAAATATTGACGTTCCTCCCACGCTTGTTTCGTTTGCGGTGTCCACCACGAAAACAGACAAGGTAATTTCGCAGGAATTCAAAAAGGCAGGTTCAAAGGTAATACTCATCAAGCCCGATTATGACGAAAACAAGCTTGTGGACTTTAATTCACTCAAAGCCGTATTTGAAAAGGTTGAAAAACTTATTGCAGACGGAAAGGTACTTTCCTGCTGGTCTGTGGCTTACGGCGGAGTGTCCGAGGCTGTGGCTAAAATGTCTTTCGGTAATAAGATCGGCTTTAAGTTCACCGATAAGGTAACTCCCGAGGAGCTTTTCAGAGCTTGCTACGGCAGCTTTGTTATCGAGCTTGCAGAGGGCGTCGAAACAGACGAAAGAGTTATAGGTGAAACAACCGAGGAATACACGATCGTAAATTCCGATTACACTATAGATATCAATAAGCTGCAAAAGCTTTGGGAAAGCAAGCTTGAGCCTGTATATCCCGTTCACGTTAACGAGCCTAAGAACAAGCCCGAGACATACAGCTATTGTGTAACGGAGAGAAAAGCTCCCGCTGTAAAGGTCGCTAAGCCGAAGGTTCTCATTCCCGTATTCCCCGGTACAAACTGCGAGTATGATACCGAAAGAGCATTTGAGAGAGCGGGCGCAGAGGCTGAGATATTCGTGGTAAGAAATCTTTCCGAGCAGGCTATCAAGGAATCCGTAGACGCTATGGAGCAGAAGATAAAGCAGTCCCAGATAGTAATGCTCCCGGGCGGTTTCAGCGGCGGCGACGAGCCTGACGGCAGCGGTAAGTTTATCGTTTCATTCCTGAGAAATCCGAAGCTTACGGACGCTATACACGATCTGCTGAAAAACAGAGACGGTCTTATGCTGGGTATCTGCAACGGTTTCCAAGCGCTTATCAAGCTGGGTCTTGTGCCTTACGGCGAGATCGTAGATATGAGAGACGACTCCCCTACGCTGACATTCAATACCATTGCAAGACACCAGTCTAAAATGGTCAATACAAGAATTGCCTCCAACAAGTCTCCTTGGCTTGCGGGCTGCGAGGTCGGAGACATTCACTCTATCGCTATCTCACACGGCGAGGGACGTTTCGTAGCAAGCGCGGAGGAAATCGCAAAGCTTGCCGAAAACGGACAGATAGCTACTCAGTACGTTGACTTTGAGGGCAATCCAACGTTTGACATTCACTGCAATCCGAATACTTCGTTCCAGGCTATCGAGGGTATAACCTCCCCCGACGGACGCGTTCTCGGTAAAATGGGACACTCCGAAAGAATGGGCGGCGGCGTTTGCATTAACGTGCCCGGAGTTAAGGATCAGAAGATTTTTGAGAGCGGCGTAAATTACTTTAAATAATAATTTTGCAAAGGTCACTTTATTATTAAAAAGTGATCTTTGCTTTATCGGACTTTTTGACTTTGGCGTTAGTGTATGTTATAATGGGTTAGAATAAATGATAAATCGGTAGTTGATTAGTCAAACAGCATAAAAAGGCGGTATATACTATGGATGAATTATTTAGAGACTTTGACTTTAATGATCGTACAGATTTTGAGTTATACAAGATAAATGGTAATAAATTACCAGATGACTATTTGAATTTTATGAAAAAACATAATGGCGGAGAGGGCAATGTCGGAAAGAACTCATATATGCAATTTATAAAATTGGAAGAAATATCAGAGTATAACAATGAATATGAAATTTTTCAAGTATTTCCCGATTGCTTTTGTTTTGGCGGAGATTTGGGCGGAAACCATTTTTGCTATAATTTCGTCTCAAAAAAATATTTTGCAATTGATTGTTGTTCAATGATTGAAGAAGACATATATTGTGTAGCCTCATCTTTTTATGATTTTGTTACCAAATGGGATAGAGAACTTGAGGATACAGATAACTAAAACAACGCTTTTATAAATTACCGATACAAGTTTATTTCGGAGATAACAATGAAAGAGCTTTTAGAACACTGCATAATAATTTACATAGGACTTATAAGCGCTGCGGCTTTTATCCTTTTTGGAATTGACAAGCAAAAAGCTAAAAAACACAAATGGCGTATCCCCGAGAAAACTCTGCTGGGTATATGCCTTATGGGCGGTTTTGTCGGAGGTTTTCTCGGTATGCAGGCGTTCCGTCATAAGACCAAGCATTGGTATTTCTATGCGGTAATAGTTCTTTCCGCAGTTATATGGGCTTTTCTGCTTTATATACTTTGGACATAAATTAAGGCATAGCCGACTGAAAACCGGCTATGCCTTTTTACTATTCTACAGTAATAATATGCTTGATCTCCCTGCACTCGGGATTTAACTCTGTCTTGAAAAATTCGGGATAGAACCGTTCAGTACCGCTTAGTTCATTCACGTCAACCCACACTAAATTTTCGCATTCGCACAAGTCAACCTTGTTCTTACCGATCAGAGAAATATCATCAAGCGGGTTCATATAATAAAAAAACGATATTTCGTGATATTTTCTTCCGTTCTCTTCAAAAAAGCTTTCGTGGATAAATCCAAGTCTGTCAATTTCAAAATTTATTCCTGTTTCCTCTCTGCACTCTCTGATAATGGCATTTTCGGTGTTTTCGCGGAGCTTGCAGCGTCCGCCGACAGAATAGTATTGATCGATATTTCGGTTGTACACCATAAGCACTTTACTGTTATGCAAAATAATTGCGGCTACTCTGAAATTGAATACTCCCTCGTTCGTGCAAAAGGTAATGTCTCTACTTTCCAACATATTCTTCCGCTCCTTTCAGATAATGCTCAGCCTGCTTACGGGAATGAAAAGTTATCACTTTAATATGAGGATAGGATCTCAGCAAGCTGTCCGTTCTTTGCCGCTGTACTTTGTCAAAATTCCAAACGTATTTTATAAATTCCCAATCGATTTTTTCCTCACAGCCCTCTCCCATATCGGGACGCGTTTTGCCGTAATTATAGATAAATCTCTTGATTACACCCAGAATACATTTAATTCTTCCGATTTTAAACCGGAAAACCAAATCCGCGCCCTCTAGGCGCATTTCCATTGTGGAAAAATAATGTCCGTCGATTATCCAACTATCACGCCGGGTTATTCCTGCTTGTTTCTCTCTGAACACTTCCCTGTCCTCTTGTACCCAGCCGCTTTTCCAGAAAAGCCTGTCTAGATGATACACGGGTATTCCTGTGATTTCTCCAAGTCTGCGGGAGAAAGTAGATTTTCCCGAGCCTGAAAAGCCGATTACCATAATTCGTTTTTTCATATTCCGTCCTTTCAAATTTGCCGATCGGGTCGATTCGGCTTGGTTTGCAACGCGGATTTTAAGTGTAACACAAATTCCGCCTTATTTCAAGTGTTTAAAGTAATTTCGTTTAAATGCACAAATCGATTATCCGAAAACAGTGAAAAATACACACAGTCTTTATACGCATCTTAATATGTAAAATTAAATAATTAGGCATTTACAAACTGCCAAAAATATGATATAATAAAAGAAAAACTTTCAGGAGCATTAAATATGGAAAATATGAGCAATTCAATAGTTAATATAGGCGATATAAATTATCTCGGCAGAATTTTTGACAAGGCAGAAAAAGGAGAACCTATCGGTATAGTATATCTCGGAGGCTCGATCACACAAGGCTGTAACGCCTCAACAGAGGATAAGCGTTATGTGAATATGTCCGCAAAATGGTGGGAGGAGAAATTTCCTCAGTCCAAAATAAGCTTTTTCAATGCGGGTATCGGAGCGACCACTTCACAGTTCGCCTGTGCAAGAGTTGAAGAGCACGTTCTCGATAAAAATCCCGATCTGGTCTTTGTGGAGTTTTCCGTCAACGATGAAGATGATCTGTTTTTTATGGAGACCTACGAAAGCCTTATCCGCAGACTTTTGAAAAATGACAGCGTTAAGGCAGTGGTTATGATAAACAATCTGTTTTATGACACCGGAACAAACGCGCAGGGAGTACATAACGCAGTGGGACTGCACTATAAGCTGCCTATTGTTAGTGTGAGGGACTATATTTTCCCTGAAATTTATAAAGGCGGGATAAATCTGTCCGATTACACCGACGATATGCTTCACCCTAAGGATTTGGGGCATAAAATGATTTCCGATCTGATAATAAATCTGCTGGAAACCGAATATACATACTATAAAAAAATCGGCATAAGCGGAGAAAAGCCCGAGCTTCCGACTAAGCTCACTGCCTGCCGTTTTCAAAATGCTATACGTTATCAGAATACTAATTGCGTACCCGTACTTGAGGGATTTACCGCTGATATGCATATATCCGACTATTTTTCCGACCCGTTCAAGGACGGCTGGATAGCCACCTCAAAGGGCGACAGCATTACGTTTACCGCCAAGGGAAATATACTAATGCTCCAATGGAAAAGAACAGTCAATCACCCTGCGCCCGTGGCTTACGCAGTTATCGACGGCAAGGAAGATGAAAAAGTAAAGCTCGACGCAAATTTCGAGGAGACATGGGGAGACCTCTGCTGTTTGACTACGCTTACCGAAAATGCAGGAGAAGTAACTCACACTATTAAAATCACCGTTGACCAAGAGGGCAGGCAGAACAACTCGTTTATGCTGATCTCTCTGATTACTGCGGATTGATATGTAAAATTAATGCAATAATATGCATTTAACTATTGACTTTTATAAAAAATAATTGTATAATATATTTATCAATAATTTAACTGGAGGTTTACTTATGAACGATTTTATGGAGAAATATTTCAAGAAGATTGCAAAAGGCATAGCTATTTTCCTCGGAATTATGGTAATCATCGGCGCAGGTCTCGGCATTAACGCTATGAGACACAGTCTTTCGGTTGCTTATGCGGGAAATACCAGCTTTTACACTTTCCTTTTAGTCCTTTACTGGATCGCTGTTGGTCTTGCCATTGCTTGCATTATCCTAAAAATTGCGGCAAAGTATATGGGTAACTCTGCACCGGCACAGAATACATATACCGCTCCTCAGCAGGCTGTTCCTCAGCCAATGCCGCAGCAGGCAGCAGAAAAGTTCTGCCCCAACTGCGGAAACAAGGTTCCGGCAGAAAATCAGTTCTGCAACAACTGCGGTTCTAAAATTTCATAATCGGATATTTGAGGACGGTGTTCGCCGTCCTCTTATTTTATGCAAAAAATAAGGCGCATAAACCGAAAGGTATATGCGCCTGAACTATTTTATTATCCTACTATGTTCTGCTTGAAAGATTTTGCCTTGTTTTTGATTTGAGCTTTAACATGAGAACCCATTTCAATAACCGCCGAATACTTGTCGATAACCACAATTACATAGCTTTCCGCATACTTTGGAAATTTTAAAGTTAACGGCCACATATGGCGTTCGATCATATCCTCCTCGCGCTTGCCAAGTTCAAAATGCTGTTTTGCATTTTCCAAAGCTATCTGAGGGTGTCTGAAACCGTGAGGAAGCTCTCCCCTTTTGCGCGGAGCGTCTCTCCAGTCATACAGAAACAAATCGTGCAGTATACCTGCTCTTGCCGCCGAACGGGAATTCAGTCCCAACTTGCGGCACACAAGATAATTATAATATGAAACGTTTATGCAGTGCTGATAGCAGGTCGTGCTGTAATGATGCCGATAGTTCTTCATCTGATTGACGGTTTCGTCATCAAGCAGATCCTTTACAAACTCGAAATACTCCTTGTTTTTCTTCGAATGCTCGATAGAATACCTTGAACCTAATGCTTTTGACATTGGCATTACCTCTTTTCAGTGTTCTCGTCGTTTGCCGTTAATGAAGAACGAATTCATAAATTCATTCCTATAAATATTATAACCTTTTTACAGACTTATGTCAATAGAAATTAATAACAGATTTATCACAAATTATTGGCAATAGCGTTAACTTTATTAAATAATTTTCAAAAATATTTTTCCCCGTAAAACTGCGGAATAAAGCTTTCGTCCGCCGAGGACTTCCGCTGACAAAATCCGTCAAAACCACTTTTCTCCAACAAATCAGCAACGTAATTATATTCAAACGTAGACGTTCTGCGTGAAAGCTCTTTAAAGTCGAACGACTTATAAACAGGAGTAAACTGGCTCATAACGCTGACAAGTATCTCGTCTTTTTCAAAGACGCTTGACAGCCACTCTATCAGCTTGGCGGAGTCGCGGCGGCAGTTAGGCAAAACCAGATGTCTGACGATAACTCCCCTCTGCATGATACCGTTTTCATCGTACATAGGCTTTCCTGCAATTTCCAGCATTTTTTTGATCGCCGCCGACGTTTTTTCAAAATAGTCCGCCGCATTGGAAAACTTTTTTGACAGTCCGCTGTCATAGTATTTCAAATCGGGAAGAAAAATGCCGACCCTGCCTCTGAGCAATTCCAGCGTTTCGGGATTTTCATATCCTCCGCTGTTGTACACCACAGGAATTTTCAGCTCGCCGTCCGTAAGCTCCAAAGCCTTTAAAATCTGAGGTACGAAATGCGTGGGATTTACAAGATTGATATTATGCGCTCCCTTATCTTGCAGCATAATGAAGATATCCGCAAGCTCTCTTTCCGTAACGGCAAAGCCCTTTCCCTCCGCTGAAATTTCATAATTCTGGCAGAAACAGCATTTGAGTACGCACCCTGAGAAAAATACTGTTCCCGAGCCGTTTGACCCGCTTATGCAGGGTTCCTCCCAATGATGTAAGCTTGCACGGGCAATTCTTACAGCGGACTTTTCTCCGCAGAACCCAGCTTTTTCGTATCTGTTAACGCCGCACCTACGAGGGCAGAGCGTACAGCGTTCAAGTATATCTCCCATTACTCGTCCGCATCAAGATCCAGACGGAATGTGAACTTTTCGTCCTCTCCGTCATAGCTTACCGTTACTGTAACATCAATGACTTCTGCCTTTCCGGAGCAGATCATCACAGGCGTTACATTGAATTCATTATCATAATAATCTTCTTTGTTCTCAAGCTCCGACTGAGGCGCAGCATATGTGCTTAACAGCTCTCCGCTGTAAGTTTTTCCTTCGCACACGACGCTTGTTATACTTCCCTCGCTGCCCTCTTCTGCGGTAAGAGTATACGAAGTGTAAATACTGTAGGTAGGTTCGTCAACAAAGTACGTCATTTCGCCGTTTTCACTGTCGTCGTAGGAATTATCTCCCAGCGTAAGATGAGAGAACCTTTCCTTCTCAAGATACGTATTATCGTAGTAATATGCATTGTAATAATTCTGCTCGAGAAAATAGTCCTTATAGGAACTGTACTGCGTTTCCGTAGTGTAATTGGAAAAACCGTTATCCTCGTAATCTATATCGTCCTCATAGTAGTTGTAATCATAGTCGTTGTCATTGTCTATAAAAGTACCTGCAATAGTTATAAATACGTTTATAACTATAATGACAATCACTATCACAAATATTGAAATCGCACAGCCGGAGTTATTCTTTCTGTTTCTTTTGTTATAACCGGGCGTTATAAATCCTGTCGGAGTGCGCTGAAACTGATTTACAGTCTGCCGCGGAAAACTGCCGTTAGGTATATTATTAGTCGTATTATTATTGTAAGGCATACTGTCGGTTTTATTATATACGCCGTCTCCCGACTTAGGAATAAATTCCGTCTGCAATGGCTGTGATTTATGCATTTGCTCGATTTTGGAGAACTTGCTCTGCTGTTCCTCGCGGCGTTCTTCCTCTACAAAGGAAGTTTGCTCCTCTTTAAACGTATCGTTTTCAGGAGAGCCGTAATCCTGTCTGCTGTATCTGTCGCCGAAAATTTCGTGACTGTGCAAATCGTCGGAAAACTGACCGCAGGAAATGTCGTCCTCGCGTGCGGTAAAGCATTCGGGACATATTCTTTCGTCTCTGTCTTTAAATCTGTATCCGCAGAATTTACATTTATTTCTCATAATCTCACCTCTGTACAGAAATTAGTTCAAATCCCTTTTTTATCGGTCTGCATACTTCGCAGTAGCTATATACGCCTTTCAGCTTTTCCGCCGCTTTTTTTGCAAGCTCTTCGTTTTCAAATACCCCGAACACCGCCGAGCCGCTGCCCGTCATTAAAGAATTATATGCTCCCGCGTCCCTGAGACGATTTTTTGCAAGCTCTATTTCCTCCGCCTCTGCCGCGTATTCCAGTACATTGAACATATAAATACACATTGACAGGATTTTTCCGCTTGCAAGTCCCTTTAGAAAATAATCGAGCTGGCATCTCTGCGGGTTTACAATACTGTCATACTTTTTAAATGCGGCAGGAGTTGAAATACTGACGTCGGGTTTTACAATAACAAAAGCGCACTGCGGCGATGACAGCTTATGCATTATCTCGCCTATCCCCTGACAAAGCCTTGTGCCGCCCAGAGTACAGAAAGGTACGTCCGCGCCCAGCTTTGCGCCGATCTTAACAAGCTCCTCTTCGTCAAGCAAGGTACCGAACATAATGTTAAGCGCATTGAGCATTGCCCCGCAGTCGGCGCTTCCGCCGCCCATACCTGCCATTGACGGCAGATTTTTTTCTACCGTGACGGTAAGCCTGCCTCCGAAATCTATTTTCGTGTATTCTCGGAACGCGTCGGCGGCTTTCCAAATAAGATTGCTTTCGTCAAGGGGAAATCCCTCTTTATCGCATCTTATCTCAAAGCCTTCTCCCTCGGTCAAGGTAAGATCGAGCAGATCGAATACGTCCACAGACTGCATAACCGTGTTAAGCATATGATAACCGTCCTTACGGACGCCAACCACGTCAAGCATAAGATTGATTTTTCCGTACGCCCTGACTTTAACGTTACTGTATATTGCCATTCTTCAAATCCCCTAAAAATTCTTCTATGCGCTTTAAAGCCTCCCGCAGATGATTGAGAGAGTACGCGTAAGAAACTCTTATATACCCCTCTCCGCATTCGCCGAAAGCGTCTCCCGGCACTACTGCGACCTTTTTGCTGTATACAAGCTTTTCGCAGAATTCAGCGCTGGACAGTCCCGTACTTTTTATGCAGGGGAAAACGTAGAACGCTCCCTGAGGAGTAAAACAGTCCAGCCCTATTTTATTAAAGCCGTCCACAACAAACCGTCTGCGCTGATCGTATTCGTTACGCATTTTTTCTACGTCCTTATCACAGCACCTGAGACCCTTCGCCGCCGCATACTGACTTGTCGTCGGCGAGGACATTATAGCATACTGGTGCAGCTTTAACATCTGGGAAACGATCTCCCTCGGTCCTCCGAGAAATCCCAGACGCCAGCCTGTCATAGCAAAGCTTTTGGAAAAGCCGTTGATAACTATGGTTCGTTCTCTCATTCCCTCAATTTCGGCAATGGAGCAGTGCTGTCCGCCGTATGTAAGCTCGCAGTATATCTCGTCGGAAACCACCATTATATCCGTTTCCTTCAGTACCTGAGCTATTTCCTCCAGATCCTCGCGTCTCATAATCGCGCCCGTAGGGTTGTTCGGATACGGCAGGACCAGAAGCTTTGTTTTGTCCGTTATCTTTTCACGCAGTTCTTCCGCTGTAAGTCTGAATTCATTTTCTTCCTTTGTTTCGATAACAACGGGAACTCCCCCGCAAATCGATACGATAGGTTTATAGCACACGAAGGACGGCTCGACCACAAGCACTTCGTCTCCTGCCTCAACCAGACATCTTATGCATAAATCAATTCCCTCAGAACCGCCTACGGTGACTATAATTTCGCTTTTAGGATCGTAATGCGTATGTATCTTTCTTTGGAAATACGCTGAAATTTCTTCTCTCAGCTCCAAGAGCCCTGCGTTTGCGGTATAGCAGGTCTTGCCCTTTTCCAGAGTACCGATAGCCTCCTGTCTGATTATCCAAGGAGTTTTAAAATCCGGCTCGCCCACACCGAGAGAGATAACGCCTTCCATTTCCTGTGCGATATCAAAGAATTTTCGTATGCCCGAGGGTTTCATTTCCTTAATCTTACTGTTCAGTATCTTATCATAATCTATCATGGGGAAACCAGACCTCTTTCGTCAATTTCGTCGCCTGAAATCAAAATTCCGTTGTCCTTATACGTCTTGAGGACAAAGTGCGTTGCTGTAGACTGAACGGCGTCGATAGTGGCAAGTCTCTGAGAAACAAACTGCGAAATATCCCTGATATTACTGCCGTTTACAGAAACAATAATATCGTATCCGCCCGACATAAGCCTTACCGACTCGACCTCATCATAACCGGCAATGGTATTTGCAATTTCATCAAAACCCGACTGCGACTGAGGAGTTACCTTGACCTCGATAAGCGCGTTGACTGAATTGGGATTATATTTATCTTCATCTACAATTGCGGAATAACCTTTTATAGTTCCGTTTAATTCAAGCTCTGCGATCTGTGCCGCGACCTGTTCTTCCGTTCTGCCGAGAAGTACGGCAAGCTCTGCGTTTGAAATTCTCGCATTGTTCTTTAAAAGCTTAATAAGCTGTTCCATAGAAAAGCCCCCTTTTATTATACTTATGTTTATTATACCACTTATCTTAATAAAAGGCAATAAGCATAAAAAATATTTTTTACTTTTATACAGAAAACATTACTAGCTCTTTCAATTGGGGAAACAAATTTATCCGCGGAAACTTTCTGTAAATAGTGCAA
Source organism: Ruminococcus sp. (assembly GCA_030531185.1). Taxonomy (GTDB): domain Bacteria; phylum Bacillota; class Clostridia; order Oscillospirales; family Ruminococcaceae; genus Hominimerdicola. Next base: position 15,727 of record JAUNOG010000023.1, read on the forward strand.
AATTAACGTTGACTTATGAATTATAAAGAGCTATAATTTAATAAGAAAATACGAAAGGTCTGATATTATGCATAATATAGAAAATCTGCTTTTGCAGTCAAAAGCTCTGGTTATTTTTAAAGGCTTGAAAAAACAGCCGTTATTCAGCGCTTATCTTGCGGCGCTTGAAGCCTGCGTTCAGTCCGATACGGACGCGGCAGTGGAAAAGTACGCCGACTTTACAGCGGAGCTGTTTAAGCATACGGAAAATCTCACCGAATACATACTGAAAATTGTCCTCGAAAATGAAAATCTGTTTATGCTCCGCAGAGGAGAGGGCAAGGAAACGGGCAGACTTCTTGAAGAATGCCTTGCAAACGAACTTGCGCTCCTTGAAGAGCTTTCGCAGATCGAGTGCGGCGAAGTGATTTCACACATAGATTACAGCGGTTTTCTCCCTGAATATGAGATCACCAAAATGGATTTTTCTCAGATCTATGCGGACAGAATTCACGCAATTTCTCAGTACGGCTACGGTATCTATTCGCAGTACCACGTTTTTGTCATCAAAGACGGAGTTATTACTCCTGTGGAATATCCCGACGATATTAAGCTTTCCGACCTGCACAATTACGAAAACGAGCGTAAGGAGGTTATCGCAAATACTCTTGCTCTTCTTGCGGGAAAACCGGCTAATAACGTCCTGCTTTACGGCGACTGCGGAACGGGTAAGTCCTCTACCGTCAAGGCTATCGCCAACGAATACGACTGCAAGGGTCTGCGGCTTATAGAACTTAAGAAAAAACAGCTCCACGAAATTCCCGCTATTGTGGAGACTATAAGCAAAAATCCTCTGAAATTTATTATTTTTATCGACGATCTATCCTTTACAGAGGACGATGACGATTTTGCCGCCCTAAAGGCAATTCTTGAGGGCAGCGTATCTTCGACTGCCTCCAATCTGGCTATATATGCAACCTCTAACCGCAGACACCTTGTCCGTGAGACCTTTTCGGCAAGGCAGGGTGACGAGATACATTTCAAAGACACAATGCAGGAGCTTTTGTCGCTTTCCGACCGTTTTGGACTTACCGTTACATACCAAAAGCCTGACAAGAAGATTTATCTTGACGTTGTGCAGAAGCTTGCGGCGCAGTATAACCTTAATGTAGATACGGACGCGCTGTTTATGAAAGCAGAGGCTTATGCGTTATCCCGCGGAGGACGTTCTCCTCGTGTGGCAAAGCAGTTTGTTGAATATATGGCAGGCTGCGAGCAGTAAAGCCTTAGCATATCATAGACTGTTTTACAATTGTTTTCAAAAAAAATTATTATAAACCCTTGACAAACGTCTCGAAAAGTAGTATAATATACTAGTAATTTTCGAGGTGTGGCTCAGTTTGGTAGAGCGCTGCGTTCGGGACGCAGAGGCCGTGGGTTCAAGTCCCGTCACCTCGATACATTAAAAAGCTTGTAAAAGCCTTGATTTAGGCGTTTTACAAGCTTTTTTGTTTTATGGTTTCTTTCTGAAATTAACGTGGTTTTACATAGATATTTTAAAATATGGGGGTCAGAATGGGTGTCAAATCCATTAAAATATTATATACTCATGCCTCTCCGCAAGCATCAATTTAAATTGTGAAATGCAGTGGAAATCGCCGTAAAAAAGGACGGTTTTGACCGTCCTGAAAATATATACTTCAATCAGTATTTACGATCGAAAACAAAATAGGAATTAAAGCATAAAAGCTCCTTGCCGTTATTTATGTACCTATGCTCCTTATCTGACTCGAAACGGAATGCGTCTCCCTCTTTTACTTCATAGAACTCGTCGCCGATTTTCAGCGTAAGCGTTCCCTTTGTTACTACTATGTACTCCGTAGTGCGATCACCGTGGGAACCGCTCTGATAAATACCGTCCGGCTGAATAGTCACGCCGTATATTTCAAAATCTCTTGATTTATCCGTCGGAAAATAATTATAAACAGTGTACTGCCCCTCTATTTCCTTAACGGGAGTAAGCTTTTCTTTATGTACAAGATATGTACTGTTCACAGGAGCGCATATAAGATCGTCTATAGTCACCCTCAGTCCGGTAACGATCTTGCTGATAGTGCTTACAGTAGGATTGGAGTCCCCTCTTTCAATCTGTCCCAGCATACTTTTACTTACTCCGGTAAGTTCAGACACATCGTCAAGGGACATTTTCTTCCCCAGACGTATTTTTTTCAGATTTACAGAAATATTTTTTGACAGATAGTCCATAACGCAACCTCTTTCCAAACGAAAAAGACGCTTTTGACCCATAGATCAAAAGCGTCCTTGCTCGTCACAACTGTTATAACAGTATTATTATAACGCATTTTTGCATATTTGTCAAGCGCTGTAAAAGTAAATTCACAAAATTGACTTTTCCGCTTTCAGCATATTTACAAAAAAATCAGCCGCACCGTGCATTATACCTCTAGGAAAAATATGGGATAAAACGAATAGGACGCATATTATTCTTACAAAAATAGAAAAACGCCTTTGGAAATCAAATCCAAGACGTTTTTTTCTATATAAAGCTGCTTTTACAGCGGCAGATCCTTTTTCTTAAACACGATTGAGCCTATCGCAAATGCAATGACAGCAATACCGATCGGGAAAATCATTTTAACAAGCCAGTCGTTTGTTTCGGTAAGAACCGATTGGTAATCGTAGAAAGAACAGATCGTAGCATACTTAAAGTTATCAAGACCGTCTACGCCTAAGCTGCCGAACATAGCGAGCATATTTGCAAGAATAGATTCTCCGACGAATACTCCACTGAGACCTATCGTATATTTTGCAGTATTAAATATTCCGGAAAACATAAAGCATACGGCAGCGAGTGCAATGCATACTGTAAGAGCGGATAGATTTATTTTAATGATCATTGCTCCCGTAAGTTCTCCGCTGAGCGCATTATATGCCATTGTTTCCAGAGAAAGAGGATCTACAGCGTTGACTGTCAAGTGCGCTGCTGTCTGTATAGCAAACATCAGTACAAGGGATATGACCATAAATACCGTCTGAGTTACCGCTACCGCAGAACGTTTTATCGGCGTTGACAGAACATATGCCATAGAACCTCTGTCTACCTGACTTGCAAGCAGCTTATTCGCGGTGACAAGTACATAAATCCCGGGCAGAATTGTCGTCATCATTCCGTAAAAGATTGTAAATAACAAGGATTGTGTCATTTCCATTGCAGAAAATTGTACGCAAAGAACAGTCATAACAGCTGTCATCGCGCTCCATATCACCCAATTGGATTTAATAGTCTGTTTCAAAAGCGGTAAACTGATCATAATAATTTTCCTCCCTTTTCAATTATCTCGGTGTAATACATTTCAAGCGTATACGGAATATATTTTATGTAACGCATATTATATTCTGCCAATTCACAAAGAAACTTGTTTGTTTCATTATCCTTGAACTGAACGATCAAATGACGATATTTGTCGTTTTTTCTCGTTATGGTAAAATTGCCTTTTTTGATGAATGAAAAGTATTCCTTTTTATTTTCAAAGCCGATCCTGTAAAGCTTAGGCATAGTCGGGTCGTACATTCTGCGGTCAATGATCTCTATCATTTTTCCGTTGTGGATAAACGCAACTCTGTCGCAGGTGTCCTCAAGCTCCTTAAAAATATGACTTGACATAAAAACCGTTGCGCCGCGCTGTTTCTGCTCCAGTATAAGCTCTATCAGCGTGTCTCTCATAAGGGGATCAAGTCCCGTTGACGGCTCGTCCAGTAGCAGGATATCGGGCTTTGACATAAACGCCGCCACAAGAGCCGTTTTCTGTTTCATACCCTTGCTCATACGGCGCAGCGGAGCGTCTGCCGCAAGCTTGAAACGATCGATAAGCTGATTGGTATAGCTCATATCTTTCATACCAAGGAGCTGCGCCTGAAGTCTCAGAAAATTGTCGCCGCTTCCCACATCGGGAAAGTCTATCTCTCCGGGTACGTATCCCACACGCTTCATAATCTCCTTTGAGTTTTTCCGGCAGTCCAGTCCGTCGATCTCACAGCTTCCGCTGTCAGGCTTGATAAATCCCATTAAATGACGGAGCGTCGTTGTTTTTCCGCTGCCGTTTGTCCCCACCAAGCCGAATATCTCTCCCTTATGAATAGAGTAATCAAAGTCAAATATCCCTCTGCCGTTGCCGTAATCCTTGGTCATAGATTTTATTCTGATGATGTCGCTCATTTCTTCACACCTCCGAACGTTTTATCATTTTTATAGAAATGCATAAAATATTCCTCGAGACTGACCGAATGCTCCTCAAAAGATTTGATATTATACTTTGACGCCTCGGCGATAAAACGGTTTGTATCTTCGTCGTTTACAGAAACGGAGCAGCTGAGCATTTCGGGATTTTTCCTTTCAAGATCAAGACCGCACCTGATAAACCCGCAGTAATCCTCCTTTTCCGCAAAGGTCAGAGTGAAGATGTTTTTCAAGCCGTGCTTGACGTCGGCTGCGTCTACTATCGTTATAAGCTTACCGTCTTTGATAATAGCTATCCTGTCGCATACCGCCTCGACCTCGCTGAAAATATGACTGGAAAGCAGTATCGTCTTACCGTTTTTCTTTTCGTCGCGAATAAAGTCGATAAAAATCTCCTGCATAACGGGATCGAGACCGCTTGTGGGTTCGTCCAGCAGTAAAATTTCAGGATCGTTCATAAATGCGGTGACTACGGCAAGCTTACGCTTTTCGCCTATGCTCATACGCTTTACGTTTCCCTCGGGGTTCATTCGGAATTTGTCCAGAAGGTAGTTCACCCTCTTATCGTTTTTGTTTCCGCGCAGTCCTTGCATCATACGGATAAACTGCCGACCGGTCAATCCCTCGGGTAATGCTACTTCTCCGGGGAGGTAGCCGACGTTTTCAAGTATGCGGTAATAATTTTTCGCACACTCGAGACCGCATATCCTTGCTTTTCCGCTCTGCGGCTTTGAGAAGCCCATAAGATGACGCATAGTGGTGGATTTTCCTGCGCCGTTCGGTCCGAGAAATCCAAGCGTTTCGCCCTTTGTCACGTGAAATGAAACGTCGAATATCCCTCGTCCGTGCCCGTAGTCCTTAGTCAAATTCTGTACTTCTATGACAGACATTCTAATTCATCGCCTTTCTGTATTTTATTGAGACTATAGCCGTTATGACCGCAGCTATAGTCGTTATGCCTGTTATGGCAATAAGAAGGTTTCTCATAAAATCTACTTCCTTTCAGTCTTTTTAGAGCATTTTTTTGAGCGTTCAATTTTAATTTTAATATGGTATATCAAAGCGTCTGATATATGATAACCGATTAAAATTGCAGTCAAAGTAATCAGTAAAACATCCATATGAACACCTCTTCGCTTTCTGTGAGCTTATTCCGATCCTGTTATGATTTTTTCAACGCGGCAGCTATACGCTGTTTTTTCTTTACCAACAGCACTACCGTATAAATCACAATCGTAACTGTCCATGAAGCGCAAAAAACAAATGCTTTTTTCATTGAAGACACCTCCGTATTTCCTATGACCTTATTCTATCCCTGTAAGGTAAAACGAAAGTAAAAAAGTGATATTTTTTTGAAAAAATTTTGCACATAAAAATTCCGCACATAAAGCCGATATCAGCTTTATGTGCGGATAACTTTTATTGTTTTTTCAAGGGCAGATGCACCGTAAAGGTACTTCCGCAGTGCGGGCGGCTCGCGACGGTAATATTACCGCCGCAAAGCTCGGTAATTCTCTTGACGATAGAAAGTCCTATGCCGTTTCCTTTTACTAAATTCAATGTGTCGTTCTGATAGTATTTTTCAAAAATATGCTTTTGGGTTTCCGCGGTCATTCCTATACCCGTATCGCTTATGCTGATGTACAGCTCCGTTTCCGTCTGCCCGTAATTTATAGATATCTGCCCGTTCTCGGGAGTGAATTTCAAAGCGTTGTTCAGCAGATTTATCCATATCTGTTCCAAAAGCTCTTCGTTTCCGTAGTATGAAAAATCGAAGTCATCGGGAATATCCAGTGCGATATTCTTTTTCTCCATTTCCTTGAGGAGCAGGATAGCACAGTTTTTTATCTGTTCGCTAAGTAAAAATTCTTCCCGGTCAGTAACGATTTGACACGCCTCAACCTTAGAAAGCAAAAGCGTATTTTGCGACAGATTTGACAACCGCCGCGACTGCTCTGATATCACGCGCAGATATTCCATTCGTTCTTCCGTTTCAATACCGTCTCCCGTTTCGCATAAATAATCCGCAAAACCGCTTATGGAAGTTATGGGAGTTTTAAATTCATGGGTAAATTCATTAATAAAATTCTGCATTTCAGCTTTGGTGGACTTCAGTTCCGCCGTCATTTTATTGAAGTTTTGATAGATCATTTCGTATTCGCCGGCATTTTTCGGATCCAGTTGAATGTCCATATCTCCATCCGCAACTTTTTGCAGACCCGTTATCAGCGGGAAAAGCTTTTCTTCCATTTTGCACAGTACGATTTTCAGCGTAAATCCAAGCGCAATCAGCATAGGGAGGATCATTCCGAGCATATAGATAGAGCTGTTCGTATCAAAATGAAATACGTACATTCCGATCATACCAAACGACATTACCGAAGCGATCAAAATTACAGCGCTGAGAAAAAACACCCATTTCAGCTGCCGTATTTTAAAAATATGTCGTTTTTCCTTGCGCTTTTTCATTTGCCGTCCTCCGTATTGTGAATAACAGCTTTATAACCGAGACCTCTTATCGATACAAGCTCAAAGCCGCGGCATTCGACTAGTTTATTACGCAAACGGCTTATGTATGTTTTAATCGTACTGTAGTCGCTTTCGCTGTCGTATCCCCATATTTCGTCCATAAGCTGCTGTTTGGTAAACACAATGCCCGGGTAAGACAGCAGCTTGTAAAGCAAGGAGGATTCTTTTTCTGTAAGCTCCACCGTTTTGCCGTCTATCTCGGCAGAAAGAGAATCTGCTTTAAGCGTTAGATTTCCGACGGTTATCTGCTTTTCGTTTGCAATTTTTGCACGCCGCAGCAGAGCGCCGATACGCCATTTCAATTCTTCATAATCAATGGGCTTGGTCATATAATCGTCTATTCCCGTGGCAAAGCCTTTCTTTTTGTGCGCGTATGTATTCATTGCGGTAAGCATAATAATAGGCGTCATATTTCCGCTTTCGCGCAAAGCCTGCACCAGTTCGTAGCCGTCCATTTGGGGCATCATAATATCGGCTATTATCAAGTCCACGTGTTCATGGTCAAGGAGCTCCAAAGCCTGTTCTCCGTTAGCTGCTTCAAGAATATTGTATTCATTTCTGAGTTTGGCTCTCGTCAGCATACGCACGGAGGCTTCATCCTCTACAATCAATATATTCAGCATAGATACGCCTCATTTCTTTTATATGAATTTATAATAATTATATCATTCGTCCAAGTCTGTGTCAATGTTTTGCATCAAATATTCAGACCGGCTGCATAAAAATCAGTACGGTTTATGCATAATAGACAGCAATCGTTTTATATATCAAAATGAAAGACACAAAATCATTTTTGAGCAGGCATATCGCAGAGTAAAAATACAACTGAGCGAAAAACCCGACAGCATTAAATAGCCGTCGGGTTTTTATTATAATATTATACCAATAGATCAACAAGAATTAGAACTATCAAAGTCACATAAAGCAATAATTCTGTTAAAAAATCTATACTGATTTTACTTTTCATAAGCGTCACTCGCTCCTTAGCGCAATTACCGGATCCTTCTTTGCCGCTTTCTTCGCAGGCAGCAGACCTCCGACAAGCGTAATAGCTATACTGATCGCGATCAGTATAACAGAAGAAACAAACGGCAGCTGAGCGGTAAGTCCTGTTATTCCCGACAGACGCTCTATTATGGAGTTTATCGGTATCAACAGCAGCAGAGATATACCGATACCAATCAGTCCCGAGCAGCAGCCGATGATGAAGGTTTCAGCGTTGAATACCTGAGATATATTGCGCTTAGACGCTCCGAGAGCACGTAAAATTCCGATCTCTTTTGTTCTTTCCATAACGGAAATGTGCGTGATAATACCGATCATAATACAGGAAACTACAAGCGATATTGCAACAAAAGCAATAAGCACATATGATATACCGTCAATAATTGTTGTAATGGACGATGTAAGCAGCGCTACATAATCAGTGTAAGTTATTTGATCGTTTTCGCCCGCAGTTTCGTTGTAATCTGCAATGCATTCGGCAATAGCGTCTTTATCCTCAAAGCTGTCGGCGTATATGCTGATAGAGGACGGCGCGTCATAGCTTACCTTGCCGAAGCTCTTCATATTATCCTCGTAGGTCGCCCCTGCGATATATTCGTCATATAAAGAAATGAGAATATCCTCATCAGGATCGTTTTCAAGCCATTGGTCAAGAGCGGCTGCCATTGCGCTTTCGTCCGTACTCATACCGCCTGCGTTTTCAGTCTGTTTGCTTTTCTGAGATGCATTTTCCTCAGGAACCGAATCGGATATATCCTCTCCTGCTTGCGTCATTTCAGTACTCTGCGAGCTGTAATAGCTGATCATCTGATAAAGAGACGCTTTTTCGGAAATTCCCATTGCTCCGATATATTCCTTTGCAGCCGCGATCTTTGTTTCATCGTCGGGAGCTTCAAATTTCATACCGTTGAGCACATTGATATCGGGAGACCCCTCCTGAGCTTTTATGACAGCGCTTTCGTCCGTATGCGTAATGATGTAGTCGGTCAGCTTGGAGGTGTAAGCGACAGCCGTTGAAATATCGGCGTTATCCGCGTCTTTGATCGGGCGTACGACGCCTGTGATCTTAAGCTTTACGGCGTTCTCCAAAAGCTGTTCTTCGTTTAACGCTCCGTCGCCGATATATTCAAAAACGCCGTCATTTTCAATATAATGATCGCAGGCGGGAACAAGATAAAAGGTATGACCGCACACGTCTTCATAACCGAAACTTATCTCATTCGCTTCTCCGCCGTTTTCGATTTGCTCTGCGGCAGCTTTATATTGTTCCTCCGTTATAAGCCCCAGCTGATAAAGCGTTCCCGCAGAAATTCCGTTTTGTTCATTAAGTACCAAAATTACTTCGTCGTAATTTTCAGGCCAGCTGCCGTATAGGATATCATAGCTGTCGGTGACAACCTGACTAACGGACGAGCCGTCGGCGCCTGCCATAAGCTCAGAGAAATTTTCCGCACCGAAAGATGAATTGCCTCCAAGCATAGCAGACATAATCCCCATTTTGTTTCCCGCGCGTGCGCCGTTTCCGCTTTCATCTCCGTCGGAAGAATTTATTTCGGTATCGGCGTCGCTGTCGATCAACGTCCCGTTGTCATCGTAGGAATACACGCTGAAATTCACGTCGTAAGCATATACTACGCCGTTTTCGCCCAGATACTCCCGAATATCGCTGTCAGGGTCGTCAAGATATTTTTTAAACTCCGTCAGATTGTTCTCTACGATACTGGACGTCATCATCTCGCTTGTTTCAAGCTCGCTGTAGTCGGCGTAAATTCCCGAAAGCTCCTTTTCTTCTTTTGAGCCGTTCCCGCGTCTTTCATTCACAATATCTTTTCGCTGACCCATAACGCTTGTAAGATCAACGGTTTCGGAACTGATCGTGAGCGGATAAGAGGTCATAGTTTCCTTCTGCACATCTGAAATATAGGTGCTCATTCCCGTGGAGAGCGCAAGGATCAAGGCTATTCCTATAATTCCGATACTGCCCGCAAACGATGTCAGTACAGTTCGTCCCTTTTTGGTACGCAAATTATTAAAGCTCAGAGAAAGAGCGGTTAAAAATGACATAGAAACTTTCTTTTTGCTTTTTCTTTTTAAATCATTCTTTTTGGGAACATCTTCCGCATAAGGCATAGAGTCGCTTATGATCTCTCCGTCAAAAAGCCGCACTATTCTGGTGGAGTATTTTTCGGCAAGCTCGGGATTATGAGTAACCATAACGACCAGCTTATCCTTAGCTATCTCTTTGAGCAGCTCCATGATCTGAACGCTGGTTTCAGAATCAAGCGCGCCTGTAGGCTCGTCTGCCAGCAGAATATCGGGATTGTTGATAAGCGCACGCGCTATTGCCACACGCTGCATCTGACCGCCCGACATCTGATTGGGCTTTTTATGGATATGATTTCCCAATCCCACCTTTTCAAGCACCTCAATCGCACGTTTGCGCCGCTCTTTCTTTGACACTCCTGCGAGCGTCAGAGCCATTTCTACATTTGCCAGTACGGTCTGATGCGGGATAAGATTGTAGCTCTGGAACACGAAACCGATAGAGCTGTTGCGGTAAAAATCCCAGTCGGCGTCCTTGTATTTTTTAGTGGAAACGCCGTTGATTATCAGATCTCCGTCAGTATATCGGTCAAGTCCTCCGATAATGTTGAGCATAGTGGTTTTTCCCGAACCGCTTTGCCCGAGAACAGAAACAAACTCATTTTGCCGAAAGCTTATGCTTACGCCTTTTAAAGCTGTTTGTTTCAAGTCGCCTACTTCATAGGTCTTTACAATATTCTTTAATTGCAGCATTTGATTACCTCCTGTCTTACGGCGTTATTTTACCACACAAAAATAAACTCTCGGACACGCCAAAATAAACTCAGCATAAACTGAAATTTTTTAAAAGTTTACACAAACGTATATTTTTATGGTATAATAAGCATATAAGGAGCTGATAATTATGTTCAACATTCTGGTAGTTGAAGATAACCCCGATATGCGCGAGCTTTTCTGCACCGTTCTTTCAGACAGCGGATACAATTCCATTGCCGCAGCGGACGGTAAAGAAGCTCTGGACATTATGGAGGAAAAATATATAGATCTGATCGTAGCGGATATTATGATGCCCAATATGGACGGCTGCGAACTGACGAGATCCCTGCGGGATTCGGGGTACGATCTGCCGATACTTATGGTCACCGCAAAGGATCAGTTTGAAGATATGCAGTACGGATTCCGTTCGGGTGCAGACGATTATATGATAAAGCCTATTAATGTCAGAGAGCTTGTTCTGCGTGTGGAGGCTTTGCTGCGGAGAGCTAAGATATCAAGCGAAAAGAAAATCACAGTCGGTTCTACGACGCTCGATTACGACGCGCTTACCGTGACCTTGCGCGGCAAAGAAACTATCCTTCCTCAGAAAGAATTCTATCTGCTGTACAAACTGCTCTCATACCCTAACAAGATATTTACCCGTCAGCAGCTTATGGACGAGATATGGGGAATGTTCTCCGAAACCGACGAACGGACCGTAAACACTCATATCAACCGTCTGCGCGACAGATTTGCGGACTGCGAGGATTTTGAAATTATAACCGTCAGGGGACTTGGCTACAAGGCGGTGAAAAAAGTATGATAAAATCAAAATGCGGAACTCATTCGCGGCTGTGGCTGTATTTTACAGGCGTCGTTTTCGGTACTATTATGCTGGGATTTATTCTGACTACGGCTGTATGGTTTATTTTGTACAAACTGGGCGTGATCGTTTTTGCTCCCAAAGAGCGGCATATCCCTCTGCTGCTTTTCGCGTTCGGAAGTCTTGCGATCGGGGTAATGATCGCGCTGCTTGTCGGCAGGCTGATCATCAGACCTATTCAAAGTATCGGCAACGCTTTTGACGAGCTTTCCAAGGGAAACTTTTCGGTAAGGGTATCTGAAGATCAGAAGTTGGAAGAGATACGCGATATGGCAAAGCATTTTAACGAAATGACCTTCGACCTATCGCATATTGAAACGCTGCGCAGTGATTTTGTGGTTAATGTTTCGCATGAATTCAAAACGCCTATCGCGGCTATAGAGGGATATGCGACATTGCTGGGAAATCCGTCGATAACGCAGGAAAAGCACGACAGATATGTTGAAAAGATACTCGATAATTCACGGCGGCTGTCAAACTTGTCCAGCGATATACTTACTCTTTCCAAGCTTGAAAATCAGGAAACGATACCAAATCAAAAGTACTACCGTCTTGACGAGCAGCTGCGCAGACTGGTTCTTTCTCTGGAAAATAAATGGACGGCAAGGAACATTGTGTTTGACATTGAGCTTCCCAAGGTGAATTTTTACGGCAGTGAACAAATGCTTGACAGAGTGTGGCTCAACATACTCGATAACGCGATCAAGCACTCGCCTGACGGCGGAACGGTCACCGTTGAAATATCTCAGTCCGAATATACGGTATCCGTTTCAATTTCCGACTGCGGAGAGGGAATGAGCGAGGACGTTCAAAAGCATATTTTTGAAAAATTTTATCAGGCCGACAGCTCAAGAAAATCGGAAGGAAACGGACTGGGATTAGCGCTGGCAAAGCGTATCACGGATTTATGCAAAGGTGAGATCTCAGTTGAGAGCGGCATAGGGAACGGAAGCAAGTTTATTGTATCGCTGCCCATAAAACAGAAATCGTCATAGGCTGTGAAAGTTTATCTTAAGTTGTCCTTTGTGTGATAATATATTTGTACAAAATATATTTATTTGGAGGAATAAAAATGGTACTTTATTTCAGCGGCACAGGCAACAGCAGACATACCGCAAAGATTATCGCAAATGCGTCCGGCGACGAGGTGATTTCTGTCAATGACAGATTGAAATTTCACGATTATTCGCCTGTTCATTCGGACAAACCCTTTGTCTTTGTATGACCGGTTTACGCGGGAAGATTTCCCCGCGTAATGGATAAATACATAGACGCGGTTACATTTACAGGCAGTAAAAAGGCATATTTCGTGGCGACCTGCGCGCAGACGCCGTGGCTTACCGTAAAGTACGCCGAAAGGCTCTGCGAACGGAAGAACTTTTCTATGCTCGGATTTAATTCGGTTGTAATGCCGCAGGGATATATTGCAGGCGGAGGAACACAGCCAAAAAACGTAAACGATGAAATTCTTTCCAAAGCAGAGCCTGAAATACGGAAAATAGCCGATAAAATAGCGGCGGGCAGGGAGCTTGAAAAGCAAAAACCGGGCAGCGGCGTGATGTCCGATATTCTCAACCCGATCATGTACTCTTTTATGATAAGCTCCAAGAAATTCTATGTCAACAGCAAATGCAGCGGCTGCGGTAAATGCGCCGAAAGATGTCCGCTGAATAATATTAAGACGGCGAGCGGAAAACCTGTATGGGGAAATGAATGCACGCACTGTATGGCTTGCATTGCGGGATGTCCCAATGAAGCGATTGAATATGGAAAGAAAACTATCGGTAAGCCAAGATATTTTCTTGATGAGGATTAAACGAAGCGCACCGCAGAGAATAACATCTGCGGTGCGCTGTTTTAGTCGATATTTTGAAATTATGCTTTAATGTACTGTCCCTTGACCTCGTCATAGGTCTTGCAGAACCTTGCGTGCGATATCTTAGTAGCCGACGACATATTATCGTCGACCTGCGCGTCGCAGACATAAACCTGTCCGTTGATAGTTACCTCTACCCACATATGATAGCCGTAACCGCCTGCCGCCATAGCTGTCATACCGTCCACGGTCTTTGCGTCAAAACCGATATATCTCAGCATATAAGCGTACACTCTCGAATACTCCGTACAGGTACCGTAACCGTCCTCAAGAACAGCCTTTACGGGATCGTTCCAGCCGCCGTAGTCATAATAAGTGTTCTTAATAAGGTAATCGTAGCAGGCAAGAGCCTTTTCGTAATTGCTCATATCGTCCGTGATTATCTTATCCAGATATTTTGTCAATATCTTATGATCGTTACCCGTCAAGCATTGATCGGGATTAAGCTTAGCCGCGTTAAACCTTGTCTCGGGAGTAGTTCCGTTATCCGTAACGGGTTTCTGCGGGAGAACCGTTGTATCAGGCGTTGTAGTCGGCTGAGTTGTGATAGCGGGCGTTGTAGTCGTGGTCGGTTTTGCGGTGGTCGTTGCAGTAGTTGTTGTCGTAGTCTTTTTTGAAGTAGTCGTCGTTTCTTTTGTTGTAGTTTCCTTAGTGGTCTTAGCGGTCGTTTCAGCCGTAGCAGCCTTTGTGGTTGACCTTGTAGTCTCCTTAGTCGTTTCAGCTGTGGTTTCCGAAGACGTCTCAGGTTCCGTCACATCTGAAGAAACGGTCGTTACGGGAGCCGTTTCAGTCTGAGAGGAAGTCTCATCAGACGACGTTACTGTTTTATCGGTAATCTTAGGCGTAGTTGTGGTTTCTGCCTCAGTCTTGAAAGTTACAGCCTCGGACGTTACAGCCGAAACCGCCGCCGTTTCGGCAACATAAATACGCTTAACGCCTCCTGTTTTCCTTTCGGCAGTCGTTTCGGACTTTGGAGCAGCGGTTTCATTAACGGCAGTTTCCTGCGCCTTTTTCTCAGCGGCAGTCGTAGTGACGATCTCCGTTTTAACTTCTTCCGAAACTGTTATCTCGCCCTGATTTATCGTGGTTACTGTGGTCGTAACGGAAACGTTATCCGCCTTATATTCCGCAGAAGGCAATACGTCGCAGGGAACGATCTCAGTTCTGTCCAGCTCCGCAAAGCCTGCGCAGCTAAGCGCAAAAATACCGCAGCAAGCCAAAGCCACAGCCTTTGATTTACCTGTTTTTAAATTGCTCATTTCGACCACTCTCCCTTTAACGAAAGTTAAAAACTAATTTTTACACACATCGGTTAAAATCATTATTTTATATCTTTTCAACCTTTATAATTATATACAATAAGGTTACAAATGTCAACGTCAATTGTTACCAATTTCACGTAAAATCCCCTAAATTCGGGATAAAAAAGTTACAATTATGAACATTTAATTAACAATCACACGTTTTAATTTGTGCATTTTTAAGTTAATCGTAAATTTTACCCGCTTTTTTTCGTCATTTTGACAAATTTACTGAAATTTATATTAACGATACCAAAAAACGTACAGAATTCAGTCCATAAAAACAGACAGAAAAAAGCGTCCGCCAAAAAGACGAACGCTTTTATGTAAGCTAAAATTATTCAGCCTTAGGTGCTCCTACAGGACATACGCCCTCGCAAGCGCCGCAGTCGAGACAAGCGTCTGCGTCGATAACATACTTGCCGTCACCCTCAGAAATTGCGCCTACAGGACATCCCTCTGCGCAAGCGCCGCACATAATGCAATCTTCACTGATCTTATAAGCCATTTTAATGACCTCCTTCAATAATCTAAAACACAGCATTAGCTGAGATACAGCTTTGCTATAATTCTATAATACCACAATTATAAAAAAATGCAAGCCCCTTTAGATTAATTTCATTAAAATTTCACAAATGGAAATATAAGACTTTAAATTCTGCTCAGCTGCTCCTCGGAAAGCATTTTACAGTCCGCCTCTGCAAGAGCCTGTTCAGCCTTGTCGTTGCTGTCCACTCTGAGGATAAGACAAGCGGTTCCCTCCGCAGTATTAAGGAACGCCGCATACATATATTCTACGCTGATATTGTCCTTATACAGAGTTTCCATTATCCTAGCCATACCGCAGGGCTTGTCTTGTACCTCTACGGCTATAACATTCGTAAGCGTGACCGAGCAGTTATTTTCCCTGAGAACCGCCACAGCCTTCTCCGCGTCGCTTACTATCAGTCTCATAATGCCGAAATCCTTTGTGTCCGCAATGGAGACAGCTCTTATATTAATTCCTGCGCCGCCGAGAATTCCCGTAATTGCGGACAGTCTGCCGGGTCTGTTTTCCACGAATACCGATAACTGTTTTACTGTCATAATATGACCTCCCTTATAATTATTTCAGTCTGAAAAATCAAGATCAGACAAGCTTTCTCTTGTCGATAACTCTTACAGCCTTGCCCTCCGAGCGAGGAATGGACTTAGGCTCGACAAGAGATATCTTGGCCCTGATACCGAGAATTGACTGGATATCCGAGCTGATCTTTCTTTCAAGCTCCTCCACGGACTTGATAGTGTCTGTGAACATATCGTCCGAAAGCTCGACCTTTATCTCAAAAGTATCAACGTTGCCCGCTCTGTCGACAACGATCTGATAGTTAGGCGTTGCGTTGGACATTTTAAGCAGTACAGACTCTATTTGCGACGGGAATACGTTTACTCCCTTGATGATAAGCATATCGTCGCTTCTGCCCATAGGCTTTGTCATCTTCACAAGAGTTCTTCCGCAGGAGCATTTCTTTCTGGAAAGCACGCAGATATCTCTGGTTCTGTATCTCAGCAGAGGGAACGCCTCCTTGGTAATGCTTGTGAATACCAGCTCTCCCTTTGAACCCTCGGGAAGTACCTCCCCCGTATCGGGATCGATTATCTCGGCTATAAAGTGATCCTCGTTGATGTGCATACCCGTCTGCTCCTCGCACTCAAAGGATACGCCCGGACCGCTTGTTTCGGTAAGGCCGTAGATATCGTAAGCCTTGATCCCCAGAAGTCTCTCTATCTCGTGTCTCATTTCCTCAGTCCAAGGCTCTGCGCCGAAAATACCCGCCTTGAGCTTGATGTCGTCGGGTCCCAAGCCCATTTCGTGGAGCGTTTCTCCGATATATGCCGCATAGGACGGCGTACAGCAAAGTATCGTTGAACCCAGGTCTCTCATAAACTGAATTTGTCTTTCGGTGTTTCCCGAGGACATAGGCAGAGTGAGACAGCCTACCTTGTGAGAACCGCCGTTAAGTCCCGGACCGCCTGTGAAAAGTCCGTAGCCGTAGCACACCTGGCAAACGTCCTCTTTTGTGCCGCCTGCCGCTGTGATTGCTCTTGCACAGCAGTCCTCCCACAGGTCGATATCGTGCTGAGTGTAGAAAGCCACAACTCTCCTGCCCGTCGTACCGCTGGTGGACTGAATTCTTACGCAGTCGGCAAGGGGTTTTGCAAGCAGACCGTAGGGATAAGCGTCTCTCAGGTCGGCTTTGGTGAGGAAGGGCAGCTTGTGCAGATCGTCCACGCCCTTAATGTCGTCGGGAGTAACGCCCTTTTCGTCCATAAGCTTTTTATAGTAAGGCACATTCTCATAAACGTGCTTTACCTGCGCCGCGAGACGCTCGCTCTGGAGCTTTTTCATACTCTCGCGGTCCATACATTCGATCTCTTCGTTCCAGTATTTTCCCATTGGAAAACTCCTCCTTATAATTTCCTTATAATTTTATAATGACTAAAATCATTCCGTCTCAAGTCCGTACATTTTGTTCAGAAGTCTTTTCCCCGTTTGCGTTTTAAAGACCTTATCTCTGAAAACCGCAATATTCTTTTCGGGAATACCTTCCTCAAAGGCGTTTACCAGAAAATCAGCCTCCAGAAGTATCTGCCAGTCCATTCCCTCGACATTTGTATAGGTGTGATGATGAGCGATCAGAAAACAAACGCGCTTGATTATATCCTTGTCGAAGTTCAGCTCCGACAGCATTTTTCTTGCAGGCTCCACGCCCAGCTTTTGCTGTAAAGCTCCGCCGCATACGCCTTTACCGTACTTTTCCTCGGCGGGCTTTATGCCTATATCGTGGACTACCGCCGCAGTATCGAGGCAGTACATAGTCCTTACGTCAAGACCCTCTCCCCTGCCGATAATTCCCGCAAAGGAATGGACTTTTATAAAATGCTGGATACGCTTGGGGTCTCCCTCGTAATATTCGACCATTTTTACAATGAGTTCTCTGATCTCGTCCATATTGCACCTCTGTACTATACCGCTTCTCTGCCAAGCTCAAACGCCTTTTTGTTAAGCTCCAAGAATTTTGCGGGCACGCACTGCTCCAGCGCGGACTGCCATACGCTCTCGTCAAAGTCCATTTTTTTGGACACTACTCCCATAAGCACCACATTGGACGCTTTTGAAGTACCCGCCTGCTCCGCAAGAGCAAGAGCGTCCACGGCGGTAACGTCTATGCCCGCTTTAGCAAGCTTGCCGATAATGTCCTCGGGATAGACTGCCGCGCCCGTAATGACGGGCATAGGGTCTATCTGCTGAGTTGAGGTAACGATGTGACCTCCCTTTTTAAGATACTGAACATACCTTGCGGCTTCAAGCTGTTCAAAGCTTATGATAATATCAGCCTCCCCCTTTTCGACTACGGGAGAATACACCTTATCGCCGTATTTTACATATGTAACGACTGAGCCGCCTCTCTGGCTCATACCGTGGACCTCGGAAACCTTAACGTCATATCCCTGTGAAAGCAGGACGTTTCCGATAATTCTTGAGGCAAGCAGAGAACCCTGTCCTCCGACGCCCACTATCATAATTGATTTTGTTTCCATATTTACACCTCGCTGCTTGTGTTTTGCTTGTTTTTCTTAATCACATTTTCTTCTTGATAAAGCTGAAACCTGCGGCAAAGGTAAGAAGATATCCCAAGCCTAAATCAAGGTAAAATCTTGCTGTGGAGTCTGCAAGCCTGACCCACTTCATAATATTACTGAAGCAGTCCCAAAGGCTCATATCGTAGCCAAGCTCTTCGTCGAAAGCCTCCTGCAAGCTGATAGCCCAGTTAAGTCTTGTTGCGAAATATACGGATACTATCATAATTACTACCGAAAGGATCAATCCGAATTTGCTTACGTCCTTACCCAACAGCATATATCCGCCGAGAGTTAACACGCTTATTGCAAAACCGCCTATCCACGATATGTAACCAAGCTTTCCTATCAGACACCATACCACAATACCCAGAACCGCTCCTATTACTGCTCCGACTGCTCCCAAAACCTTGTTTTCATTACTCATAATCAATTACTCCTTCATAATATTTTTTATTTCTGACAGAGGAGGACGACAG
>JAUNOG010000024.1 GCA_030531185.1 Ruminococcus sp.
CACAATTATCAACAAAATCACAATACGGCAAGCGCAGCGAAGCCTAAAAATCCCGCCGCAGGCGCACATTCATTGTGCATTGTCAATTGTCAATTGTGAATTTATTTAGTGTACCACTTTTTCAGGGTTTCCTCCGCCTTTTTGCCGTAGATCGTGAAATCACGGTTTTCCTTTGCCTTTTCTATGGGCGGGAGTATAGCCTTCCAGTCCCACCAGAAGTAACCGCAGAACCATTCCTTATCCCAAGTCGCCGCCATTGCGCTCTCGTAGAAATCCGACTGCTCCTGTTCGTCCATAGGGAGTTCGGGTCTGTAATGGAAATCCCACGGGTACATTGTACAGCCCTGCTCGTTTCTTACGCCTATTTCCGCAAACATAATGGGCTTGCCGTATTTCTCGTGGCACTTTTCAAGAGTTTTGACGACCTCCGCCCACTTTTTGTGCATTGTCTCTATGCCCTTGTTTTCCTTGTCGGTAACGGGATAATACCCGCTTATGCCGATTACGTCAACCTCGCTCAGCCAAGTGAAACGGAATTCGTCTCCATGATTTATGTTGTGCATAATTATGCCGTGATAAACCTCTCTTACCTTTGCGATCATATCCTTGCAGTACTCCGCCTGCTTGTCCATACCTGCCATTTCACAGCCTGTGCATAGCATTTCACAGCCCGTTCTCTCGGCAAGCTTTGCATAGTGGAGCATAAAATTATTGTATGAGCGGAACCACTTTTCCCAATAACCGCACTCCTCGGTAGGGAAATCTATTCTCGCTCTCCACGCTCTGTCGAGACAGTTGACCATAGGCTTGAGACAGACTTTAAGTCCCATTGACTTAGCCATTTCGATCGCGTGTATGACCTCCTCGTCGGTCTGGGTCATACCGTACAGCGAAAATACCGTAGTGCTGGCAAAGGTCTCCTGCCAGCCGTTTACGGGTATGCATATCCAGTTAAGCCCGTTTGAGGCAAGACGTTTCATAGACTGTTCGGCTTGCTCGGTAAGAAAATCTCCGCTTTTGGAGAAAAATCCCCACGTATATCCTTTACAAAAAATATCCTTGTTCATATTAAAATCCTCTTTTCTTGGTATATGTCTGAATTGTAAAACCGCAGGTGACTTCAAGACTGTCAAGCTGATTAAGCCTTGCGGCAGACTCCGCAGACGTTTTATAATAATAGGGGGTCATTGTAAACAGATTTTGAATATCAACACTGTTTTTCAATGTGACCGCGTACTCAAAATTAACTTCGTCCGTTAAATCGAATTTATTTAATCCGTAAATATTCGGTTTGTTCTCATACGGCTGATCGTACAGCACGCTTTTCAGCTCAAACAAATGCCTCGGCGACGGAGATACGACCACGAGCCGTCCGCCGTGTCTCAGCTTTCTTGCATACTCGTCATTCGCAACCGGAGCAAAGGTACATACTATAAGGTCGGCAAAATGATCCCTGAACGGCAGTTCAAACGAGGACGCCACAGCAAATTCACAATTGGACAGCGCCGCTTTTCTCGCTCTTGAAGCGCAATGCGCCACAGCTTTTTTTGATATGTCAATTCCCCAAAACGATGCATTTTTCAGTCTGTCCGCATAAATACAAGTGTAGTATCCCTCGCCGCAGCCGCTGTCAATGATTTTTGGTTCAGCAGTATTTTCAAGCAGTGACGCCATAATATCCGCCGTTTTTTCTGCAAGCGGACGGTAGTACCCTCTGTCGAGGAACTCCGTGCGCGCTCTTACCATTTCGGCGTTATCTCCTGCGTTTTTGGGATTTCTTCCTGCGGTCGTAAGCAGATTTACATATCCTTTTCCTGAAATATCAAAGCTGTGCCCGAATTGACAGTGCCAGACGTTACCAAGCCGTTTAAGTCTTTTTCGGCATACGGGACAAACATACATAATCAATCACCCGCATTATTATAGCATAATGCAGGTGATATTTCAAGGCAATTTTATGAAAATTTCAACATTTATCCCGAGAAATGATCTTCATTTCAAAGGGAGCGAGCGAAAGTACTTCCTCTTTAAAAGTGAAAACGCATTTTTCCTCCGAGTTGTTGAAAATGAAGTATACGGACTTTTTCTCATTTTCTCTTACAGAGACCTCCACACGCTCGGGAAGATTTTCAATAATGCCGATATTGCAGGCTTTAAGAATTCTCTTTGCAAGCTCTCTGTAATGATTTTTAAAAAGCACCGTACCTATGTAAAAGCATTTACCGCCGCCGAAATCATTTACCGTACCTGCGGGCAAGCCTTTGTAAAAATTCCCGTCATAGGTTAGGATCGGCTTTGCCGAGGTGCATTCGATGATGTCGCACCAATTGGTACACTGCCATTTGTTTCCGCCGTCGTCGCAAATATCGATTCTGTCGTAACCGATAGGATCGTACTCGCGGACCTTACACCCTGCCGTCTCGTTAAACATTGCGGGAAGCTGCCGCATATAACAGCCGTTATCCTTATCCTTGACTGCGCTGCGGCAGGTGAGAATAAGCGTGCCGCCGTTTTTTTCAAAGTCGTTTAGCCGAGCCGCAGTTTCCTCAGAGCACACGTACAAGGCGGGAGCGCATACAACTTTGTACTTTGAGAAATCCGCATTTTCGGAAATTATATCCACATTCACACCGCAGTGGGAAAATCCGTCGTGCCACGCTTTAAGCTGATCGTAATAGTAAAACCCGTCGGTCTGCGGCTGTATTTTCAAAGCCAGATCGCTGTCATAGGAATAAATTACAGCTACGTCTGATTTAAGCTTGGTATCCGTAATCTCCGTCAAGGTCTCTGCGGTTTTGCACAAATCCTCAAACTCTCCGAAACGTCTGCCCGGTACGTTTGAATGGTCAATAAGACCGTGCCAATGCATTTCCGCGCCCTTAACCGCTGTTCTCCAGCGGAAGTGTATGACCTCGTTTGCGCCGTGAGCGAAAGCCTGCAAGGAGTATCCCTTTATCATTCCAGGCTGTGTGGTTCTCGACATAGGAGCCCAGCTTCCCATTGCGCCGCTGAGCTGTTCCATAATAACGAAATTATCCTGCTTGACGCCGCGCATAAAATCAAGATGAAAAGCGTGGGAATAATAAGCCTCGTCATTTTGGGGAATTCTGAGGGGCGGATAATTGTCGTATGCCGTAAAGTCAAGCTCCTTGAAAGTCTTGTGCAGATCGGGCATATTTTCACAGAACCAGCAGTTGGTGGTAACGGGAACATTCGGACAGTTTCTGCGGATAATTTCCGCCTGAGACTTTACATATCCGATCATATCATCGGACGCAAAACGCTGATGATCCAGCACATAAGCGGGATTTAGCCACGCTCTGTTATATTTGTCTGTAGGCGGCTTTATCTGTTCCCAATCGGAGAATTCTCCGCTCCACATTATGTTTCCGTAACGTCTGTTAAGCTCGTCGAGAGTTCCGTATTTGGCTTTCAGCCATTTTCTGTATCTCTTTGTACAGACCTCGCAGGCGCATATATTAGACTCCAGCTCGTTGTCTATCTGCCACGCTGCAACGGATTTTCTGCGCGCGTAATGCTTGGTCATCTTATCGATAACTCTGTGCGACAGTCTTACAAAATCGGGATCGTTATAGCACCTGTGACCTCTTATTCCGATAGCGATATGTCCGCCGTCGGGAGATGTCCTTACGGCGTTCGGGTACTTTTCATAAAGCCACAGAGGAGGACAGTTTGTAGGCGTACAGAGGATAACGTCGATACCGTTTTTTTCAAACATATCCACAGCCCTGTCAAGCCACGCAAAATCGAATTTCCCCTCGCGCGGCTCAATTCTGCACCAGGCGAATTCGGCAAGCCGAACCGTCTTTACTCCTGTTTTTTTCATTAAAAGAGCGTCCTGCTCCCACATATTTTCGTCCCAATGCTCGGGATAATAGTCTACGCCGATTTTCATATAAAACCTCCGAAAAATTTTCCAATTTATAATAATATCTAAAATGTCAATAATATTAGTACCGAATCTATTGCCAAAGGAGAACCGCTATGGATAACTACAATAACCTTTCAGAACTGATAAACAGTGACAGTAAATGTATGGAATTCTACCAAACGCTTACGCCGTCTTTGCAGCAAAGTCTGCTTGAAAAAAATCCCGATACCTTTTTACAGCTTAAAGAATGCTGGGAACAAACTCACAGGAATTCGCACAGCAGCGGAATGTATTCCTACTACAATCCCTCTTGCAGCTCCAACGACTGCACAGGACTTATTCCCGCAGGAGCAAATCAGACGGAGGACGATTTTGAAGTCTACAAGAATTTATATCCCTTTGAAGTTCCGCCCTCTGCAAAACCGCTCAGTCAATCGTAAGCGTACTGAGCTTTGCTCTGATCGCCTCCAGAGCCTTCGCGGGACTATCCTCTCCGTCGGAAGCTATACCGCTGACCGCCGTATCCATAGGACAGCTTCCCGTGCCCTGACGGTTTACAATTTGCTCGGTGAGTATCTTATACCGAACGTCTATGCCGTGATTTTCAAATATCTCAACAGCTCCCCTGCTTACTGTCTCTGCGTAGACCGCCCGCGCTCCCATGTAACAGTAAAGAAACGCGGCTGCTCTGCCTACGATTTTATCTGCGGCACAGCAGCCCGCCATACTGTCCCCGCCGTCTATAAGAATAAGCAGAGGCCTGACGCCTGTTTCCCTGAAGACTGCGGACCTGCCGTTTTTCACTGCAACGCAGGTATATCCTCCCTGCTCAAATATCTCTGTCGCCTTTTTCAAATCTTCGTTCATAAAAAATCCTCCGCATACAGTATTAAATATATGATATCACGCAATTTGACCTTTGTCAACGGGATTTCATAAAAAGCATAATCATTCTATGTCATAAGTTTAATTGCCAAAGTTAATTTTTTTAGTATGAAAACCGCAAAAAAGATTATAATATGACATAGCGTACATATTGGTCTGCTCCCGAATAAATGGGTACAGACCGATAAATCACCTTTACGGAGGAAAATCAAATGAAAGACAAGATTTTCGGAGTTCTCCAGCGAGTGGGACGCTCTTTTATGCTGCCTATCGCGCTGCTGCCCGTAGCAGGTCTGCTGCTGGGTATCGGCAGCTCGTTCACAAATCCCACTACCCTTGAAACCTACCGTTTGACTAACATCATCAAGGAGGGCGGAGTTTTATATACCGTTCTGGACATAATGGCAAAAACAGGCAGTGCAGTATTCGACAACCTGTCCCTGCTTTTTGCAATGGGCGTTGCCATTGGTATGGCGAAAAAGGAAAAAGAAGTCGCCGCTTTATCGGGCGCTATCGCCTTTCTTATTATGAATACCGCTATCAGCGCGCTGATTTCCGCAAGAGGCGGAGTTGACGCTATGCCCGCAAATTCAACAGCCTCGGTGCTGGGTATAACTACCTTGCAAATGGGAGTTTTCGGCGGTATAATCGTAGGTCTGGGAGTTGCGGCTCTGCACAACAGATTTTATAAAATACAGCTCCCGCAGGTGCTTTCGTTTTTCGGCGGAACAAGATTTGTGCCGATCATATGCAGTCTTGTTTTCCTTGCGGTAGGTATAGTAATGTTCTATGTATGGGGCTTTGTGCAGACGGGTATCGCAGGTTTGGGAAAGCTCGTATTAAATTCGGGCTATGCGGGAACTTGGATATACGGTATCATCGAACGTGCGCTTATCCCGTTCGGACTGCACCACGTTTTCTATATGCCTTTCTGGCAGACGGAGCTGGGCGGCTCTATGATAATTGACGGCGTGACCGTTCAGGGAGCGCAGAATATTTTCTTTGCGGAGCTTGCCTCAAAGTCCACAGAGGTATTCTCAGTCTCAGCCACGCGCTTTATGTCGGGAAAATTCCCCTTTATGATATTCGGACTTCCTGCGGCGGCATACGCTATGTACAAAGCGGCTCGTCCCGAAAAGAAAAAGGCCGTGGGAGGACTTCTCCTTTCTGCGGCGCTTACGTCAATGCTTACGGGTATCACTGAACCGCTGGAATTCACATTCCTGTTCGTCGCGCCTGTTATGTACGCCGTACACTGCGTGCTTGCGGGACTTTCCTATATGCTTATGCACATTCTTGGCGTCGGAGTAGGTATGACCTTCTCGGGCGGCGCAATAGACTTAACTCTGTTCGGTATACTTCAGGGCAACGCGAAAACCCACTGGTTATGGATAGTCGCCGTCGGCATAATATACGCTGTGGTCTACTATCTGGTGTTCTACTTTATGATAACCAGGCTCAATCTGAAAACTCCGGGACGAGAGGCGGACGACGAGGAAACCAAGCTGTACACCAGAGCCGATATGAACGCTAAAAATTCAGGCTCGGACAGTACCTCCGACAGCGTAAGCGCATTGATAGTAAAGGGTCTTGGCGGACGAGGCAACATCTCAGACTTAGACTGCTGTGCGACAAGACTGAGGATAACGCTGAACGATCCCGCTCTTGCCGACGACGGAAAGCTTAAAGCAAGCGGAGCGTCGGGAGTTATCCACAAAGGAAACGGTATTCAGATCATATACGGTCCGCAGGTCTCGGTCATAAAATCAAATCTGGAGGACTATCTTGACCGTCACATTGAGGACGTACCCGAAGATTTTGCCGAAACTGAAATAAGTCCTCATACTGCCTCAGACAGCTCCGACGAAAATGATGTGGAAAGCGAAATACTGGGCGCACACGTTTCGGGAAAAGCAATTAAGCTTGAAAATGTCGAGGACGAGGTCTTTTCACAGAAAATCCTCGGAGAGGGAATTGCCGTCGAACCGCTGGAAGGCAGGCTGTGCGCTCCCTGCGACGGAGTGGCAGAAATGGTATTTGAAACAAAACACGCAGTAAATCTCAGGTCCGACAAAGGCTGTGAAATTCTTCTGCATATCGGCATAGATACCGTTCACCTTGAGGGCAGACATTTTACGGCGCACGTCAAAAACGGACAGACCGTGAAAAAGGGAGACCTGCTTGTAAGCTTCGACATCAAAGCGATACAGCAGGAGGGTTACAAGGTCACAACGCCTATGATAATCTGCAATTCAGACAGATACAGTTCAATAGAAACGTTAAACAGCGGCGCGGTAAAAACGGGCGAAGACATTCTTAAAGCAGAAAAATAATTATATTACCAAAAACGGAGAGCGCTACCGAACGCTCTCCGTTTTTAGCTTTGTATTTCCGACATTGAATTAAAGTTATCCGCATACGGATATTACTCTGTACGCATCGTAGTGATTATGGGGAATGTAACAGTAATTACCGTTCCTTTTCCGACAACGCTGTCCAGCTGAACATCTGCGTTGTGCAGACGAGCCGCGTGTTTTACAATAGAAAGTCCCAGACCTGTACCGCCTATCTCCTTTGAATGACTTTTGTCAACCCGATAGAAACGTTCAAATATCCTGTCTCTGTGCTCGGGTGGAATTCCAATGCCAGTATCGGCAACGGAAAGTATAACGGACTGTTCTTCCTTCTTGACAGTTACAGTCACAGAACCGCCCTGCTTGTTATACTTTATCGCATTATCGCAAAGATTATATATAATACCTTGCAGCAGCTGAGGGATACCGTACACCGCCGCATTTTCACCGTTAAGCGTAATCTTGACGCCTGAGGCTTCCGCTTCCTGCGACAGACTTTCAATAGTTGCCTGCGCCATTGAATAGATATCGGTTTCTTCACGTTTCATATCGTCCGCGCCCTCGTCCAGATGAGACAGCTTTATGATATCCTCGACAAGCCGTATCATTCTCTGCGCCTCATTATATATCTGTGAAGAAAATTTTGTCATATCCTTCTGCTTTACAATGCCGTTCACCATAAGCTCCGCACAGCCTGAAATTGTATGCAGAGGCGTTTTAAGCTCGTGGGAAACGTTTGCGGTAAATTCACGCCGCATTTGCTCGGATCTTTCTTTTTCCGTAACGTTAAGCAGCAGCAAAACAACGCCCGATACCTTTCCCTCCGACAGAACGGGACTTGACTTCAGCTGATATATGCCGTCGCCCATTTCCATAGTTTTTTCCGCAAATTCTCCGTTTACGGATTTATTAAGAACCTCCTGCAAGCCGAGACTGCGGTTGACGGACAAAATATCCTGTCCCACAGGAGAACCGTCCGCGCCGATCAGCCGTTCCGCCGCGCGGTTTATTGCAAGCACAGATCCGCCGATGTTGAGGAGGATAATACCCTCCCTCATATTTGTAGTTACCGTTTCAAACTCGATCTGCTTTTGTCTTAGCTGCGCGCTTTGCCGCTTGATTTTCTGCTGCTGAAAATTAATGCGCCTCAGCAGCGGAGAAAGCTCGTCGTAGCAATCGTTGTTAAGCGGTTCGTCCAGATTGATGTCGTTAAGCGGTTTAACGATCTTTTTGGACAGACGCGAAGCAAACCAGAAAGACAGCACAAGAGCTAAAAGAATTACAATGCAGATCGGCTGCAGCATACCCAAAAGCAGAGTAAACAAAGTATTCTGCGCTATGGAAAGACGGAGCACGGTACCGTCCGGAAGAAGCTCCGCGCTGTAAAAAGAGCGTTCGGTCAATGTGCTGGAGTAACGGGAGCTTTCGCCGAAGCCCTTGGAAAGAGCCTGCTTTATTTCTTCCCTCTCCAGATGATTTTCCATTTCGTCCGTATTGGATTTGCTGTCATAAAGCACCGTTCCGTCGGAGTCTATCCACGTGATACGGTAATTCTTTGTATCAAGTCCGTCAAAGTATCCTATTCCTTCATTTGCCACCCCATGCGCCGCAAGATTAGTCTGCATTTTCAGCTGATTACGCTGAACGGTCGAAAAATAATCGTAAAGCGCGCCAACAAACAACGCTATTGAAGCAAAAAGCACGCCTATCGCCACTAAGCAAATGGAACGGAATATACGTTTGGTCATTACCTCGCCTCCATTCGATAGCCTACGCCCCTGACGGTTTTAATGTAATCGCCGCAAGACCCCAGCTTTGTACGCAATGTGCCGATATGAACGTCAACGGTACGCGTCTCGCCCATATAATCGGTGTCCCATATACTTTGCAGAAGCTGTTCTCGTGTGAAAGCCCTGCCGATATTTTCCATAAACTTTTTCAGCATATCGTATTCCTTCAAGGTAAGCTCAACGCGTTTGTTTTCTACTGTTACGATGTGCTCGGAGGTATTAAGTTCCAATGCTCCGACGCGCAGAATTCCGACAGTTTTAGGCTCTGTACGTCTCAGCACCGCTTTTACTCTGGATACCATTTCCATCATACCGAAAGGCTTTGCAAGATAATCGTCCGCACCAAGGTCGAGACCTATCACTTTATCATACTCGGTGCCCTTAGCGGTAGCCATAATAACGGGAATATCGGCTGTTGCAGTATTGGACCTCAGCTTTTTCAGTATTTCTATGCCGTCCTCCCCGGGAAGCATAATATCAAGCATAATAAGATTGGGTGTCCGGATTTGCAAAGCTTTAAAAAGCTCGGTACCCTCAACAAAGCCTTTGGCTTCAAAGCCCGCTGAATTCAAAGCATATATCATCAGATCGCGTATCGCGCTGTCGTCTTCTACGCAAAAAATCACGTCGTATTACTCCCTTTCATTATGAAACTCTAACTTCATATCATATTTTACCGCTTAAAAATCAAATCTGTAATCATATTAATGTAAAGATACTGTAAAGTCAAGCCTTCGGCAATTAAATTATAGCATAAAATTCTCTTCATATCAACATAAATCCGTAAATAAACGGCAAAAGCATATTATTGCTCCTGCCGCTCTGCCAATCAATAATTGACTTTATTTACCCTTACGTCCTGTGATCGAAAACAGCACCCACTCGGCTATGTTTACCGCGTGATCTCCTATTTTCTCAAAATACTTTGCTATCATTAGGAAATCAAGCGCGTATTCGCCGTCTTCGGGATTTTTAGCAATTATACCGATGAGATTGTTTTTAACGCTGTTAAAGCACTCGTCCACAACATCGTCGTAGGCTATAACGGACTTTGCAAGCTCAGTATCTTTTTTCACATAAGCGTCAACGCTGTCGGTTACCATTTTTATAATAGCGTTTGCCATTTCATAGATCCTTATGTTTTCAGGCGCGGTACGACCGTTAAGGAATGTGATTATTTCGGCAATATCCTCAGCCTGATCGCCTATACGCTCCATATCTGTGATCATTTTCAGAGCGGCGGATATCTGACGCAGGTCCCTGGCAACAGGCTGCTGCTTCAATAGCATTTTCAAACATAAGGACTCGATGTCTCTTTCCATTCGGTCTACCTCGAGATCCAAAGGAGAAACCTTTTTCGCCAATTCCATATTGCCTTCGTACAGCGCTTTTGAAACAAGCGCGATAGCCTCCTCGCACAAAGAACCCATTGTAATCAAATCTTTTTTTAATAAAGCAAGCTGCTCGTCGAATCTGCTTCTCATTATCCAAACCTCCCTGTTATATAATCTTCGGTACGCTTATCTGTTGGCTGAGAGAAAAGCTTCTCCGTATCGCCGTACTCCACAAGCTCTCCCAGCAGGAAGAACGCTGTTTTATCCGAGATACGCACCGCCTGCTGCATATTGTGCGTAACTATTATAATAGTATATTTATCCTTGAGCTGTATGGACAGCTCCTCTATTTTTGAAGTAGAGATCGGGTCCAGCGCGCTGGTGGGTTCGTCCATAAGAAGTACATCGGGCTCTACCGCCAAAGCGCGGGCAATACATAATCTTTGCTGCTGTCCGCCGGAAAGCCCCAAGGCGTTCTTTTTAAGCCTGTCCTTTACCTCGTCCCAGATAGCTGCGTCACGCAGGGAACGTTCAACTATCTCGTCCAGCTTTACTCTGCTTTTTATTCCGTGCGTTCTGGGGCCGTAGGCAATATTATCGTAAATGCTCATAGGAAACGGATTAGGCTTCTGGAAAACCATTCCTATTTCTTTGCGGAGCGTATTTACGTCCAGAGAGGGATCAAAGATATTCGTATCCCCGTAGCATATCTCGCCTGTGATTTTCACGCCGGGAATTAAATCGTTCATACGGTTGAGGGTTTTCAGAAATGTGGATTTTCCGCAGCCCGACGGACCGATCAGAGCGGTAATGCTCTTTTCGGGAATATTCATATTTATATTTTTCAATGCCTGAGAACTTCCGTACCACAGACACATATCTTTAACGGTAATTATGTCTTTCATATACTTCTCCTCTTTTTGAAATATCTGCCCACAAATGATGCAAGCAAATTGATTATCAGCGTAAGTATCATCAGTATAGCGGCAATGCCGAAAGCTACCTCGAATTCTCCCTGCTCCTTTGCATAAACGTACAACGCTACGGTGAGAGTAGCTCCCGAGCTGCCCAATCCCTCAAAGAAACCGTTAAGAGCGTGGGCAAATCCCGCTGTAAACAGCAGAGCGGCAGACTCTCCGAGAATTCTTCCTACGGAAAGGATACAGCCTGTGATAACGCCGTCGATACAGCCGGGCAGCACTACCGTTCGTATAACTCGCCATTTTCCCGCGCCGAGACCGAACGCACCCTCGCGGTAGCTCTGCGGAACGGTTTTAAGGCTCTCCTGAGTTGTACGCATAATCGTCGGCAGATTCATAATCACCAGCGTAAGCGCACCCGCAAGAAGAGATGTCTGCATATTCAGAAACTGGCAGAAAAACAGCATTCCCACCAGACCGTATATGATCGAGGGTATACCCGAGAGAGTTTCTGCCGCATATTCGATAACGCTTACAAGCTTTTTGTTGCGTGCATATTCGGTAAGGTAAACTGCCGCTCCCGCTCCGAAAGGAATTACGATCACCAATGCGGCAATGATTATATAAAGCGTGTTCAGAATGTCGGGCAGAATTCCGATCTTTCCCGATAAGTAGCTGGGCTTAGTGGATAACAGCTCCCAAGTAATATTCGGAATTCCCTTTACCAGCACATAAACCACCAGAAACAGAGCCAAGCCGCAGGTGAGCAGCGTCGATACCGCCATTAATACACGCATTAAAAGGATATACGTTTTTCTGCCTTTGGAAATATGATTTTTCTGCATATTACCCCTCCTTGCTGCGCTTAAGGAAAAAGTTCAGCGTCGCATTTATCAGCATTATGAACAAAAACAGCACCAATGCAATGGAAAACAGCGCCTGCTTCTGCAAGCCTCCCGCATAGGACATCTCGCTCGCTACCGCCGTTGTCAAGAAACGGACGCTCTGAAAAAGCGACGGCATATTCGGCGCATTGCCCGATACCATCATTACTGCCATTGCCTCGCCTATGGCTCTTCCGACGCCGAGAACTACCGCTGCGGCAATTCCGCTTTTTGCTGCTGGAACGGACACCTTGAAATAGGTCTCCACGGGAGTTGCTCCCAGAGCAAGAGACGCGTCCTCATACTCCTTTGGCACAGCCTCTAACGCGGTTATCGACACATTGATAATAGAGGGCAGTATCATAATAGCAAGAACGATTATCGCCGCAAGAAGTCCCGAGCCGTCGGGCAGATCGAACAGCTTGCGTATTGCGGGAACAAGCACCAGCATACCCACAAGACCGTAAACCACCGAGGGAATACCCGCCAGAAGGCTTACCGCCGACGATACGACATTTTTAACGGTTGCAGGCGCAAATTTCGCAAGATATACGGCAGTCATAAATCCTATGGGAACTCCTATAAGAATAGCTCCCGCAGTGCCGTAAACGCTTGTGAGAATAAACGGCAGAATTCCGAACGACGGCTCCGACGCTGTGGACTGCCACTTATCTCCCAGAATAAAATCAAACAATCCTATCTCACGAATAGCAGGAATACCCGAAATAATCAGATAAACCGTAATGAGCAGTACACAGCCCACAGTAATCAGACCGAGAATAAGAAACACGCCGTGGACAAAAGTTTCTAAAAATTGTTTTTTGTCTTTCACTATAAATTTCCTTTCCAGATAACAAATCGGCGGCGGATATTTCACCGCCGATTTAATAAGGTTTTGTTATTTCGCCGGTACTACGCCTGCTTCGGAAATCAGCGATGCTGCGTCGTCGGAGGTCGCAAAGTCAAAGAAGTTCTGCGCCGCCTCGGAAAGCTCCGTATCCTTTTTGGTTACAAGTACGAACGGACGCTGTACCGAATAGCTGCCGTCCTTTATCGTATCGTCGGTAGGAGTAACTCCGCCGACCTGAAGAACCTTTACGCTTTCCTTGACTGAAGCAAGAGAAGCATATCCAATAGCATTGGGATTTCCAGAAACGGTTGTAATTACGTCTCCTGTGGAAGTAAGTTCCTGACGGTATTTGCAGGCTTCCTCTACGCCAACAATGCTCTCAAAGCCGTCTCTTGTGCCCGAGCCTGCCTCACGTCCTATCAGAACGATCTCGCCGTCGTTTCCGCCTACATCTTTCCAGTTAGTTATCTCGCCCTTGTAAATAGACGCGATCTGCTTGATACTCAGATCTGTTACAGTATTTTCGGGATTTACAATAATTGCGATACCGTCGTATGCCAGAACGGTTTCTTCCAGTCCCTCGGATTTTTCATCGTCCTTCAAAGCTCTGCTGGAAAGTCCGATATCGCATCTGCCCTCCAGAACCGCCTGAATGCCCGAGCCTGAGCCTGTGGGGTTATAAGTAAACGTTACGCCTGAATTCTCCTCTTCAAACGCCTCTCCAAGAGTTCCTATCACCTTTTCCATTGATGTTGAACCGTCGGTGGACACAGTACCCGAAACGTTCTTTGAACAGCCGCCAAGCGCAGATACCGCTACCACTGCCGACATTGCCAATGCAAACACCTTTTTTGTTGCTTTCATACTTAAATTCTCCTTTGAATTTGATTTATAACTCTTTTGGTTACAGGTAAATAATACATCGCAAACATCAAATCTGTTATCAGTGTGTTGTAAAATGTATGTAAAGTCAATACAGCGCAGCATTCCTACTAATATGTTTCTACAAAAAGTCTTTCTTATTCCTTTGAGAACATCAATAAATTTTAAAATTTCTTAAAAAAACACAATGTAAAATAAAAGAAAGACGCTCGTTTGGATACGTCTCTCTTTTACCGTACATTCTATATTATCTTTTGTTCTTCTGTAATTATTACTTGTCCGAGTCCTTTATGATTTCCGTTATGGACTCTTTTCTGATTTTTCTTAGAGGTATCGCCGCCGCTGCAATTCCTATGACAAACGCCGCCGCAACAGATATGACAGCGCCGCTTATCGGTTCTGTGTAGCTGAAGATCGTTTTGAACATCTCGTCCTCGGGATTGTAAAGCATTGACATAAAGCCCGACGTAGTTGCTAACAGCATAAGCTCCGAAAGTATCAGCGCAAATACTCCCGATACGACCGCGTATTGCAGGCATTCTATGATTATCAGCTTTGTAAGCTGTCCGCTTGATATACCGAGCGATTTCATAGCCGCAATCTCGGGTCTGCGGTTGAGTATGCCTGTGGATATAATATTTATCATATTCACCGCTGCAATGAACGTTATCAGCGCAATAAGCGCATAGCCCAGAATTCTCACTGAGGATATCTGCCGTTTTGCAGCAAGATTATTTCCGAAATTATCGCCGTATTCGTACTCGTTTTCATCCAGAAATTCAATGGCAAGATTATGCAGCTGTTCGTCGGTATATTCATCGCTTTCAGCCAGATCAAGATAAAAACTCAGATAATAGGTAAGATACATATTGGTTCCGAAAAGCTTTTTATACTGTTCCTCTGTGGTGATAAAAGTCAGTATAGACGACCTGTATAACGGACTGTCAATTTCACCCATAATATTAATACCAATATCCATATAAATTTCATCAATCTCCTCTAAACCTGTTTCCTCTTCAACGGTAATATTGATTTCCTCAGTATTGATTTTCCCGTTAAAGTCAGTACCGACAGGAGCATTAAGTATTTTACATTCGGGATTTTTTTCGTCGGAATAATAGTAGTAATTCTGAATAAGATATCCGTCGTTTTCAGCCAATTCAGAATAAGGAATTTCAGGGTTTCCGTTAAACAGATTGCTGTAAGTTTCCTCATTAACAAAAAATACCATCATATGGTTTTCATCGGAAAGCTGACCATATTCATTTTCAACTAATTTCTTGTATTCCTCGCTAAACGGCAGACTGCTCGCATCATATATTTCCCCGAATTCGTAAATAAAAGCCTGAACATTCTTAAAATAACCTGTGTCTCTCAGAATTTCGGTCTGCTTTTCAAAATCATAATAACCATTTTGTAAATCGCCCTCTGAGTACGGCTCATCGGGAACTTCACAATAAACGTCAATATCATTACCGGAATATTGAGCTGCATTCTCGTCCGTAACAACATTCATCGCCCTGATAACAAATTTAAAGGAAATAAACATCGTCATAGAGATCGTAATGGACAATATCGTAATAATATAACGCTTTTTGTTGCGCCTGATATTCCGCGAGGCTAACCTGCCCGTCCAGCCGAAAATAAGACCGAACAGAGTGTGTTTTTTGACCTTTTTGATTTTCCCCTTGTTTCCCTGAATAGCCTGTATGGGGGTCATCTTGGTGATACGCATTCCCACGCCGTAGGCTGAAAGCATTACCCAGCCCAGAGCGGTCACAACGGTAAGAAGTATGAAAGCAGGCGAAACGTGAAAGGCAATGCATTGCTCCGCAAGGTCTGCGTCTATTGTCATCAGGTAGGAAAATCCGCTTTTCATTAAAATTCGGTAGATCACATAGGAAAGCCCCGTACCCAGCACAAGTCCCGCAGGTATGCCTACGTCGGAAAGCAATATACCCTCCTTGACGATAACGCCAACTATCTGCTTTTTTGTCGCTCCCACCGACTGTAATATACCGAACTGCTTTTCTCGCTCCTTTGAGGAAATCTCAAAGGCGGTGTCGATTATAAGTCTCACGCACACAAGCATTATCAGGACAAATATATAGAATATAGCGACTAACTGCATAAGCTGTATTTTTCCCTCAAAACCGATAAATTCCATTGAGAGCAGCCTTTTATTAAGATCTACGGGATATAAGTCCGTCTCCAATTCAGGAATACCAATTGCTATAAGCGCGTCATTTATAGCGTTTTCGCAGTCGGGGACGTTCTTAGTAAACAGAATGGCAGTCTTTGTAGTATAACCGTCCTCAGAGCTCCCCACTCCGTTTTTTACAAAAGCGGTTTTCTCAATATACTTGCATTTTTCAAACTCCTGAGATTGCTCCTGAGTAAGACCGTATACCGATGCGTGCCACGGATTGTCCGCCCGCACAAGCTTTGCGCTGCTTTTTATATAAGTCGAAAATAAATTGAAAATAACCGTAATAAAAATGACCGCAGCCATAATACTTAGCATAGTAAGCGCAGAATGCCGTTTCTGCTGTTTTACATACTTTTTCGCAAGGGACAATGTGAAATTCATCTTCTCACCGCCTCGTCGCCCGCAATCCTGCCGTCCTCAACTGTTATGATCCTGTCGCACTGCAATGCAATCTTTTCGTCGTGGGTGATTATCAGCATTGTCTGTTCGTACAATTTATTGGACTGTTTCAAAAGCTTGATGATTTCCCTGCTGTTTTTGGAGTCCAGATTACCCGTAGGCTCGTCCGCAAGTATGACCGCGGGAGCGGTAAAAAGCGCTCTTGCAATGGAAACTCTCTGCTGTTGACCGCCCGAAAGCTGAGAGGGCAGATGCTTTGCTCGTTTTTCCAGACCCATAAGCTCCAGCATTTCCGTTACGCGCTGCTTGTCGGGCTTTCTGCCGTCCATAGTCAACGGCAGGGTAATGTTTTCCTCCACGTCCAGTACGGGAATAAGATTGTAGAACTGATAGATAAGTCCCACCTGTCTGCGCCTGAAAACGGCAAGATTTTTCTCGTTCTGCGCAAAAACGTCGCAGCCGTCCACGAAAACCTTGCCCGACGTAGGCTTGTCAACTCCGCCTATGATATGCAGAAGAGTTGATTTTCCCGAGCCGCTGGGACCCACAATAGCCGTCATCTGTCCCTTGGGAACGGTAAACGAAACGTTATCCAGCGCCTTGACTTCGTTCTCGCCGCTGCCGTAGGTCTTGCAGAGATTTTGAATTTCAAGTAATTCCATAATTTCCTCCCCTTTCATACGATAATTATATCATATTTAAGTGACATCAAAGTGACTTTAAAATTACACTTTAGTCACTTAGAGGTAAGATGTTAGAAATAAAAGGTTAGAATTTGCGTCCGCATATTTTGCTTGTCTCTGTCAAACTGCCGTTTTATATATTTTCAGTCTGAATACTGCGCCGCTGTCGGAATTTTCCGCCTCGATAATTCCGTCCTGAGACTTTAAAATTCTCTGCGCAAGCGCAAGTCCTATGCCGTAGCCGTTTGTCTCGGAGGTTTTGTAAAACCGCTCGAAAATATGGGGCAGATCCTTGGGCGCTATACCGTTTCCGCTGTCGGAGATGATAATTTCCGTATAAAGAGGATTTTCCTCAGCCTTAACCTTGATAATGCCGTTTTCGGGAGTATGCTCCATACAGTTTTTGATGATATTCCCCACCGCCTCGCTTGTCCACTTGAAATCTATCTCGGCGCAGGTATTTTCGGGGATATCTATCGAAAGCTCAATGCCTTTAAGCTCCAGAGGTATCTCTATAGGCTCCGCCGACGAAAGAATAATCTCTCTTACTCCGCATATTTTTCTTTCAAGCTTGACTACTCCCGCGTCGAATTGGGACAGCTTCAGCATATCGTCGATAAGCCAGTCGGTACGGCTAAGCAGCTTTGAAAGCTCCCTCACATAACGCGCCGTTTCCTGCCTTGGAAGATTTGGCTTCGCCAGCATTGACAGCACCAAATTCATAGTTGTAAAAGGCGTTCTTAGCTGATGTGAAATGTCCGCCATGGAGTCCTTCATCAGTATTTTATCGGAGCGGAGCATAGTATTCTGTCCGCTCAGTCTTATGGTAAGCTTTCTTATTTCACTTTGCAGTATGCTTAGATCCCCCTCGGAAAAATCGTCCAGCTTTATCTGCTCTCCTCCTGTTAGTATTCTGTCTATTTCGTTGCACAGATGAGAGATTTTATCGTGACGCGTTTTTTCCGTAAGTAAATATACAGTAAGCAGTATAATTCCCATAGCGAGACATAATGCGCCTGCGATAATATTAATATAAGCCGCTGCCGCCGAAAAAATCAAGACCGCAGTAATATGCACTATCGTATTGCGCTTGACCTCGGGATTTGTCATTACGTCCATTCAGTCACCCGCCTTATAGCCAAGTCCGCGAACAGTCTTTATAATATTTGGGGACTGCGGATCGTCCTCGATCTTTTCACGCAGACGTTTGATGTACACCGTAAGCGTGTTGTCGCTTACAAACTCTCCCGAAGCCGCCCACAGCTCGTCAATAAGCCTGTCACGGGACAATAGCTGTCCCTTATTTGTAAGGAATATCAAAAGCAGGCGATATTCCAGTGCAGACAGGAAAAGTTCCTCTCCGTTTCGGGTAACAAGCCCCTTAGCGGTATCGACGGTAATGCTCCCGCAGGATATGGACGCTGAACCTCCGTTTTTATGTCTTATACAGTTTTTTATCCTTGCCACAAGCTCTCTGGGACGAAAAGGCTTTGCAATATAATCGTCCGCACCGATCTCAAATCCCGCTACTGTACACGACTCGTCGCCCGATGCGGTAAGAAAAATTACAGGCACATCAGACTTCGCTCTTATAGCGGAACACACCGAAAATCCGTTGCCGTCCTTCAAAGAAATATCAATCAGTATGCAGTCGAACTCTCCTTTTCCGAATTTCTCAAGACCGTCGGTCTGCCCTTCGGCGCACACAACTGAAAAGCCCTCGTTCTGTAAAAATTCGCCGAGCCGCATTGAAAGCTCCCTTTCGTCGTCAACTACTAAAATTCTGTACACGCTCATTCCTCCTCGATACCCAGTCTGTTGAAATTGCTGTTTCTGTACTCCCGGGGAGTTACCCCGCAGTATTTTCCGAATGCCGAAATAAAGTGACTTTGAGACGAAAAAGACAGCAGGTCGGCGATCTCCGCGCTTGAATACGACGAATACAGCAATAGATTTTTTGCGGCGTCGATTTTCCGCCTGAGTATATATTCCTGAGGAGGACAGCCAACCTCTTTTTTGAAAAGCTTTGAATAATAGCACTGATTAAGCCCCACAGCTTTAGCCGCCTCCCCTACCGTCAAGCGGCAGTGGAGGTGCGAATAAATATAATCTATGCTCTGTACGATAGGCTTTGAATAAATTCTTGATTTATGGATATCCTTCATTTTTCTTGCGTAATCCAGACACATTTTGGTTTGAATTTCCACCAGATCGGAGACCGTTCTGGTTCTGTCTCCCATACGTATATACTTATCGGACAGCTCATAGGCACGCTTGTGCTCCATACCGCCCTCTATACAAAATCTTGCAAGCATTGCGGCGGTTATTGTAAAATGATACTTCAAGCTCTGCAAATGGTCGTCGGAAAGCTCTGCCCCTGCCATTTTCTCAAAGGGATTTTGCTTTAAAATTTCTTTGACCGCCTCCGTATTTCCCTCCTTGACCGTCTTGTAAAATGCAATTTCATCGCTGTAACTTGCCGTGTCATTTTCTCGTCCCACATATTTTTCCAGTATTTCAACCTTGCCGTCTTCACTGAACATAACGATCCTCCAATTCGATTTAAGCGTTAAAAACATTGTATCATAAATCTGATAAAAAAACAATAGATTTAATATATTTTTGTATCCCTGCGAGTATAATATTATTAAGACAAAACCCCGGACATATAATAAAAATTACGAACAGGAGTGTTAAATATGGCTCAGATACTGGATTGGAATAAATACCTTGAAACTGCCGCGCGAACGGTCGCCGAGGGAATTGTAATGGTAAAAAACGATAATAATGCACTGCCCCTTGACAGGTCCCGCGAGGTCTCGGTATTCGGCAGAATTCAGCTTAACTACTACAAAAGCGGAACAGGCTCGGGCGGAATGGTAAACGTTTCAAAGGTAACGGGAATTATCGACGGACTTACCGAATGCGGCGCAAAGCTTAATGAAGAACTGCTCTACGTATACAGAAAATGGGCGGAGGAAAATCCCTTCGACATCGGCGAGGGCTGGGGCGGAGAGCCTTGGTGCCAGCAGGAAATGCCCCTTGACGACAGTCTTGTAAAGCAGTGCGCGGAAACCTCCGATACCGCTCTGGTAATCATCGGCAGAACCGCGGGAGAAGAGCAGGACAACAAGCTCACAGAGGGTTCATACCTGCTTACCGCTCTTGAAAAGGATATGCTTGCAAAGGTTAGAAAGCACTTCAAAAAAGTGGCGGTGCTGCTGAACGTGGGCAACATTATGGATATGAGCTTTGTTGACGAATTCTCCCCCGACGCCGTTCTTTATGTATGGCAGGGCGGAATGACGGGCGGTACGGGCACAGCGAAAGTCCTGCTGGGTGAGATAAGTCCCTGCGGAAAGCTCCCCGACACCGTTGCGTACAATGTTTCGGATTATCCCTCAGATAAATTTTTCGGAGATACCGATTGCAACGTTTATGCAGAGGATATCTATGTGGGCTACCGCTACTTTGAGACCTTTGCCAAAGACAAGGTACGCTATCCTTTCGGTTTCGGACTTTCCTACACAGACTTCGATATAAGCTGTTCAGCCGCAGAAAAGGACGGCGTCATCACAGTTTCCGCCTCAGTTAAGAATGTAGGAAATCACAGCGGCAAGGAAGTCGTACAGCTTTACTGCGAAGCTCCGCAGGGCAAGCTGGGCAAGCCCGCAAGAGTTCTCTGCGGATACGAAAAGACCCGCACTCTTGCCCCCGACGAAAGCCAGACCCTTGAGATTTCCGTAGATATAAAGTCCCTTGCCTCATACGACGACAGCGGAGTTACGGGAAACCGTTTTGCGTGGGTACTTGAAAAAGGAGATTATAATTTCTACGCAGGTACAGATGTAAGACGCGCTGAAAATATCTTCACCCACACGTTAGAAAATCAGATATGCGCAGAACAGCTATCGCAGGCTCTCGCTCCCGTTGAAAAGTTTGAGCGTTTCAAGCCCGCGATAACGGAAGGCGGTTTTGCTCTTACTATGGAAAACGCTCCTCTTTCCGAAGTGGACGAACAAAAACGCAGACTTGAAAATCTCCCTGCGGAAATACCGCAGACGGGCGATAAGGGTATTAAGCTTTCCGACGTTGTAAAGGGCGTAAACAGCATTGACGAGTTCGTCGCTCAGCTTTCCGACTATGACCTGTCCTGTATTGTGAGAGGAGAGGGTATGTGCAGTCCCAAGGTCACAGCGGGTACTGCGGCGGCATTCGGCGGAGTTTCCGACAAACTGGCAGAGCTTGAAATCCCCTGCGGCTGCTGTTCGGACGGTCCGTCGGGAATGCGTCTTGACTGCGGTACAAAGGCGTTCAGCCTCCCCAACGGAACACTTATCGCCTCGACCTTCAACAAACAGCTTGTTACCGAGCTTTTCAGCCTTATGGGACTTGAAATGGCGGCAAACAAGGTAGAATGCCTGCTGGGTCCCGGAATGAACATTCACCGTCACCCTCTTAACGGCAGAAACTTTGAGTATTTCTCCGAGGATCCGTTCCTTACGGGTACAATGGCTTGCGCCGAGCTTGACGGTATGCATTCGGCAGGCGTAACGGGCACGATAAAGCACTTCTGCGGAAATAATCAGGAGACCAACAGACATTTTCTGAATTCCGTAGTTTCCGAAAGAGCGCTCAGAGAGATTTACCTTAAAGGCTTTGAGATCGCCGTAAAGCAAGGCGGAGCAAAGTCCATAATGACTACCTACGGCAAGGTAAACGATTTGTGGACGGCAGGCAGCTTCGATCTCAACGGAGAAATTCTCAGAAATCAGTGGGGATACACAGGCTTTACAATGACCGACTGGTGGGCTAACATCAACGACCGCGGCAAGGACGCCGACAAGAGCAATTTCGCCGCAATGGTAAGAGCGCACAACGACGTTTATATGGTATGCGCCGACAGCGAAAATCACGAGGACAATATTATGTCCGCCCTTGAAAACGGAACGCTCAAACGCTGCGAGCTTCAGAGAAACGCCAAGGCAATTCTGTCGTTCCTTATGGAAACAAGAGCAATGAAACGCATTATGGGCGAGGATACCTCTGTAGAGATAATAAACCGTCCCGCAGACCCGTCTGATATTGACGCAGAGGACGTTAAATTCTACAAGCTTGACAAAACGCTGGAAATCCCTCTTGACGATATTTGCACCGACAGAGGAACATCTTTCAGCTTTGCTCTGGATATTGCAGTTCCGGGCGTGTACAAAGTAACCCTCGCCGCCTCGTCAACACAGAGCGAACTTGCGCAGATGCCCGTCACACTGTTCGCCACAGGCACAGCGTACGGAACTATGACTTGGAACGGCACAGACGGCAAACCCGTTTCATTCTCCAAGGAAGTCCCTATGTTCTCACGT
This sequence comes from Ruminococcus sp., assembly GCA_030531185.1. Taxonomy (GTDB): domain Bacteria; phylum Bacillota; class Clostridia; order Oscillospirales; family Ruminococcaceae; genus Hominimerdicola. The sequence goes on from JAUNOG010000024.1 coordinate 22,446, forward strand.
TTCACCACAATCAAGCTGTATTTCGCGTTAAGCGGACTGAAAATGCACGACATAAAATTTGAACTGCTGAGAACTCAGATCTGATAAAATACAAAGCCAAAGCCTGTTACCGCAAGTAATGCGATAACAGGCTTATATTAATGTGAGTAAATTTTTCAGTGTCTTATTCTACCCGTCATTCTCCATTTGCTCACGGAGCTTTTCGATCTCTCTTGAAAGCTCGTCGTCCTGAGCGTAGCTTTTTGCCTCAGCGGCGGCGGACTTGCTGTCCGCTGTGCGTTCAAACTTGTCAAATTCGCTGTCGATATCGGAATTACCGCCCATTTTTCCGTAGGTTATCGCGGCGTCCGCAGCAGCCTCTCTGCCCTTTAAAAGCTTTAGCTTTGTCTGAAGCTCGTTTATCTCACGAACCATTGAGTTATAGGTTTCTTTCACCTTATCCGCATTCTCCTGAGCCTCCGCGTGCTTTTGGTCAAGAGCCGCCTTTTTCAGCTCCAGCTCGTGTTTCTTTTTCAGAAAAGTACGGGCGTCCTCCTCGCTGCCTGCCGCCAACGCCTTTTTAGCCAGACTCTCAAAACGCTCGATCTGTCCCCGACATTCGGTACGTTCTCTGTCAAGCCGTACCTCGATCGACATTAACTCGGCGGCGGATTTCTTTATTTCCGCAAGCTCTATAGCCCGCTCGGTAAGATACTCATTGATCTTTTCCTCGCTTTTATCGCCTTTTCCTTTTAAATCGGAGAAATTTGAGGACGCTATATCCTTCATTCTTGAAAAAATACCCATATCTGCCCCTTACTGCTTATCTTCATATTTTCCTGCAAGACCTTCCACATTGTCGTCGCTGAATTCATTAAGCGGAGTATTGAGGATATCCTGCGCCGCTTTCATCTGTTCCAGCTTTTTGTCTCTGCGCTTTTCAAGCTGTCTGAACAGTATTATCAGCGCGATAAGCAAAATTATCGAAACGGCAACTATCCAGCCCTTGCTTCTTTCGACGGTCATAATTCTGTCTCCCGCCTTTTCAAACGCAAGGGAGAAAAATTCATCGTCCTCATAATCCGAATAATAATAGTGGTCAACATAGTCCAGCAGTATCTCTCTTGCCTCTTCGTCGATGACCGTTTTCGCCGCGTTTCCGACTATACAAAAGGAAACATATTCAGAATTTCTGTACTCGCAGAATACCAGAAGAATATGTCTCTCGTCGCTGAAAAGCTCCTCATAAAGCTTGTTGCCGAATTCCTCCTGTTTATCTTCGGAGTAATAACCGCTGTAATCTCCGTCAAGATTATCGCATATATACAGGTAAGGCTGAACGCCCGTCTGTTTGTAAAATTCTTTCATTCCGCGCTCTAAAGTGTAGCTGCTGCCTATCCAGCCAAGGTTATCGGTATAATATTCGTCAAGCTCGTTGACCATTGAGCTGTCAAGCTTTGTCCTTTCGACCGTTGAACGTGTTATCTCCGAATTTGAACCGCTTGGAGCAGATATCGTAACGATAATGACGCATATCAGTATACCGACTAAAATATTTCTGAATGTGCGGAATACAAAGCTCAACGGATTAAAGCTCATCATCGGCGCACGGTAGTAAAGATTGTTCCTCGGCTGATGATAAATATGCGGACCTCCGAAAAAGCTCGGACCTCCGTAAAACATAGGACCTCTGTAGCCCGAATTATTGCTTGAACGTCCGCTGCCAAAGCCGCTGTAACCGCCTCTGGAACGACCGCTGCTTGAATGAGAGCTGAACCCTCTGCTGCCGCCGCTGCTGAAACTGCGACCTCCGCCTCCGCCGCGTCCTCCTCTGCCCATATATAAGATCCCCCTTTGAATTTCAATACATAATAATTATACAACAAAATATGTATGGTGTCAATTAAAAACAATGCAAAGCCCGCGGAAATCACTTTTGATTTCCGTAGAGGTAAGACGTTAGAAGTAAGAGGTTAGAACAGGTGCGCGGACAAACACATTTTTTATTTTGTACGTATCTCAGACGCCTTATCTTATTTATTATATCCAATATCTAACTTTTACAGAACAGTCTGCTTTTAACTGTTATCCTCCTCGGCTTTATGCCATACGTTATTGTAAAGGAAAACAAGCACAGCCATAGCCACAATGATAAAATACCCGAGAAAGCTCCAGCCGTCGGGTATGTCGCCGAAGAAGAAAAATCCCAGGATAGTGGTGAAAATAAGCTGAGAATAGTCGTAAACAGATATCTCTTTGCCCGGAGCATAGGTGTACGCCGCCGTTACAGAGAACTGTCCTCCCGCCGCCGCAGCTCCTGCACCCAGGAGACAAAGCACCTGCGTGACCGTCATAGGGTGATAGTCAAAAATCAGAAACGGGAGCGTCACCAGACAGGAAAATCCCGAAAAATACGCCACGATAACAGGACCCTTTACCCCGTGCTGTCCCAAATATCTTACGCAGGTGTAAGCAAGTCCTGCGCCCATACCGCCTATAAATCCCATAAGAGCAGGGAAAAATTCGACAAGCTGAAAGCTTGGCTTGATAATAAACAAACTGCCTATAAAAGCTCCCGCCACCGTAAGCGCCTGAAAAGCCGTAAGCCTTTCTTTCAGAAAAATAAATGAAAACACGATAACAAAAAACGGAGACATTTTATTAAGCATAGACGCGTCGGAAAGCACCAGATGATCGATAGCGTAGAAATTTCCCAGCATACCGATAGTTCCCGCAAAAGCTCTTACAAAAATGACCGCATTATTCATTTTACCCTTGACTTCAAACTTAGTGTGATTTTTTAACAGTACGCCGACAGCAAAAAACAGCGCAACAAAATTTCTGAAAAATGTTTTCTGTATGGTAGGCAGATTCCCTGCCATTCTTACAAAAGCGAACATAAATGCAAAGCTGAATGAAGATAGGATTATATATAGAATTCCTTTATACTTTTTATTTATTTTCACCAATCCAACTCGACTTCCTCTCCTGCTGATATTTTTCCATTGCATTATGCTCTTTTAAAAGCTCCTCTTCCAGAGCCTTAACTGTCCACGACTGATTGTGCGCGGTAACTATCGCTTTAAGCCGTACTCCGCACCCCTTTGACCTTATCTCCGCAAGCAGACGGTTGAGCGATTTACTGTCAAAGCCCGAAAAAAGCAATATCTCCTCAAAAATGCTTTCAGGCGCGCTGTCCGAAGCCTTAAATCCGTTAAAACCGCAAAGATATCCTACCTGCTCGTTAGCGCAGTTTTCCCGCAGAACAAGCCTGCCGTTTTCCGACGCTGCAAGTCTGCCTATGATCTCCGCCTTTTCTTTAGGTATATTAACGCCGATGATCTGTCTCGGCGCAGGTGTTATTATTCTCGATTTCATATAAACTCCTTTAATTTACTGTATTAGCCCAACAATATTATACTATAAATATTGCCAATGTTCAATAGCAAATATGCACAATTAAATCAAAAAGGCCGCTCACCAACGAACGACCTTAAATTTTATTTACACCATTGCGCCTGCGGACATTTTTCTTTAAGAATACTTATAATTTGCTCTTTATCATTGCCCTCAAAGGTAACATAAATACCGGAGACGTTCTTATCGCATAGAAAGAGATATTCAGTCTTAACATAAATTTTCTCATATTTGCCATATTCGGACTTAGATGCCTTGTCCTTGTTGCAGTGGTTTATACATTCAACACCGTCACTATAGAAATTCACCGTATTGGAGGTATCGGCTCTGCCGAAGTAAAGATTACAGTATCCTATTCTTTCATCAGTCACAGATTTGACACGTTGTTCCGACTGAAATATCATTATAGCTCCCCATATTACTCCCGCAAAAGCAATTCTGAAACCGCAAGCTGCAAAACCTATACATATCAGACATATGATCGAGATTATCAGGTACTCTTTATATCTTGCTCTGTTTCTTGTATTTCTTATGGCATATCGATGCTGTTTTTCAGTCATCGAGCATTTGGCTGTATAAATTGGTTCCATTATACTTTCCTCTTCTTTTCACGTATTTTGGCTTTTACGCATTTCTCCTTTAAAAACTGCACAAGATCATCAAAATCTTCTGTATTTTCACGCAGAATATAGATACCTCCGCAATAAGTTGCTATAATGGCAAAATCCGAACGAACAAAAAGAGTGTTAAAGCCAGCATAATATAATTCGCCCGCACCGCCGTAAATCAAATCCCTCATAACAACACGGTCATCGTAAAATTCCATTTCATTGGAAAACTCGTTTCTGCCAAATTTGTTTAAACGCTTATCATTAGTATTATTAAACGTTCGTTTCTTTTTTGTAACAGTCTGATAAATCAAAGTAGCTGAGCATATTACTCCGGCAATAAAAAACAGATACTTCTGAAATAAAAGTAAAATAATACCAAAAAAAGCAAGCGCAATACCCAAAACTATATTTGTAATTTCCTTTTCCGTCCAGAATTGAAAGTAACAATCCTTGTAACGTTCCTCAGACATATCCAATTTAATTTTAAAAACAGGTTCCATTAACAACTTACTCCCCTTATTTATTCATCATAGCTCTCAAAAAAGCAGGTACGCGATTTAACGCATACCTGCATAAAAACTTATCAGCCCTGAGAAATATATCTCTTGAGGTCGTTTGCGTTAATGCACTTTTCAAGAGCAACTTCCATAGCAATGGTTCTTGACTTAACAAGCTTTGCAAGCTCCTGATCCATTGTCTGCATTCCCATAGCCTTACCTGTCTGCATTGCCGAACCGATAAGGTGAACCTTGTCGTCACGGATCATAGCCTTTATGGAGTCCGTAGCATTCAGAATTTCACAGCAGGCAACACGGCTTGTACCGTCAAATGTACGGCAAAGGGTCTGGGTACAGATACCTACGAGAACCGACGCAAGCTGAGTTCTGATCTGGTGTTGCTGGTGAGCAGGGAAAACGTCGATGATACGGTCGATAGTGGAAGCGGCGTCCGTCGTATGAAGTGTGGACATTACAAGGTGTCCTGTTTCAGCGGCGGTTACGGCGGCTTCGATAGTCTCGAAGTCACGCATTTCTCCGACGAGAATAATATCCGGATCCTCACGGAGGGCGGCACGGAGAGCCATTGAAAAGCTCGGTACGTCAGGACCGATCTCTCTCTGGTTTACCATACATCTCTTATGAGCATGCATATACTCGATAGGGTCTTCAACTGTGATGATGTGCGCGGACTTATGAATATTAACGTGGTCGATCATAGCCGCAAGAGTGGTAGACTTACCTGAACCGGTAGGACCTGTTACAAGTACAAGTCCACGAGGTCTCATAGCAAATTCAGCCAATACGGGAGGCAGGTCAAGGTCTGTAAGAGTAGGAATATCATTTCTCAGCAAACGCAGAGCAATAGCCGTATTTCCTCTCTGACGGTATACGTTAACTCTGTGACGGAAGCCTCTGGTTGAAACGTATGTAAAGTCCGTGTCGATATGATCCTTGATCTGCTGTCTCTGCTTGTCTGTACACATATCCTCACAGATCTTGAGAATTTCGATCTCCGTCATATCAGGGTACGAAGAAAGCTTTCTCAGATTACCGCCCTGTCTTACGATAGGGGGAATACCAACTGTGAAGTGCAGGTCGGAGCAGCCCAGCGCTCTTGCCTCGTCAAGAATTTTGTTAATGTCAATAGCCATTTTATTTTACCTCCAAAATAATTTTCTATTTTATACTGCGTAAGTTACACGGATAAGTTCGTCCATAGAGGTCTTACCCTGCTGAACAAGCTTTGAAACGTTATCTCTCAGCAGCAGACAGCCCTGCTCTCTTGCAAGAGCCGCGATCTCGTCCGCCTTAGCTGCTCTTGTGATAAGAGCCTGCATTTCGGGAGTTGCAAGAAGGATTTCGTGAATCGCGGTACGTCCTCTGTAACCTGTATTTTTGCACTTAGGACAGCCGACGGCATCATAGATCTGAATAGGAGTACTGCCGATCTCCATAAGCTCGTTCTCATCAGGTCTTGAAGTCCTCAGTCTCTTACAATCAGGACAAAGCACCTTTGTAAGTCTCTGAGCTACGATACCGATAAGCGACGTAGCAACCATGTACGGCTCAACGCCCATATCCACAAGTCTTGTTACTGTGGACGCAGCGTCGTTTGTATGAAGTGTGGAAAGAACCAAGTGTCCTGTAATAGCGGCACGGATAGCGATCTCGGCAGTTTCCGCGTCACGCATTTCTCCGACCATTATGATGTCAGGGTCCTGACGGAGGATAGAACGGAGGGCTGCTGCAAAGGTCATACCCGCCTTGTCGTTGATCTGGCACTGATTGATACCGTCAACCTTCTTTTCCACAGGGTCCTCAACGGTGATAACGTTAACGTTCGGCTTGGCGATCTCACCCAGAGCCGCATAAAGCGTGGTAGACTTACCTGAACCTGTAGGACCTGTTACAAGCACAACTCCCTGCGGTACCTTTAAGCAAGCGGCAAATCTTTCATAGTTGTAGTCCGTCATACCTAAGTCTGTGATTTTTCTAAGGGACATATCGCCCGTCGCAAGAATACGGATTACGACTTTTTCGCCGTAAACCATAGGCAGATTGGATACACGGAGGTCAAGCGTGGTGCCGTCAACTACCTGCGACATACGACCGTCCTGAGGAATACGCTTTTCAGCGATGTTCATACCGCTCAGTATCTTAAAACGCGTTACCAGAGAAACGTGGAGCGCACTGGTAAGGGTCATAAGCTCGATCAAGTCGCCGTTAACACGAATTCTGATCTTTGTATATGTCTTAAAAGGCTCGATATGAATATCGGTAGCGTCCTGTCTGTATGAGTTTTCAACAATAGCCGTTGCAAGCTTAACGATAGGAGCGTTCTCAATTCTGTCCGAGGTAAGATCGATCTCGTCAAGGTTAAGCTCTTCCTCTTTCTCCTTGGTAGCCTCGTCAACCACCGAGTCAACCTGCCCCTGAGAGTACATTTTACCGATAGCTCTGTTAATTGAGGCTTTCGTAGCAAGCAGCGCCGTAATATTACAGCCCGTGATCACGCGCAGGTCCTCAAAAACATAGAAGTTTATTGGGTCGTTTGTAGCGACCATCATACGCTTTCCGACCTTATTGACCGCGATAACATTGTACTTTCTGGCAGTCGCCTCAGGAATTCTCTTGACAACGTCCGGAATAAGCTCCGTCGAATCAAGGTCTATGTACTGAACGTTAAGTCTCTCAGCAAGCGTCTTAGCAAAATCCACATCGCTTACGTACTTCATTTCGGTAATGACGTCACCGAAAAGCTTGCCTTTTTCAGATTTCTGCTTTTCCAGAACCTCCTGAAGCTGCTGTTCGTTGATCAGCCCTTTTTCTACCAGATATTGTCCTATTGGTCCGTTTCTCATTGATAAATACTCCTGTCCCCGCAGAGAAATTTGAAAAATTATTTATCTGCGGAATAAATAATTTTTTGTATAAATTCTAAAAACATTAATAATGTATTGTAATCCTTGAAAAAATGTGCTAAAATATGAATATGGAAAGTCTCAGAATGAGCACGATCTTAAATCAACTGAAAGGAGGATAAAAATGGATACACAGTTGATGATATACTATACGGTAATGTACATATTCGTATTTCTTTTCGGCGCGTGCATAGGCAGCTTTCTGAATGTATGTATTTACAGACTTCCCACAGGCGAAAGTCTGATCAAACGGAATTCCCACTGTATGACCTGCGGAGAAGAAATCAAACACAGAGATCTGATACCCATTGTTAGCTGGTGTCTTCTCAAAGGCAAATGCAGAAACTGCGGAGCAAAGATCTCCCCGCGATACACAGTAGTGGAACTGCTCAACGCGGTATTGTACCTGCTGGTTTTCCTGCATTTTGACATTGCGATAAACCCTCTGTACGCCTCGCTTGTATGTCTGATGTTCTCAGCGCTGATCGTAGTCTTCTTTATGGACTGGGACACGCAGCTTATCAACACATACGTTGTAATTTTCATAGCTCTGCTTGCAATCCCCGAGTATTTCTTCTGTCAAAGAACTACGGAGCTTACCTTGAAATCACAGCTCATCGGAGCATTCATCGTAAGCGTACCGCTGCTGATAATCGTTATCGTCACCCATGAAAAAGCAATGGGAATGGGCGATGTTTACCTTATGGCAGCCGCAGGCTTGTTTCTCGGAATGCAGGGCATTCTTGTAGCAATGCTGATCGCACTGATAGTCGGTTCAATCTGCGGACTGATTTTAAAGCGCATAAACGGCGACTCGGTATTCGCATTCGGTCCGTACCTCTCGATCGGAATAGCAGTCTCAGCAATTTGGGGAAAACAAATCGGAGAATGGTATATGAATTTCACCGGATTAAACGAAACCCTTGCAGAAGAAAGCGCGCGTCTGTTGACGTTATTCTAAATAGTAATGCAATCCATAAGTGCCGCCGAGATTTCGGCGGTATTTTTCATAATTGATGCGGCACATAATTTGCTGAAAAAATCCTCATAATTACTTATGGGGATTTTTTCAGCAAGCGGCGTTTCGCCGCTTGTGAAATTAAACTGGCTTATTATAATAAATATAAATTTTATCAGCATTACTGAGTGTTGCTGTATCAGCTGTAAAAGAGAACTTATCGCTGTTTTTAATCTTTAAAGAGCTATTTTTGTTATTAATATTTGTAAATTCTATTGACTTCTTAAGATTGTAATCTACTGCAGTATCACCTTTTACATAAGATGATCCATTAAAGGAAAGAGGATATGCTGTAAACGACAATGTAATATAACTCTTGTCTTCAGTTGTTCCGCTTGCAGAAACCTGAATTTTGTATTCATCCTCACCATAAAATGCCTCACCCATAATTAATTGTGAATTAGTACCGTCAGCATTACTTTTGGTAACATAGCCTTTAGCCTTCTTCTTACTTCCAGGTCTATCGGAAATATTATCAATAATAATCAAATTTGACCAAGAACCTGACGGCATTCCACTATTTCCGCTAACATGTATATTCGTTGCATATTTCAACTCGTCACTTATTGCGTTGCTGACACCAATACAAACTGCTTCTTCATTTTTATTATTCTCTGTTCTTGCGTAGTATTTTCTGGCAGGTCCCATAATATACATTATAGCCATCATAATTACCGACATCAGCGCCATAACAACAATGAGTTCAACTAAGGTAAAGCCTTTTTTATTCTTTTTCATAAATCGACCTCCTTATCCCATTGTTATTGGATTTGACGGATCATCAACAGGATCATATTTAATTGTCAATGTATGTGTAGCTGCATCAAAGTTGCTAGCGCTTAGAGAATATTCACCATACGGTAAACCGTCACTGTCAACAAAACGAATTTTCAAATCGCCGGATGAAAAACCTGCATCATTATAATAGCCAAAGTTAAATTTTTTCGTAGCTGTTGTATAATTCGATGTTCTGGTATACGATGTAGATGTATGGATATATCCATCAGTTCTGCTTCCTTCATAAATATATCCTTTTGTCAAAGTAACGTATGCTGTTATTTCTTTAGCGTCCGCTACATCATTTTTACCCGACAGATTTTCAAAAACAATCTTATATTCATTTGCATCAATTGAGGGATCAGGATCACTTGTATCCAATCCTCCATCCATTTCAGTTTCTTTACCGAAAGTCTTTATATAAAAACCAAATGAAGAGTTAAATTGTGCCCCATCGGCTTGATACAGCTTAATTTGATCTGCATCCTTTATAAGACCCGCGCCAGAAAACTTTATTGAATAATCAGGATTAGCTGCATCAGTCGGATTAAGCTGGCTAAGAGACTTTTTGCCCACAGCCTCAGCTTGTTCACCAATTTCAATATCTCTTCTTGCACTTTTGTTAGTTTGAAGCATTGATGCTCCCAACGCTGTCATAATACCAATTGACATTACAGCAAACACGGTAATTGCAACAATAACCTCCACTAAGGTCATACCTTTGGAGTTTTTCTGAAATTTTTTCATATCAGATTACCTCCTTATGAAACCTTATTGGTAAAATAATTGAGTTCAAATTTTTCATTGGTCGGATGCTTAAAGGTAATATAGTCAAGAATTGAACTTTCAGCAGGGAAAATATCCTCAATTGTCATAGCCTTACCATCAAATGTTTTTGTAAAATTACGCAACTTCGCTTGACCATAAAGCATTGAACCATTATGATTATATTGCAAATCTGCTTGGGGACCATAAAATGTACCTTGAACCTTTACGTCGTTAGAACCTAAAATCATTGCGCTGTTATTTGGCATCAAGAACATAATACGATTATCAGTTGTAGCATTAGTACCGGTGGTAGTATCTTTTAATTTATTATATTTTCCAAAATTAGATGTACCCGGAATATCACTAGGATTATCAGTTAATTGGTCGCCGTAAACCACAGAACCATTATTAAATGCTATAATAGGATATGAAGATGAAGAATCCACAGTTCTGGAATAGTAATCCTCACTAGCTGTAGGATCATACAACATAAAGTAGCAGAAATGTTTACCAGTTACAGCTGTTGTATTAACTCTAATCTTTCCTTCAAAACTCGTATTGGTAGTCCAATTACCATCCGATTGTTTATAGGAATCTGATCCTTTGGCGGGGATCAATACAACAACATCGGAATCTGTAACATTTACTGTAATCTGGACATTCTGTGTCTTCCATACATTTTCAGGTATTTTACAACTACCATTAATAGTTAATTTTCTGCCGCCATTCACAAAATCATTATAAACTTCGTCAATACTCTTATATCCTTTTGTTAAGTCAGAAGTATCAACAGGAATTTTCGGATAATCTGTTACTTCTGAATTTACAGTTGTAGCAAGACCGGTATTAGTATCCACCCTATCATAAGACATAGATAAAATATCCGTATTCAATGCAGCGTCATACTTCTTCTTAATATATTTAACTTCTTTCTGATCCGTTTCCTGATACATATCATTTGGCGTAGTATCAGCATAGAGCACTTTAAGACTCTGCCTTGTTCCAAAAGTATACGGATCATAATCAAGAGCAGGAACAACATCTCTTTCTTTACCGGTCGCTACTGAATTGTTCTTAACTTTTCCAGCCGGTACACTAATTTGATTCAAACATTTTTTATACGTAGAACCATCGGTTGTATCACTGTCAGCAATAAAATTACCGGTTCCGTCATCTTTAAAACAACTGATTGTGCCATCACTATTAATAACAGCATATTTAGTTCTATCAGCCCCAAAATAAATCTTGCCCGTAATATGACAATCCTCTGTTGTTACGATTTTAGCGCTACTGTCCATAATATAGACATCTCCATCAACAAAAAGAGAGCCATTAATCGTCATTGACTGACCATTAGTCAAAACAAGATCACCATTCTGACTTGTACTGCTGCCCTTGATAGAATAAAAATTACCATACATAGAAAAAAGTCCATTCTGAGTGCCAAGCCAACCTGATTTAGCATTTCCCGATGCATCTGTTCCAGAAAAAGCCGCAACAATTTCATTTTTATCAGCAAAGAAATCAGTACCATCAGTATTAACGGCATAAGATAGTCCGCCAATATATGCGCCTCTGCAATATATATCCATTGGTGTATTAGACGTACCAATGTTGTCTGTTGATGGATATATGATAATTTTTTT
>JAUNOG010000079.1 GCA_030531185.1 Ruminococcus sp.
ACTATAAATGAGCAAAAATCACCCCAATATGTCAAAATGCACAAAAGTCATCAAGCGACCATCGCCAAAAAGGTAGATTTATCCTCTGCGACTCTTGCCAGTTCATATAGGTAACCGATGTGTTCACGCTGGAGTACAGCTGAGAGCCTGTGATAGCCATCATCGAAGTCGTATGTATCGGATTCAAGGCAGGCTAAAAGATACGCCAAGGACGTCAGTAGCCAGAAACGGCGCACTCCTACAGCACTGCGTATCTGATATTTGTCAAATGCGAGCTTGTTTTTGACTGTCCTGAAGAACACCTCGATCTCCCAGCGATGAACATACAACTCGAGTATTTCCTCAGTCGAAAGACCTGAATCCGTGCTGATAAAAGCCCTCAGCGCACTCTCTTTTCCAAACGCACCGACGGGATATGTCAGCAGAACAACACCGTTTTGGATACCGTTCATCCTGCCTTCATAGCGGTAAACGTAATATTTCTGCTTTCTGACGGTCACAAGGTCAAAAAGAGTCTTACCATACTCATCGCTCAGAAGTCGGGCATAATCGGCAACGTTCATTTTCGCACCATCGGGATATACAACACGGTTCGTTTTCAAAGCTCCGATCGTGCAGAAACCCTTTGCCGCAAAGCTCTCGATAACGTCCCGGCAGACATACCAGCTGTCACAAAGCAAGTATCCGCCGTTGGAAGCATCGGGGAGCTCACCGGCTATTCGTTCTACAAGCCCGATTTTTGACACAGTTTTATCGTACATCTCTATCGTGTATTCAAGAGTTATCCCGTTGCAGGAAAGCAGGACAGCCACCGCCTGATGACCATAATCCTGTTTCTTTTTAAGGTGCGAAAAGTGGAAATACGCCCCTTCTATGGGGTGCTTTGCTCTTGATGAAGGCTTGGTTTTGGACGAGATCGTGTCGTCAATAATGACGAGTACAGGCTTGCCTGTACTTCGGGATTCGTCATAAACAATGCTGATAACAAGGGTTTTCATAGCTGCCGCAAGCGGAGTATCGTCCCATTTTTCATCACGCAGAAAACGAGATATCGTGGTGCGGTGACAGTCGCTGTAAAGCTCGAAATTCACTGTCTTTCCCTTATATCCGAGACAGAAAATCGCAATAATGATCGAAATGATATGCTGCAGATATTTTTCGGGCGTTATATTTGTGAATTTTTCGTTCAGCCTATTGCAAATCTCTTCAGAATGATGTATACTGTTATTCATGGGACAACCGCTCCTTTGAGTAATGTATCGTGCTAAATACATTATAACTCATTTTAGAGTGGTTGTCTTTACTTTTGTGCAGTTTTTTGGACTGCTCATTTATAGTCTCTTATAATATAATTCATTGGTCGCTCCTTCATTTTCGTTTTATCTTATTACCAATTATATTAAATAAGCCTGCATATGTCAATACTAACGCAAAATCACTTCCGGCAATGTATTTGCAGTTATCCGACAGAAGAAAATTTTGTCGGTCTGTTACGAAAAAATCCCAGCGAAACACGCTTTCCCGCAGTTGACAAACAAGTGGAAATAAGGTACAATATATAATGTATAATTATATAAATTTTCCGCTTTGGAATAAAGGAGAATGTGAAAATGACCGCTTACGAAAAGCTTATGAAATGCTGTGAATGCGTAAAGGCAAAGGTTGATTTTAAGCCCGATATTGCGCTTGTTCTCGGCTCGGGGCTTGGAGCCTTTGCAGATGAGATAGAAGTCGTGCAGACCCTTGATTACAATGAGATAGACGGCTTTCCCACGTCTACCGTCGAGGGGCACAGGGGACGCTTTGTGTTCGGCTATGTGGGAAAAGTCCCCGTTGTGATAATGCAGGGCAGAGTTCACTACTATGAGGGCTATTCTATGCAGGACGTTGTTCTTCCCGCAAGGCTTATGTCGCTTATGGGAGCGAAAACGCTGTTTCTCACCAACGCCTCGGGTGGTATCAACCCATCCTTTTCGGCGGGAGATTTTATGCTTATTACCGATCACATTTCAAGCTTTGTGCCAAATCCTCTTATAGGAGCGAATATCGGCGAACTGGGAACCCGTTTCCCCGATATGAGCGAGGTTTACAGCAAGGAGCTGAGAAACGTTATCATAAATACCGCAAAGGAGCTCGATATAAAAATTCAGCAGGGCGTTTACGTTCAGCTTACGGGGCCCTCCTTTGAAAGTCCCGCCGAAATACGAATGCTGAGAACTCTGGGGGCAGACGCTGTGGGAATGTCCACGGTGTGCGAGGCTATTGCCGCAAATCATGCGGGAATGAAGGTCTGCGGAATATCCTGCGTGGCTAATCTTGCCGCAGGTATGACAAATAATCCTCTTACTCACGCGGAGGTTCAGGAATGCGCCGACAAGGCGGCTCCGCTGTTTAAAAAGCTTATCGGAAAGTCCATTGAAAATATTGCGGAGTTGGGCTAATCGCCTCTGCTGTCAAATTTCGGAGGGGTTATCTCCTTTGACAGCATAAGCACTCCCGCCATATTGGGCAGAGCCATAAGTCCGTTGAAAATATCGCTGATACCCCATATCAGCGAGGGATTGTATACCGCTCCCAGATAGGCGCAGATCATAAATATCATACGGTATGCAAGGCTGTCGCGTCCGCCGAAAATGTACTGCCACGCTTTTTCCCCTATGAAAAACCAGCCCGCTATCGTGGCGAGGGCAAAAAGCATAAGGGATACCGAGATAAAGCCTTGACCGATGCCTCCGAGTGCGCGGGAATATCCTTTTACCGCGCTGTCCGCCGTAAGGGAAACTCCGCTTACGATAATGACAACGGCTGTAAGAGTACAGATGACCATAGTGTCTATGAAAACCTCCGCCATACCCATAATGCCTTGGCTTTCTTCCGATTTGACATTACAGGAGGCGTTGACCGCAACGGTAGAGCCTAAGCCCGCTTCGTGGGAAAAAGCTCCGCGCCTGATACCCTCCATACAGACCGTGCCTATTCCGCCGCCGACAAATGCCTTGGGGGAGAATGCGCAGGTCACGATATCCCTTAGAGCCTGTGCGGACTTTATCGGGTGCATAGCTATAACGGCAAGACTGCCTCCGATAAACAGCAGGGCAAGCAGGGGTACAAGCTTTTCACAAAGCCCGGCGGCGGAGCGTTTTCCCAGAACGGTGAACGCAGTAAAGAGCAGTACCCCAAAAGCAAGAACATAAGGCGATATTCCCAGACCTGCGTTACCTGCGGAGACTGCGGCGTTTGCCTGCACCATATTACCCATTCCCAGAGAGGCAAGGACGGCAAACAGGGCGTATATGACCGCAAGTTTCCTGCCTTTGCCTATTTTTTCAAGATAAGCGACTGCGCCGCATTTTCCGCTTTGTTTTCCGTATTTGACCCCAAGTCTGTTTTCGCAGTAGGATATTCCCATACCGATAAAGGCGGAGACCCACATCCAGAAAACCGCGCCCTTTCCTCCTGCGGCAAGAGCTGCGCCTACGCCTGCAACCGAGCCTGTTCCTACAGTGGCGGCAAGGGCGGTAGAAAAGCTCTGGAACGGGGTTACGCCGTTTTCGGAGACCTTCTGAGAGCGCAGAGAGCTTACGGTGCTTTTAAGTATTTTAAAAATATGTATCTGTGCAAAGCGCAGTTTTGCGCTGAGAAAAATACCTCCGCCGACAATGAGTATCAGCACGGGTATTCCCCATAAAAAATCGTTTATACGTTCAACAAATTCGATCGGCGTATTCGACAACATTCTTTACCTGCCTTTTTGTATCATAAGTATTACAGCTTGTCAAAACCTGTTCTCAAGTTAATAATATGACAAAGGCGGATAAATAATGACTTCAGGAGTTGCCTAATGAAAATATACAAAACCTCGAAAAGACCGCTGGTACTTATTTACGTACTTCTGCTGCTTTTTCTTTTGCTTATAAAGTATGCCCTTAATCTTGTGACTAGATTTATACCGTTTACGGACTATTATGTACTGCTGCCGCTGTGGATAGTCGTCGCGCTGTTTGCGGTACTGGTACTGCCCTTTTACTTCCACAAATGCCGCTTTACCGTGTCCTCAAAAGAAATAACCGCAAAGGGAGGACTTATTATCACAAGCAAGCACTTTATGCTTACTGAGGCGGTGAAATCCGTCACAACCGTAATAACTCCCCTCAGCGGGCTTACGGGACTTAATTTCGTAGTGCTCAACACATTGGGAGCAAAGCTTATGATGCCGTTTCTGTCAAAGCGCGACGCCCTTGAAATAACTGCGGCAATAAACAACACGATACGCAGACGGAAGATTAATTGACAATTGACAATGGACAATTGTCAATTAAGGTGTTCGCTGTGCTCACGATTTTATGTCAATTCTTAATAATTTTGTTTGATTGCAAGCGCAGCGCAGCATAAAAAACGCCGCAGGCGCACAATAATTGTCAATTGTCAACTGTCAATTGTCCATTTCTAAGAGGAGATTTTAATGACCAAAGTTCAGAAGATCAAGGCGAAGGGCAGCAGACTGAAACGTTTTTTCAGCCGCCGCCAGCACCCTATAATGATTTTGTCATATATCGCCAAATACCTTTGGCTGCTGCTTATCCCTCTGGGGAAATACCTTATAGCCACAAAATTTAATTTTCAGGACTGGATAGCCGCAAACTGGGTAGATATCCTCACTCTGTCGGTTATCATCGGCTACGGATTTCTCAGGTGGGTCTTTATCTTCTTTGAAATAGAGGAGGACTGCATAGTGGCGCACACGGGATATTTCGGCGTGCAGAAAACAAGAGTGTACTTCAGCGAAATGTCCTCTATGTCGCTGTGTCAGGGATATGTTTACAGAGCCATAGGCGCTTGCACGCTTTATATCGACACCGATGCAAAATCCTTGCAGGAGGCGGATATAAAGCTGAATATCACTCAGAAACAGGCAATGAAAATTTACGAGTTTGCGACCCGTAAATGCAGGAATATGCCGAAATATATCTTCAATTCAAAAAAATCCAATCTTATGATATTTTCCCTGCTGTTTTCCTCCACGCTTTCGGGAGTGCTGCTTGCGCTTACCTTTATTTTCGAGGTGTACAGAATTATCGGCAGAGAGACCGAGGAGGAGCTTTTTCTCAGAGTTAACGACGAGCTTGAAAAGGCGGCAAGCTATATTCCCAAGTACCTGCTTGTAAGCGCGCTGGTGGTGGCGGGAGGCTGGTTTATATCCTTTATGTCAAATCTTATGCGGCATTGGAATTTTTCCTGTACGCGCTGTTCGGATATGCTGCTTATTCAGAGCGGAAAGGGCACCAAGCGCAGGCACGTCCTTATGAGGGACAGGATCAATTATATAGATTATCAGCAGTCAATGCTTATGAAGATATTCAATATATGCTCCGTTGCGGTGCAGTGTACAGGCTACGGCAAGCGCAGACTGGAGATCTCCGCGCTTATACCTATCACCACTAACGGCAGAGCGGATGTGTCCATAAAAATGCTTATGCCCGGAGTTCCGCCCGAGAGATACGATGTGAGAACGGGCAAAGCGGATATCGGAAGATTTATTACGCTCCCCATAATATTCTGCTTTATTCCTCCCGCAGTCTACTATCTGCTGAAGCTTTACAACCCGCTGAAAGAGTCGGAGGTTTTAAGTTTTATCGACTGGGACAGGGATATAAAAATTCTTGCGGCGCTGTCTTTAATACCGTTGGTATGGCTGTTGGTAGTAAAGCTTGCTGCGGCGTTCAATACCGCCGTAGGTTTTGACAACGGACACTGCACGCTGTCCTACTGCCGATTTTACAGATTTCACAGAACGGTTGTAAAGCTGGACAGGATAAGCAAGATAACCATAACTCAGAACCCTATGCAGAAAATAAGCAGGACCTGCAATCTTATCATTTACACCAATTCCGAAAAGGTAAGCAGACATATCGTAAAGGGACTGAATAAAAAAAAGATAACCGAGCTGTTAAGCGAATGCGGGTATCCTTTCCGAGACGTATAAAGGAGGAAGCTGAATATGCCTAAATTTGAAGCGGGTATGGAGGTTATGCTCGACGCTTTTCTGTTTGAAACGGGCGAACTGCTTGAAAAGCTTGACGAAATACTTATGCGTACCGAGCAGGAGGCGGCTATCGGTACCGACGATATTAACGAAATATTCCGTACAATGCACACTATCAAAGGTTCGGCGGCTATGATGGGCTTGCAGAATATGTCTCATCTTGCTCACGCCGTCGAGGATTTGTTTTACATTATCCGCGAGGATCAGAATGTAAGCTACGACAAGCCCGCGCTGTACGAACTGCTTTTTACAAGCTCAGACAGCCTTAAAGGAGAGCTTGAAAATCTCAGCGACGAAAGTATACCGCTTACGGATTTTACCGAGCTTATGGGGAAAATACGGGCTATGGCGGAGCAGATGAAGGGCGGCGAAAAGAAGCCCGGAAGTCGAGCCGCAGAGGGATTTCCCGAGGGACTTTTTACGGAGGACGAGCCTGCGGAAATGCTCACCTTTAAGGTAACATATTCGGCGGACTGCGCTATGCCCTCGGCAAGAGCAATGGTTCTGCTGAGAAAGCTGGGTATGATATCCGAGGTGTGCAAAACGTTTCCCGAGGATATGGACGCAGACAGCGCGGACGATACGATAACTTCGTCGGGACTTTACATAAAGCTTATTACAGATGATAAAGAGGGCGTGCTTAAAATTCTCAAGGGCGGTCTTAATGTTGATAATGCGGAGGAGATCAAAAAGTCCGATATTCCAAAAGCCGTTCCCGAGCCTGTTTTGCAGACTGAGGAAAAAAGTCAAAAGCCCCAGACGGAGGACAAGCCGAAAGCCGCTCAGCCCGCAAAAAAATCGGAGCAGAGTATGATATCCGTTAAGCTGGAAAAGCTTGACAGACTGCTCGATCTGGTGTCGGAGATAGTAATTTCCGAAAGCGCGGTAATATCCTCCCCCGATCTGAGAAATACGGGACTTGATCTTGACCGTTTCAATAAATCCTCAAGAGAGCTTAAAAAGCTTACCGACGAATTGCAGGACGTGGTTATGTCCATACGAATGGTGCCCGTTTCAACGGCGTTCCAGAAGATGAACAGAGTTGTCCGCGATATGAACGCAAAGCTTGGCAAAAACGTTACGCTGGTTTTCGAGGGACAGCAGACGGAGGTCGATAAATCCATTATAGATATTCTAGGCGACCCGCTTATGCATATCGTAAGAAACGCCGTAGACCACGGTATCGAAACTCCCGAAGTGAGAGCCGCCGCAGGCAAGACCGATAAGCCTACGGTTACCCTCAGCGCAGGATATGATTCAAGCGAGGTCGTTATTTCCTGCACGGATAACGGCGCAGGTATGGATACCGCTAAAATTATGGCAAAAGCTAAAAAGAACGGACTTCTCACAAAGCCTGAGAACGAATACACCGAAAAGGAGATACTTAACTTCGTGGTAGCCGCAGGCTTTTCCACAAACGAGAAGATAACCGAATACAGCGGGCGCGGCGTCGGTATGGACGTTGTAAAGAAAAACATTGAAAAGGTCGGAGGCAAGTTAACTGTGGACTCCGTTTTCGGACAAGGCTCGACCTTTACTATACGCATTCCGCTGTCGCTGTCTATTGTGGACGTGCTTAGCCTGCAGGTCGGAGCAAGCAGTCTGTCCGTCCCTGTTTCTTCGGTCATAGAGGCGTTTTCCTGCGGCGAGGACAGCTTTATCAAAGACCCCGACGGAAACGAGTTCGTATATCTCAGAGGGGAGTGTCTGCCTCTGATACGTCTGTCCGAACACCTTGAAATTCCCAATGCCGCAGAGGACGTTTATCAGGGCATAATGATACACTGCCGAGAGGACGGAAAAAGCGCAGTATTATTTGCGGACAGCATAATCTGCGATCAGCAGGTAGTGGTAAAACCGTTCTCGCCTCTGCTTTCCCACATAAAACTAAAAGAGGCGGGAATGGCAGGCTGTTCGATACTTGGCGACGGCAGTATAACGATAATTCTCAATGTAAAAGAGATCTTAACGGGAGGCGGTTCAGATGACAGATGACGAGACAACGGGTTTTGCCGAAAAGGGAGGACAAGTCCTTTCATTTATCGCAGACGGAAAGTTTTACGGCTTTGACATACTGTCTGTGTCGGACATTATAGAGATACCCGAAATAACGCCTATACCCAAAACTCCCGAGCATATTTTAGGCATAATGAACCATAGAGGAAAAGCCGTTCCCGTAATGGACTTCCGACTGAGACTGGGACTTCCCAAGTGGGAGTATGACGACAGAAGCTGTGTTATAGTCCTTGAAATAAACGGAATGCAGTACGGTCTGCTGGCAGACAGAGTATCGGACGTGGAAAACTGTCTGCCCGAGCAGATAGCGTTGTCTCCGGCGGAAAACAGCGTAGTAAGCTGTTTTATATCAACACCGAAAAAAAGAATATCGCTGTTAAACCCTGAGCGATTGATAAGAGGATAGCATAAAAGGCGCGGGTCAAGCGGCGCGACGCTTGCGAGGGTTCAAAGGGGCGAGGAGCCCCTT
>JAUNOG010000080.1 GCA_030531185.1 Ruminococcus sp.
ATATGAGCAGGATTTATGATCTCGGTATCGACGTGGGTTCAACTACCGTCAAAACCGTAATTCTTGACAACGGAGAGTTTATTTACAATAAATATGAAAGACATTTTTCTAAGGTCCGCGAAACTGTTGCGGAACAGCTGCGCACCATAAGGGATATGTATCCGGAGGATAAATTCAGAATTGCCATAACAGGCTCGGCAGGTCTCGGTATTGCCGAGGCAAGCGGGATATCCTTCGTGCAGGAGGTTTTCTCTGCGTTCATTGCGGTAAATAAAAGCTATCCCAAGGCTGATGTTGTGGTCGAGCTGGGCGGAGAGGACGCTAAGATAATTTTCCTTACAGGAGGCGTAGAGCAGAGAATGAACGGCTCCTGCGCTGGCGGTACGGGCGCGTTTATCGACCAGATGGCAGGTCTGCTGGGAGTTACTCCCGACGAGATGAACGACCTTGCGCTCAAAGCCGAAAAAACTTATCCGATTGCTTCCCGCTGCGGAGTTTTCGCCAAATCGGATATTCAGCCTTTGCTTAATCAGGGCGCAAACAAGGAAGATATTTCCGCGTCGATATTTCAGGCTGTAGTCGATCAGACTGTTTCCGGACTTGCTCAGGGCAGAAAAATTCAGGGACAGGTGCTGTTCCTTGGAGGCCCTCTTACATATCTGAGCGCACTGCGCGAGGCTTTCAAGAAAACGCTCGATCTTGATGACGAGCACGCAATTCTTCCTGAAAAGTCCTCCTGCTATATGGCTTACGGAGCTGCTCTGCACGCAGATACTCTTGCGGAGGAAATGACCGTTGACGAGGCTCTTGACAAAATTATGAACGCTAAGGCTACAGACAATATAGTTGTGGGAACTCCCCTGTTCGAGTCTCAGGCGGACTACGCCGCATTTATCGAGAGGCATAAAAAATCCGACCTTAAATATGAGGACATAAAGACCTATGAGGGAGACGCTTATCTCGGTATCGACGCAGGCTCGACCACGACGAAGCTTGTGCTTATCACTCCCGAGGGCGGACTGCTTTATCAGCACTACTGCTCAAATCAGGGACAGCCGCTCGATATTATTTCCGCACAGTTAAGCGAGATATACAAGCTTGCAAATCCAAAGCTGAAAATAAAAGCGTCCGCTGTTACAGGCTACGGCGAGGATCTTATCAAGGCGGGTCTGGGCGTGGACTACGGCATAGTCGAAACCGTAGCGCACTACAAGGCGGCGGCTTACTTCTGTCCCGACGTTGACTTTATCATCGATATCGGCGGACAGGATATCAAGTGCTTTAAGATAAAAAACAACGCTATCGACAGCATTATGCTCAACGAGGCTTGCTCGTCGGGCTGCGGTTCGTTCATTCAGACCTTTGCGGGCGCTATGGGCTATGACATTGCCGACTTTGCAAGACTGGGACTTTTCGCTAAGGCTCCCGTTGAGCTTGGCTCTCGCTGCACGGTGTTTATGAATTCCTCTGTAAAGCAGGCTCAGAAGGACGGCGCGTCCGTTGAGGATATTTCTGCGGGACTTTCCGCGTCTATCATCAAGAACGCCGTTTACAAGGTTATCAGAGCAAAATCAATTGACGAGCTTGGAAAGAATATTGTCGTTCAGGGCGGTACTTTCCTTAACGACGCCGTTTTGCGCTCCTTTGAAAAGGAGCTTGGCAGAAACGTTATAAGACCTGCCATTGCGGGACTTATGGGCGCGCTGGGCTGCGCTCTGTTCGCTAAGGAAAAATCCAAAAATTTGGACAGCTATTCAACTATCATTGCAAAAGAACAGCTTGAAGACTTCTCCTACAAGTCAAAAGCCGTTCAGTGCGGCGGCTGCGGAGCGCACTGCAATCTTACCGTTATCCGATTTAACGACGGCCGACGTTTTGTTTCGGGCAACCGCTGTGAAAAGGGCGCAGGTATAAAAATCACCGACCGTACCGAAAATATGATAGAGTACAAATACAATTATATAAAGGAAATAGAGAACACAAAGCCCCACGGTATGCCTGTCGCAAGAGTAGGACTTCCGCTTGCGCTTTCATATTACGATCTGATGCCGTTCTTCGGACAGCTATTGACAGATCTTGGCTTTGAAGTTGTGTTCTCCGAGGAGTCCACAAGAGAAACTTATTACAAGGGACAGCAGACTATTCCCTCGGATACGGTTTGCTATCCCGCAAAAATCTGTCACGGACATATTGAAAGTCTGCTGGAAAAGAATGTTGATTTTATATTCTACCCTTGTATGAGCTATAATATTGACGAGGGAAATTCCGACAATCACTACAACTGTCCCGTAGTTGCGTATTATCCTGAGCTTTTAAAAGCTAACAACGACAAGCTTAATGATAAAAATTTTATTACTCCGTATATTGACCTTAACAATAAGGTACATGTTTCCAAGGCTATGGCAAGGGCGTTGAAGCAGTACGGCGTTACTCAGAAGCAGGTAATGCAAATGCTTAACAGAGCGTACTCGGCTCAGATGAAATTCCGCAGAAGCGTTGAAAACAAGGCTCAGGAAATCATTATGGAGGCAAGAGAAAAAGGACAGAAGATAATTGTCCTTGCGGGCAGACCTTATCACATAGACCCTGAGATCAACCACGGCATTCACAAGGTCATCGCCTCTCTGGGCTTTGCTGTAGTCACAGAGGACAGCGTTGCGGGATTGGTGGACACTCCGCCTCTTGACGTACTCAACCAGTGGACATACCATTCAAGACTTTACCGAGCGGCAAAATACGTCTGTGAAAACGATGATATGCAGCTTGTACAGCTTGTTTCATTCGGCTGCGGAATAGACGCTGTAACGACCGACGAGGTAAGAGCAATTCTTGAAGAAAAGGGCAAGCTTTACACTCAGCTCAAAATCGACGAAATTACAAACCTTGGAGCGGCAAAGATCAGACTTCGTTCTCTTGCGGCGGCTCTCGAGGAAAAGGAAAGCAGAGCAAACGCATAAAATGCCCCAATAAGAATTGACTTTAAAATTATGAAAGGATAAATAAAATGGCTGATAAAACTAAAGAAAACGCAGTAAAAACAGGCTCGGACAGAGTTCGGCGTTCATATTTCGATAAATCCAGAAAGCAGGAATATACGGTGCTTATCCCCGATATGCTGCCTATACATTTTAAGCTTATTATGGCGATATACAAGCAGTACGGCTATAATATGGAGCTTTTGCAGACCTCCACAAGAAACGTTATCGACGAGGGACTGAAAAACGTGCACAACGATACCTGTTACCCAGCTTTGCTTGTTATAGGACAGTTTATGGACGCGCTTAAAAGCGGAAAATACGACCTCGACCATACCGCGCTGCTCATTTCGCAGACGGGCGGAGGCTGCCGCGCGTCCAACTACATTCATCTGCTGAGAAAGGCTCTTTCTACTACCTTTCCGCAAGTGCCTGTGCTGTCCCTTAATTTCAGCGGACTTGAAAAGAACGCGTCCATAGACATTACTCCCGCGATCGCATTAAAACTTGTTTATGCGGTGCTTTACGGAGATATGCTTATGCTGTTGTACAATCAGTGCAAGCCTTATGAGATTAACAAAAATTCCACGGACGAGCTGTTGGCT
This sequence comes from Ruminococcus sp., assembly GCA_030531185.1. Classification (GTDB taxonomy): domain Bacteria; phylum Bacillota; class Clostridia; order Oscillospirales; family Ruminococcaceae; genus Hominimerdicola. The sequence continues at coordinate 3,581 of JAUNOG010000080.1, forward strand.
CGCTGGCAGCACCGTCTGGGCAAGCTGTTTGCCACAAAGCACGATTTTATGTCCACAGCAAGAATTTACAAGGCAATGCTGAAGGATTTTGCCGCGCTCCCCCGCACAAAAGAGAAAAAGCCAAAGGTTGGAATTGTGGGTGAGATCTACGTTAAATACTCACCTCTCGCTAACAATCATCTTAACGAATTTCTGCTTGAGGAGGGCTGCGAGCCTAACGTACCGGGTCTGTTGGACTTTGTAATGTACTGCGCCTCGGACGCTGTGAACGACGAAAAGCTGTACGATAAAAGAACCAAGAAAACGCTTATTTACGGTATAGGTTATGACGTGCTGTATAAATTCCAGAAGCAGCAGATCAGAATTATCAACGAACACGGAGAATTTCAGCCTCCCCACGATTTTGAGCATTTAAGAAGATGCGCCGACAAGTATATGTCTCAGGGTGTAAAAATGGGCGAGGGCTGGCTCATCACCGCAGAAATGGCGGCTCTGGCAGAGACGGGAACGAAAAACATCATCTGCGCGCAGCCATTCGGCTGTCTGCCTAATCATATCGTTGCAAAGGGAATGTCCAGAACTATCAAGCAGGCATATCCCGAGGCGAATATCGTCGCTATCGACTACGACCCCGGAGCAACTAAGGTCAATCAGGAAAACAGAATTAAGCTTATGCTGGCAAATGCGGTTATGTAATTAAATATAAAAAGACCGAGAAGAAAGCCTTGGAATACCCAGCGGTTTTCTTCTCGTTTTTTTGGAAAGCTGATAAAAAAAATTTGCCAAAGCCCGCCTCAGAAAGAAGCGGGCTTTGAATAATTATGCAGAATATTTCATAACTGATTTTATTGTGTTATAAAACCAGTATTTTTACTGCCATACCTATCAAAATCAATGCGCCTATCGCGGTAACGACCGAATAGATTTTCTTTGACTCCTTATCGTCTTTTTCCTTAACAAGGTAGTAAATGCCTCCTATCAGAACTGAAATGCCTATTAAAATCCCAATAATATTAAATACCATTATTTTTTCCTCCATTTCAATAAAAGTGCAGAATTTATAATTACAAGCAACGAGCCTGCATTATGAACCAGCGCGCCGATAACAGGCTGCAGAATTCCTGTGATCGCAAGGACTATAGCTGCGAAATTCAGCAGCATTGAAAAGCTGAGATTAAGCTTGATAGTCGTCATCATTCTCTTTGAAAGCGACAGCAAATGCGGAAGCTCCTTTACTTCGTCGTCCACAAGAGCAATATCCGCCGCGTCTACGGCAATATCGCTGCCTACGCCTCCCATTGCTATTCCAACACTGGACTTTTTTAGTGCGGGAGCGTCGTTTATTCCGTCGCCTATCATACATACCTCTTGACCGCTTTTACGGAAATTTTCTATGTGACCGAGCTTATCCTCGGGCAGGCAGTTTGATCTCACTTCGGTTATATTCAGCTCTCTTGCAATTGCATTAGCCGCATTTGTATTATCTCCTGTAAGAAGTACCGGCTGAATTCCGATTTCCTTTATCGAGGAAATCATAGAACCGCTTTCCTCGCGGACCGTATCCGCAAGTACAAGATAGCCCGCAAGCTGTCTGTCAACCGCTGTATAGATCACAGTACAGCCCTTCGAAAAATATTTGCCGCTTTCGGACGCAGCAATTTCGGAAACTGCGATATTATTTTCATTCATAAATTGTATGTTTCCCGCAAGGATATTTTTTTCGTCTACATTAGCCGAAACGCCGCGTCCTGCGGTCATTTTGAACTGTTCAGCCTGTCTGAGCTTTCCGTGTTTTTCTTTGAAGCAACGCACTATCGCTTTTCCCAACGGGTGTTCGGAATACTGCTCCGCCGCTGCTGTGAAAGCGTATACCTCTTCTTCTGAAAAGTCGGAAACACTGTTTACAGCCGTAACCTTCGGCATTCCGTATGTAAGAGTACCCGTCTTGTCAAAGCAGATTTTCGTTACCTTTGAGAGCCGCTCCAGAGCGTCGCCCTCGCGGACAAGAAATCCGTGCTTTGTCGCATTGCCGATCGCCGCCATAATTGCGGTAGGAGTTGCCAGAACCAACGAGCAGGGGCAGAATACAACAAGGATAGTCACCGCTCTGATAATTTCACCGGTGATTATCCATGTCAGAACGGCGGCAGTCAGAGCGATCACAACTATCCATGTCGCCCATTTGTCGGCTAATCCGACGATTTTTGCTTTATCGGCGTCAGCCGATTGTACAAGCCTTATCATTCTTTGAATGGAACTGTCCTCGCCGACCTTAGAGGCTTTCATATCGAAAGTTCCGAACTGGTTGACCGTTCCGCTGGAAACGTCATCGCCGACCGTCTTGTCGATAGGCAGGGATTCACCTGTCATAACCGCTTGATTTACCGAAGTCTCGCCGCTGAGAATTATGCCGTCAACAGGAATGGTTTCGCCCGGCAGCACACGCAGTATGTCGCCTATCTGAACCTTTTCGGCAGGAATTACCGTTTCCGTATCGTTAGAAATAATTCTTGCGGTTTGCGGCGTCAAATGGACAAGTTTCTCTATTCCTGCACGAGCCTTTGCAACTGTAAGGTCCTCAAGCAGACTGCCAAGCTGCATAATGAATGCAACTTCTCCTGCGGCAAAGTGTTCGCCGATACAAACCGATGCGATAAGCGCGAGCGATACAAGCACATCGGCTTTGATATCAAACGCTGTGACCAAACCGATGATAGCTTCCAGTATGATCGGAACACCGCAGAGTATTATTGCGATCCAAGCCGTATTGAACGGAAGAACATCAGGTGCAAACAGACTTATCAGAAGTGAGATCCCGCCTATCACAAGCAGTATGATATCCTTTTTTGTACCGCCCAACTCCAGAAGTTCTTCAAGCTTTTTCATAAATTTCTTCAATTAACATTCCTCCTTATACATATTTACCTATGGGGGTATATGTATATTATACTACTAGGGGTATAGGTTTGTCAAGAGGGTAAATAAAAAGTCTGCGAAAAATTTTCTCACAGACTGATCACTGCACTATTCAATATTTGAGATTTATCCCATGTTAGAAAACCGTTCGACCGCCTTGGTGAAGCTTTCGATAGTCTTATCCGCATCGCCGTGTTCAATACCGTCTCTTACACAATGCTTGATGTGTCCCTCAAGCACGACCTGTCCGCACTTATGCAAAGCCGATTTCGCCGCATTAAGCTGAGAAAGAATATCCTCACAAGGAATGTCTTCGTCTACCATTCGGTCGATTGCCTGCACTTGACCGATGATTTTTCTCAGCCGCCGATGAAGATTTTCTGAATCCATACACTGTCTCATTTCTGTTCCTCCATAAAAATTTAAACATTAAGGGGTATATGTAACATTTTACAGTATTTTTCGCGCTTTGTCAAGTGAGCTTAATTATTTTACGATACGCGGTTAATCAATGCCTAAAAGCACACTGCATTGCGGGATTTCTTACGGCAGCCTTTTCCTGCGTGAATGTAATTACCATACTGTCCTTGCCCATATTAAATATAATGCTCTATTACAGACTGCTGAATAACTCGCTTTCCAATCAGCGTTATCGCTTTCTGCGGACAATGACTGATACAGCGATAACACATAGTGCACATATTTTCCGAAACCGCTTTCATATTTTCAATATGTATATTATTCATAGGACACAGCTTTTCACAAGCGCCGCAGCCTATACATTTCTTACTGTCGATTTTTAGCTTATCTGTATAATTTTTAGTCTTTCCGTAAAAATATAAACGCTGTCCGAAAAGCCCTGCGATGTGATACCAAATGTTCAGTCCCTCTTGAGTCATATCGCCGGACTTATACATATTTGCCGATTTTTCGATCTTTTCGACTGCCTTTTTGACAATCAGCTTGTTTGCCTCCAAAGGCTTTTTCAGAGCTTTTACGTCGCCTATACAGTCGGGCATTTTCAGGTGCAGACCTCCGCTTATTTTTGCTCCGTAATTTCTGAAAAGTCTTGCGGATACTCCTGCGCCGTCGCCGCTGAAAGCTCCCATTGTTGCGATAATGTAAATATTTTTTCCTTGCCATAGCGCAGAATTTCTATTAATGTAATCGCGTACTATTTTCGGAAGATTACTGTAATAAACGGGATAGGCAAATATAATATCATCGCTTTGCGATATAGCCGTAACCGATTGTCCGTCCTCTATTGAATACATAGGGATATCATTGCCGATCTCATTCAAAAAACGAGATAAGCAAAATCTTGTGTTACCTGTTCCGCTGAAATAAATGCCTGTCATAATGATTTTGCTCCATACATATATTTATTTAAAATAAAAGTTCTTATTTCCTTGTTTGATGATTTATATATAACACCTATTCAACTAATTATTTTACGAAAGTTTATTTTATAATTTCTATGAAAATTTAACGCAATATAAGCTATAAATACACATAAACTAACTAAGCTAATAATAACACCTGTTTTAAGTCCTTTAACTGTGTATACAAATTCAAT
>JAUNOG010000081.1 GCA_030531185.1 Ruminococcus sp.
GATTTGAACCTACGACCTTCGGGTTATGAGCCCGACGAGCTACCGAACTGCTCCATCCCGCGATATTTTTATGCTGTATTCAGCCCTTGCTCACTGAGTACTTATATATTGTATCATAATCTAACGGAGTTGTCAATACTTTTTTGCAAATTTTTTTCGTTTTTCTCTATTTAATAATTTCCCCTTGACATACTTTGTTATACATGGTATAATTAACCTAATAAAATTGATTTGAGGTGAAAAAATGCGTATATTTTCCTGCTAATGTTTCAGGTATAGCGAATTTCGGCGGTCCTTACCGTCTTGTTTGCTGTGCCTTGCAGGAAAGACCGCGGATTTTCACTTGCGATATAGCTCTGCCGTAACGGGGGACTTCTTCTCCGTGATCTCAGGGATTTATTGTGCCGCAGGATCTCTTTCCTGCGGCTATTTTATTTTCTGAGGAGGTCGCGCTATGTCGCTTATTAATGTTGAAAACCTTACTTTTGCCTATGACGGAAGCTATGACTGCATTTTTGAAAACGTCAGCTTTCGTATCGATACAGACTGGAAATTAGGCTTTATCGGAAGAAACGGACGGGGCAAAACCACGTTCCTGAAATTGCTTATGGGCTGTTATGAGTATCGGGGAAAAATCTCATCAAGCGTAAATTTTGAGTATTTTCCCTTTGATATCCAAAATCCCGAGGATATTACGCTGGATATAGCCGAAAATATCTGTCCCGCCGTTGAACAGTGGGAGCTTATAAAAGAACTGAATTTTCTGAATATGGACGCGGAAGTACTGTACAGACCCTTTTGCACCCTTTCAAACGGAGAACGTACAAAGGTAATGCTTGCTATGCTTTTTCTGAAGGAAAACAGCTTTCTGCTCATCGACGAGCCTACCAATCATCTGGACTCCGAGGGCAGAAAAACCGTCAGCCGTTACCTTGACCGTAAAAAAGGCTTTATCCTCGTGTCTCACGACAGAACGGTTCTGGATAGCTGCGTGGATCATATTCTTTCTGTAAACCGTACCGATATTGTCATTGAAAAGGGTAACTATTCCTCTTGGGAGCATAACAAAAATCTGCGGGACAATTTTGAGATATCCCAAAACAAAAAGCTGAAAAGGGAAATACAAACCCTCGAGGAAGCCGCCTCGCGTGCGTCGGCTTGGTCGGACAAAACCGAAAAAGGGAAATACGGCAAGCAGAGATCGGGACTTAAAGCCGACAGGGGATTTGTGGGTCATAAGGCGGCAAAAATGATGTCCCGCTCTAAGGCTATGGAGAAAAGACAGCTTGCCGCCGCAGAGGAAAAATCAAAGCTCCTGAAAAATATTGAAACTGCCGACAGCCTGAAAATACCCTGCCTGAAATTTCATGCGTCAAGACTTGTTACAGTTGAAAACGTAAGCGTTTCCTACGGCGGAAAATCGGTGTGCAGCGGAATTTCATTCACCGTCGAGAAGGGCGAAAGAATACTGCTGAGCGGAGCGAACGGCTGCGGCAAATCCGGTATCTTAAAGCTGATATGCGCAGAGCGAATTCCTCATACGGGCAGGATCGTTATTAACGGTCAACTGAAAATATCCTATGTTCAGCAGGACTTTTCGGGCATTTCGGGAGACCTGTCCGATTATGCCGCCGAACGGCGGATAGACGAAAGCCTTTTCAAAGCAATTCTCCGCAAGCTAGGCTTTTCAAGGGAGCAGTTCTCAAAACGCATAGAAAATTTCAGCGGCGGACAGAAGAAAAAAGTCCTTATAGCCGCAAGCCTGTGTACTCCCGCCCATTTATATGTATGGGACGAACCGCTGAATTTTATGGACATAAACTCCCGACTGCAAATAGAGGAGCTGATAAAAGAGTTTTCTCCGACGATGATATTTGCGGAGCACGATATGGCTTTCCAAAAGGAGATAGCGACCAAAACAGTCGAATTTGGGTGACAGCAGAAAAATTTATACTTTATATGTTGACAAAAGTACCCCGTTCGGTTATCATTATTATATTACCGTACTGTTATGCTGTCATATCAGCGGACTAAAATAATAAAGGAGAAAGAATATGAGAAAATCATCAAAGACGCTGTTCGCCCTTTTTGTGGCGGCAGTACTGATCGTCCTGCCGCTGCAAAGCGTTTTCTGCTTTGCTCTGGATAACGACGATACCACCTTTGTAGTGGGCTTTGACGCCGAGTTCCCGCCCTACGGCTATAAGGACGACAACGGCGAGTATGTGGGATTCGACCTCGATCTGGCTCAGGAGGTCTGCGACCGCAAAGGCTGGAATTTGAAAAAACAGCCTATCGAGTGGAATTCCAAGGATATGGAGCTTAATTCAGGCTCTATCGACTGTATCTGGAACGGCTTTACAATGAACGGCAGAGAAAACGAGTACACATGGTCTACGCCTTATGTGGACAACTCTCAGGTAGTTATCGTCAAATCGGACTCGGGAATTTCTCAGCTTTCCGACCTGTCGGGAAAAATCGTCGCCGTTCAGGCGGACAGCTCCGCCCTTGCCGCTCTTACAGGCGAGGACGCTACCGAGGAAAACCTTGCGCTGTGCGAAAGCTTTAAGGAATTACAGCAGGTAGGAGACTACAACAGCGCCTTTATGAACCTTGAGTCGGGAGCCGTCGACGCTATCTGTATGGATATCGGAGTGGCTGATTACGAAATATCCTCCCGAGGAGACGGCTTTGAAATGCTGGAGGAAAGACTTGCGTCGGAGGAATACGCTATCGGCTTTAAAAAGGGCAATACCGAGCTGAGAGACGAGGTACAGACAGCCCTGCTTGAAATGCTTGCCGACGGCACATTTGACGAAATAGCCGAAAAATGGGGACTTGAAGAAAGCGTCTGTCTTTCCGCAGAGGACGAGGTGACGGACGAAAGCTCAGACAGCGGCAAGGACGAAAGCTTCGGCGAAAGGGTACTGGATATCGCAGGACAGCTTTCCAAAGGACTTCTCGCGTCGCTGTCGATTTTCCTGCTTACTCTGCTGTTCTCGCTCCCGCTTGGACTGCTTATCGCCGCAGGCAGAATGTGTAAATTCAAGCCCTTGCAGTGGCTGGTCAAGCTGTACATATCAATTGTGAGAGGCACGCCGCTTATGTTACAGCTCTTAGTCGTGTTCTTCGGACCGTACTATCTGTTCGGCGCGACCCTTTCGTCAAGCTACCGTTTCTATGCGGTCATCATCGGTTTCTCGCTTAACTACGCCGCATATTTCGCAGAGATATACCGCTCGGGAATTCAGGCTGTTCCAAAGGGACAGTACGAGGCGTGCGACGTTCTGGGCTACAGCAGATCTCAGAGGTTCTTTAAGATCGTGTTCCCGCAAATGGTGAAAAATATTATCCCCTCTGTGACCAACGAGGTCATCACTCTGGTAAAGGATACCTCTCTCGCATTTGCGCTTTCCTATACGGAAATGTTCACTATTGCAAAGCAGGTAGCGGCGGCGCAGACAACAATAATGCCGCTGTTCATTGCAGGTGTATTCTACTACGTTTTCAACTTTATCGTTGCGTTCATTATGGAGCGTATCGAGAAAAAACTCAACTACTACAGATAAGGGGGACTGAAAAATGTATTTGCTGGATATAAAAAACATAAGCAAAAGCTTTGGCGATCTGCAGGTCTTAAAGGACATCAGCCTGTCCGTAGAGGAAAGTGAGGTAATATCCATTCTCGGTCCCTCGGGTTCGGGAAAATCCACGCTTCTGCGGTGTATGTCAATGCTTGAAAAAATAGACGGCGGAAGTCTTACCTACTGCGGAGAAACGGCGGTAAGCTCCGAGAGCGGTACGCCCGTATATGCAAATAAGAAAAAGCTTAAAGAAATACAAGGCTATTTTGGACTTGTTTTCCAGAACTTCAATCTTTTCCCTCACTATTCGCTGATAAAGAACGTCACCGACGCACCGATACACGTTCAGAAACGCGGCAAAAAAGAGGTAATGCAGGAGGGGCAGGCTTTGCTTGAACAAATGGGACTGGGCGATAAGGCGGACTATTATCCCTATCAGCTTTCGGGCGGACAGCAGCAGCGTGCGGCTATAGCGAGAGCCCTTGCAATGAAACCCAAAATGCTCTTTTTCGACGAGCCGACATCAGCTCTCGATCCTGAGCTTACGGCGGAGATACTAAAGGTTCTGAAAGAGCTTGCCAAAGAGAAAATGACTATGGTCATCGTTACACACGAAATAGACTTTGCACGCAGCGTGTCCGACAGAGTGATCTTTATGGACGGCGGACTTATCGTAGAGCAGGGCAAGCCCGAGGACGTTATCGACAATCCAAAGAACGAGAGAACAAAAGCGTTCCTGCGGAAAATGCAGGCGGAATAAGCTTTCAGAGGTTAGAGGTAAGAAGTAAGAAAAATCCGTTCAGCGGAACGAAATGAAAAGTACGCACAAAACTATGACGTGAGATAAAAAGCGGAGGGTCAAGCCCGCCGCGGGAGGGCTTGCTGTAAACATACAAATGAGAAATCCCCACAGGCGGCGCACATAAAAGAAATCTAAACCGAATAAAAAGAAAGACGGCGCACACCTATCAAACCCGATAGATGTGCGCCGCTGTGATTTAAACAGCGCATTTAAATCACTATGCCGACGTAAGGAGGCATACTCTATAAGATTTAAGGTGTTAGAAGTAAGAGGTAAGAAATCAGAAACGGACGGAAAAAATTTTAACCTCTTACCTCTAACACCTTAAATCTAAACGGAGAACGTTTCAAATCAGAACCGTTCTCCGTTATCTATATAATTTTTTGTTCTAAAACATATCTGTATAAAGCGGCTTTTCGGGATTTTTCAGCGAGTAACAGCTCATTCCCACATCTGTAAATGCGTATATCTTTCCGTTGAGAGTTACTGCACCCGTAAATACTGCCGTACTGTTAACGCGCTTGTCGAAAACCTGTGCAGAGACGTCTATGCCGCCGATCTCAGTAAGCTCATAAGTCTTTTCGTCGTACTGATATATTTGCAGACAGTTCGTGAGCTTATACTCGTCAAGCAGTTCGTATACCTGCTCTCCGTCCTTGTTTTCTCCCACATATTCAAGGGAATATCCGTCGTATTCCTCGTCCTCGCCAATGGGGTGAGTTTTGACCTCCTCACGGTTGTAATTCGCATATACTATATGACTGCTTTCATCTGAATATATCATCTCATTGTAAGCATACAAATCAAACGATTTATAATCCGTTTTTGCCCTTATTCCCATTTCTCTGATCCTTTTGGGAGATCCTTTTACTTCTTTTCCTTCTGTCACATCATATTCCGATTCGTATTCCGTCGACGTTACGCTGTCATTCGGGTCTGTAGAGTACAGGTATACCGCGCTTTTACATGTTTCCTCTTCCTCATTGTAATCGGAGATTATACCCATAACTGTATCTGCGTCCACTGTAAAATCACGGTAGGAGGGAACTATCAGCGGAATGTTGTCATTGTCGTCTATTTCTATATATTGGGGATTTTTAACGTCTGTAAAGTCCACATAGCCTATGACTTCCGTTCCTGTATCTATTACCGTAGTCCGGTCGTCATATATGCTGAAGTTCCTGTATAAATATCCTCTGCTGCCGTCGAATATCATACTGTAATTATCAGATATACTGTCGGAAACGTAATCTATTCCGTCAACATAGTTACTGTACACAGTGACTATTTTAAAGTCCTCGTCAAGCACATATAACGCAGGAGTAATGTAGTTTTCTACGGCAATAATATAATATCCGTCGTAATGCTTGATGTTCTCAAAATACGGGAACATTCCCGTTAAGCCTTCTTCGTGTTCTATATACGCCGTTTTGTCAACCTTGACCGCCTTGTCCTCAAATGTAAATCTTATCATCATAATTTTTTCGTCGGAAGCGTCATTAAAACAGCATAAGAACAGTATTTCATTTTCGGTTATCCGGAGAGGACTGTCGCCTGTATTGGCAGTGAAAACTATCTGATTTGTCATTTCAAAATCCGCCCCGACATCGAATGAGGAGGTAACGATAAGGTTTGTGCTGTTCGCAAGGTTGACAAGATATATGCTGTCTTCCGAAACAGGCTGAGCCGCACCGTTGACGTAGCTTGTGGGTATCCAGCGTTTTTTGTCGTCCTCATAGCCCGCATACTCAGCCGTTTTTGCCGCGCTGTCATAGTCGGACATCATCACAAAGCTTCCGTCGCCGGTAAGCTGAGTACCTATAAGATAGCCGGGCTGTTCGCATTCATAGACCAAGGAAATATTATCGATATCCGAAACGTCGTATACGCACATACCGCTGTATGCAGTTACCGGAGTTTTTTCCTCGCCGTTGTATTCGTAGGTTTCGGGTAAGTGAAAACCGAATAAAACAACGAGTTTGTTATCCGTAAGATAGGTATTGATGATATACGCCTTAAAGGTATGGTTCATTTCAGCAAAAAACGGAGAATTTGCGATTTCGGTCATCAGGTAAGTTTCAGACCAGAAATCATAATCCACTCTGCTTGTCTCCTCGCCCTGCATTTTGTAGGCAATTATATCTGTATAGCCCGCCGCAAAGACGTTTGTACCGTTCTGCTGTATCAAGCTCCCCTCGGACGCTCTGTCGTACATTTCATTTTCCGAACCCTCCCGTACAACTCTTGCGTTGTACGAGCTTGTCTCATAACCTTTATGCTGATTGTACTGAATTTCAAACTGAGCCGACACTTCCGCGTCAAATGTCTCCGAACGGTCGGGACTGTCGTCCGCCGTGTAGACGTACATATCGTCAAAACCGCTGTTATTCTCATACTTGTTACCGTCGGTAAGGAAATTGTACAGCGCCTTATAGGAACCGCCTCTTACTCCTTCGAGACCCTCGGTATCCGCAACAACAGGCGAAGGCGAATTGGGGTGCACCTTGACCTTGCCGTTCTGAATGCTGTTTTTAAACAGCACAAAGCCTCCAACCGCCAGGACGAAGACCGCCGCTATTGCAATACTTCTGAGGAAACCGCCCTTGTTGCTCGTAAGCTTTATCTCAGGGGCGGGAGCCTCGCTCTCGATAATAGGCTTGACCATACTCAGCTCGTCCAGCATATCCTTTATCTTCTGCGGAGCAAGCTTTTCGGGCACTTTATTTTTCTCTTCAAGCTTCTCGATAATATTCCTGTGTCTCATTCCGTCACCTCCTTGCAGTCCATATTAAGACCTGCGCGTAATTTGGTTCTTCCCCTCGATATGCAGGATCGTACCGTCGACTGATTGATGCCCGTTATCTCGGAGATCTCCTTTCCCTTGTAGCCTGCTATACAGCTCAGCGTAATACACAGACGCTCATTTTCGCTGAGGTCCGCAAACCCGTCGAGAATTTCACACCGCTCGAAATCGGCAGTCTCCTTTATGAGCGCGGCGCTACTGTACGGCTCGGAGATATCATACCGCCGTTCGGCGTACTCCTTTTGCTTTTGTTTGATCTTGGCGGACAGAATTTTGAACAGCCAGCTATCGAAAGCGGAGGCTTTTTTCAGCTCCGCTATTTCCGCAAAGGCGTCCAGTACAGCGTCCTGTACCGCGTCGGCGGCGTCCTCCGCACAGCGCAGATTGGCTAGCGCGTAGTAATAAAGCTGTTTGTATACTTCTCCGTAAAGCTTGGAAAACGCATCGGTATCCCCCTTTACCGATGCCGCAACCAGCTTTGCCTTAGCGTGTCTGTCCATATTCTTCACCACCTCTGTAACGTCCGTCACAATATAAGTGTCCCGCAAGTCTGAAAATGTTGCAGAGATTTTTGCTGAATTTTAAATTTTGTGGTATGTCACAAATTTAGAGCGGGATTTAATGCACAATGCACAATTCAC
>JAUNOG010000082.1 GCA_030531185.1 Ruminococcus sp.
TTGTAAACGCAGACGGAGCAGAAGTAGAGCCTAACGGAAAGGTAACGGTAAGTATCCCCGTTCCCGACGGATTTACAGAGCCTGCGGTTTACAGAATTATAGACGGCAAAAAGGTTCTTATGAGCGGAACAGTTACAGACGGAATGTACACATTCGCAACAAAGACTTCCGGAGAATATGCTGTTGTAAACGCAAAATCCGATGATAACAGCGGAACGTCCTCTAACAGTTCGGCAGGCAACAATTCGTCGAAATCATCGAAATCATCAAGTGGAACAAACACCGCAAATCCCGCAACAGGTGCGGCAGGAGCGGCGTCAGCAGCAGCGGCACTTGCATTGGGAGCTGTTGTAGTTTCCAAAAAGAGAAAGAGTAAATAAACCAACAAGTTTAAAGGTACGGACGCTTGAAACATTTGGCTAACTTCTACACTGCTGGCATCTGTACAAAAACCTAAAACTTAATATCAATGCGAAAGCCATATGTACTTTAGTCATATGGCTTTCGTTATTACCCGTAAATTCTAAAAATATGCAGTACCCGAACTTATTGATATGTTTCTGCATAAAATAATTTATACATTATTTTTTAGGAGCATATTATGTATAGATCATTTAATAATCAAAAGCGATTTCCTATCGTTTCAGTTCTGAAAAGAAGTCCTAACGCCATTGCCGAAATAAAGGGCAGTAAGGATAATCCTCAAATAACGGGGAATGTAAAGCTGTACCAAACGCACCTCGGCGTAATTGTCTATGCTGAAATCAAAGGATTGCCTGAGGAGCAGTCAATATGCGGCAGCAGGATATTTGCTTTTCATATCCACAAAGGCTCCGAATGCAGCGGAGATATGAACGACCCGTTTTCCAACGCTATGTCGCATTACAATCCCGATAACTGTGAGCACCCTTACCACGCGGGAGATCTTCCTCCGTTGTTTTCCAATAACGGGTATGCGTTTTCAATATTTTTGACCGATCGGTTTTCGGTAAATGAAGTGATAGGAAAAACGGTAATAATTCACGATCGTCCCGATGACTTTACGACCCAGCCTTCGGGTAATTCGGGCACGAAAATCGCCTGCGGAGTTATTCGCAGAAGTAACGTCTGCGATTTTGTATCAAAATAAAAGTTGCTGAGGCAGCGTTTCCGTACGCTAATTACAGAGTATGGCGCAAACAAGGAACTGAACCATTTGTACGTTTTCGCGGCAATAAGAAGTCCCCGAGAGAGTTCTCTCGGGGATATTTCTATTCTATAGTTCCTCCGCCAAGGACATATTCGCCGTCATAAAATACAACTGCCTGTCCCTTGGAGATAGCCTTATGCGGATTGTCAAACTCTACCCGAACTCTGCCGTCCGCCAGCGGATAGACTGTGCAGGGTACGTCCTGCTGATGATAGCGGGTCTGCGCCGTACATACAAGCGGCTCGCCAAGCGTATCAAAAGGAATAAAATTAACGTCCCTTGCAGTAAGGGAACTGCTGAACACATCGTCCTTTGTGCCCATAACAAGTTTGTTACGCTTGATGTCCTTGCCTATCACAAACAGCGGTTCGGAGTAGGAAACTCCCACGCCTCTGCGCTGTCCCACAGTGTAGTGGATAAGCCCTCTGTGCCGACCCAGAACCGTACCGTCGGAAAGGACAATATCGCCCGAAAGCTGTTCGCCCTTTCTGTCGGTGATAAATTTGCCGTAGTCTCCGTCGGGGATAAAGCAAATATCCTGAGAGTCGGGCTTGTCTGCATTGACAAGCCCGTTTTCCTCAGCAATGGAACGTATAACGTCCTTGTTCATATCTCCTACAGGGAAAAGAGCGGCGGCTAACTGCTCCTGAGTTAACCCGTACAGCACGTAGCTCTGGTCTTTCATTCTGTCGCCTGAACGCTTTAACAGCCAGCGTCCCGAGTTTTTGTCAAACTCCCTGGTGACATAATGTCCCGTTGCTATCCTGTCAAAGCCGAGAAGCTTGGCTCTTTCAAAAAATTTGCCGAACTTAAGGTGCTTGTTGCATTCTATGCAGGGATTTGGCGTACCGCCGTCAAGATAGGTGTCAACGAAATTATCTATGACCTTTTCTTTGAAATCCTCTGAAAAATTAAAAACGCGGAAGTCTATTCCAAGCTTTAACGCCACAAGCCTTGCGTCCTCAATGTCTGTGAGGGAACAGCAGGTTTTGGACTTTTCAAGTCCTATATCCTCGTTGCTGTAAAGGTGCATAGTCGCTCCCGTGACCTCGTAGCCCTCGTCAAGCAGCAGCTTTACGGATACGGAGCTGTCCACTCCGCCGCTCATAGCAACGAGAACCTTGTTATTCATGGCAATGGTCACAGTCGCAGTCTGTAGGGTGTCCGACAAAAGGAGTCGGGTCTATTCCCTGTCTGGTGTAATAATCTGCAATAGCCGCCTTGATAGCCTGCTCTGCAAGTACCGAGCAGTGAATTTTGACCGGCGGAAGTCCTTCCAGAGCTTCAACGACCGCCTTATTCGTAAGCTTGAGAGCCTCCGATATCTTTTTGCCCTTTATCATTTCGGTAGCGATAGAAGATGTCGCCACAGCCGCGCCGCAGCCGAAGGTCTTGAACTTAACGTCGGATATAACGTCTCCGTCAACCTTGATGTACATTTTCATAATGTCGCCGCATTTTGCGTTTCCTACCTCGCCTACGCCGTCTGCGTCCTCAATTTCGCCCACATTGCGCGGATTTGCAAAGTGGTCCATAACCTTTTCGCTGTATATCATTTTTATTCCTCCAATCAATCCAGTGTGTAATCGTGTATGCCCTCGGTTCTGCAAATTCTTTCCCACAGCGGAGACATTTTTCTCAGCTTTTTAACTATCTCGGGAAGAACCTCCAGAATGTAATCAACGTCCTCGTCCGTATTTTCCTCGCTTATGGAAAGTCTCAGCGAGCCGTGCGCCACCTCGTGGGGGAGACCTATGGCAAGCAGAACGTGAGACGGGTCAAGCGAGCCGCTTGTGCAGGCTGAACCCGAGGACGCCGCAATCCCCTTCAGATCAAGCGTAAGCAAAAGGCTTTCGCCTTCTATGCCGCGGACGGATATATTAACGTTGCCTGCAAGTCTGCGCTCCGCGTCTCCGTTTAATCTCGTCTGAGGAATTTTCAGAATTCTCTCAATAAGCTTGTCCCGCATTTGAGATATCTTGGCGTTCTTTTCCTCAATGTCCGTCACAGCGTCGGTAATAGCCGTGCCCAGAGCCACAATCGAGGGGACGTTTTCCGTACCCGCGCGCTTGTTTCTCTCCTGCGCTCCGCCGTATATAAGGTTTGGAAGATTAACTCCCGTGCGGCAGTAAAGCGCGCCGATACCCTTTGGAGCATGTATTTTGTGTCCCGATAAGGACAGCATATCAATGTTCATATCCTTAACATTAATATCGATATGTCCCACAGCCTGAACCGCGTCGGTGTGGAAAAGTACATTGTGAGCCTTGCAGACCTTTCCGATTTCCGGAATCGGCAGGATCGTGCCGATCTCATTGTTTGCGAACATGATCGTTACAAGACAGGTGTCCTCGCGGATCGCATTTTCAACCTGCTCAGCGGTAATAAGTCCCTTGTCGTCTACAGGGAGATATGTGACCTCAAAGCCCTGCTTTTCAAGATACTCGCAGGTGTGCAGAACTGCGTGGTGCTCGAAAACCGTAGTAATTATGTGCTTTTTGCCTTTCTTTGCGCCAATCTCAGCCGCTCCTCTTATCGCCCAGTTGTCCGCCTCAGAGCCGCCCGAGGTAAAATAGACCTCGTTTACCTTTGCCGCTCCCAAAGCGTTTGCAACCTGCTGTCGTGCGGCAAGTACCGCTTTGGCAGCGTCCATACCGAGTGAATATATGCTTGAGGGATTGCCGTAGTTCTGTGTAAAATACGGCAATGCGGCCTTGAGCGCATTTTCGGAAACTCTTGTTGTAGCTGAGTTATCCGCATATACAAAACGTTTTTCCAAGTAAATCATACCTTTCATATATAATTTAGTACAAATATATTATATACCATTTTACTATGAATTGCAATACCCTAAAAGAAATTTCTCAAATTTAATATTTTATACACAAGTTGCCCAAGGCTTGATTGACGGATACGCCGTAAATTTCGCATATAAAGAGGTTATTTTTTGAATTTTCTTGAACCCATAACCGCAAGCTCGTCGCAGCGTTCGTTTTCGGGGTGTCCCGCGTGACCCTTGACCCAGATAAATTCAACCCTGTGGATTTCCAGAAGAGCGAGCAGCTTTTCCCACAGATCGGAGTTCAGCGCAGGCTTTTTGTCTCCCTTGACCCAGCCGTTAGCCTGCCATTTTCTCGCCCAGCCCTTGGTCACTGCGTCGATTATATATTTGGAGTCGCTGTAAAGCTTGACGGAGCAAGGCTCTTTAAGCGCACTAAGTCCCGTTATAACGGCGGTAAGCTCCATACGGTTGTTGGTAGTTTCAGGCTCGCCGCCCCAAAGCTCTTTGCTTGTTTCTTTGTATCTCAAAATTACGCCATAGCCTCCCGAACCGGGATTTCCCGAGCATGCGCCGTCGGTAAATATTTCAATTTCTTTCATAGCTGTACATCTACTTTCATTTTTTTATATTTACAATATTTCTATTATACACTAAAACGGCAGTTATTTCAAGATATTTTGGTAAAAATGCAAAAATATGAATGTAATAAAATTAAACTCTGTAATTTTTTTAACAATCCTACAAATTTTAAACGTTTTCATTGTTAAATTTGTACAAATCAGCAAATACGTTTTGTGTGAAATGAGAATTGACAACGTTTACATAATGTAATATAATTATAGTGTAAATTAATGTTCAGATATTATCATTTGAAAGGTATGTGATTATTATGACAAATATTAAAAGAACCCTTGCTCTTGCGGTTTCGCTGGTTTCTGTCATTGGCGTATGCTCCTGCGGTTCGACAGGCGGCGACGACAGTTCCTCCAAGGTAACTACCGTTCCTAAGGTAGAAGTCGAGGATACCGACGCTATTGAAGCTATACCCGACGACGCTCAGAAAACTATCAGATGGATGGGCACTTATAACCTTAATCCCGATGAGTCAAAGGGCGAGGACAAGACTGTACAGATGGATCTCTTTAACAAGAAGGGCGGTACTGTAGAGTGGACGCAGGTAACGGACAGCGAAAAGTTTGACAAGCTTGCAAGCGCAATTATGTCGCAGCAGGACGTGCCCGACATCTTCAAGTATGAGTGGATGGCTTTCCCTGCACAGGTTCTCAAGGATATGTATCAGCCTGTAGACGACATCGTAAACTTTGACGATCCGCTGTGGAGCGACGTTAAGACCTCGGCGGAGCAGTTCGTTATGAACGGCAAGCACTATGTTGCTCCTATCGATTTTACAGTGGGTACGATGATGATGTATGATTACGGCGTTATCGAGGCCAACGGTCTGTCCGATCCTTACGAGGAATATCTCGACGGCAACTGGAACTGGGATACTTGGGTAGAGCTTATGGAGGAATTCTGTGAGAATGCTCCTGCCGATCAGGAAAGATACGGTATCAACGGCTGGTTCCAGACGCAGGTAATTCAGCAGACGGGTAAGACAATGGTCAACTATGTGGACGGAAAGTTTGTTTCCAACCTTAACGATCCCGATATCGAGCGAGCTGAGAATATGCTTTACGATATAGGAAAGAAGGGCTATGTAAATACCGACTGGCTAGGTAATGCAAAGACGGCTCTTAAGAACGGAGACGTGCTGTTCTATTGTATGGGAACATGGGCTATGACAGGCAACAACGGACCTTCCGAGGGCGACGACTGGAGAGTTGTTCCCGTTCCTTCTGATCCCAACAGCACAGAGAAGTATATGACGGCTGATATGCTCGCTTATATGTGGGTGAGAGGTTCAACTGCAAACGAGGCTGTAAAGACATGGTTTGAGTGCAGCAGACTTGCGGTAACCGACGAAACATATCTTGAAAACGGCAAAGAGAAGTTCCTTAACGCTAACCCCAACTGGACAGAGGAAATGTACGAGGTATACCGCGAGGCTTCTTCCAACGAGAATAAAATGGTATTCGACTATGGCTACGGTATTTCTTCAACTATGTCGGACGATAACGCTAACGAGGACGGCAACTGCATAACCCGTAAGCTTTATGAATTTACCAATAAAGAAGACGACAGCGGCAAGCAGTATTCATGGACGGAGCTGCGACAGACATATTCCGCAACAGTTGACAGCGAGCTTAACAAGATCAATGAGGCAGTTGAGGAGTATATCGCTAAAAACGGCTGATATTGATATTTGAACATAAAAAAATATTTTCGGCAGGGTCTTGCAGCGGCTTGTCTCTGCCGATTTTTTTAGAGAATGTATAAATGCTTATGTAAAATATGGGGTTTATGGATTTTGTCAATGCTTCTTTTGGTGTTGTATAATTAAGTTGGTTTAGAAGTACTCCGCAACTGTCGATTCTGAGATCAAGTCTCTTAACGAAAGTATCGAGGAATTCAACAGTAAGTAATAATACATAACTGTACAAAAAAACGGACGGGTTTGATTGACCCGTCCGTTTTTTATCAAATTATGCTTTTTCTGCTGTAATCGGTGATATCGCTGTCAAGCTTTTCATACAATTCCTTAACTGTAAGCTCCTTGTTTTTCAGCTTAATAAGCTCTGCGTCGGTCGCACCTATGAACTCCACAAAGTCCACTTTGCCGTTCGGAGTATCTATAGCCGAAACAACGGTATCGGGTACGGTGATAAATCCTGTAAGCTGAGATTGTCTGCGAACATCTATGCCTGTCGTCTGTCCTGTATACAGATATTCATAAGGATTAAATATCTCGCCGGAATTAAAAGTGATTTTCGCTATCGACTGGAAAACACCGCAGATACAGCGTATCTCTGCCTCCTCGTCATCTGAGAAGCCCTTTTTGAGCCGAAGTGTAAACTCCATTCCGTAGCCGCTGTATTCAGGATCGTCGGTTTCTTTTTCATACAGCTCGGACAGTCCGAATGTAACAAAATGCCAGTAATCTCCGCCGTCGTAGATGCTTATACCGTCCAGCGGATCGTTGCCGCCAAGGCTCCAAGGGATAAGTACACCGTAATGCTTAGGATTTGTTTGTCCCGGATACTTTTCCAGAAAAGCTTTTTCGATTGCTTTCCAGCCGTCCATAACTACATCTTTTTCTTCCGGCTCTTTTGACTTTTTTAACTTGTCTAATAATCCCATTATTATTCCTCCAGATTAGATTTACTATATCATATATATTAATCACAATCAATTAACTATTACGACAATTATACATTTGTGCAAACATATGGGTTCACTTCAAATTGATCTGTCCGTTTTTATTATTGATAATCATATAAAGAGTTAAACATATCCAAATCGCCTGCGGAAATGTGATAATACTCTCCGTCAAGCTTGATATTTGCCGAAGGATCTTTTGTCTGTTCCAGATTGTGAAGCTCTTCATTCTCATCTCGATACTGAACATCGAGCGAGTAACCGCCCACCGCCGTCTGTGCGTTAGGTTCGGGCTTTTCTCTTTCTTCATAATTATTGGGTATGTTCTCAGCCCACGTCACAAAATCAACGCAAAACTGTTCATCATCAATAGTCCATACATCGTTGTCGACGCCGCTGTCTCCTGTTGTACAATCCGATGATTTGTAGCAGGTTATTTTATATGCGTCGTTATTCTCCGTATCAGACTGCTCGCTCAAACCTTTCTCTGAGG
>JAUNOG010000083.1 GCA_030531185.1 Ruminococcus sp.
ATTATTCTGCCGTCATCAGTAAATTCAAATGTAATGTCACTCTCATCTTCCATTTCACCTTTATTGTTGGTGCTTGCGTATAAATCCCATTTACCAATTATTTTACTGGTTTTGTGCTGAAATTTATTACTTTCTGATCTTGATGAAATAATCAGAATAGTGATTATCACAACTAATAAAATAACAATAGCGGCAATGATCATATTGCGTTTTTTGTTAGTTGACATTAAAGCTGCAAATCTGTTTGGTGCCGGATTACTGTTCGCCATAGAGCTTATTTTGTGAGCTTGTTGCAGTCGAACGGGTTGTGATTTAACTGTTGCACCGGTAGTCTTTCCGCACACAGGACAGATTGTTGTATTATCGTTTATTTTTTTCCCACAGTTTTTGCAAAGCATAATAAAACTCCTTTGTTTGTGTTATTCATAGATTATTCGTCTTTAGTTTCAAAGTTCACGTAGAACAACCTTTACTCGAATAAATTTTAATTTATGCGTCTATACTTATCTTATATTATACCACTATAAGAAAAAAGCCCCGCAATCCCCGATAAATCAAGGCTTTGCAGAGCTTCCCGACCACAATTCTGACCAGAAATAAAATAGAAAAGCTAAACGCAGGCATACAATTTTTCAAGCTGCTTACGCTTCATATCCATATTGGAATGTACATATCTTTCAAGAGTTATTTTCACGCTTGCGTGACCCAGCAATTCACTGACTGTTTTTACATCAATTCCAAGTCTAATGCATTCCGTAGCAAATGTATGTCGCAGAACATGAAAATTCTTATACCGTACGCCGATGTGTTTCAGAAAGGTTTTATACCTGCACTGATAAGTCCTTGGCTCGGTATGCTGAACTGATTGCGTCAGGAAATAGCAGTCAGAATTTATATTTCGTTTGATTTTAGCAAGCTGCGGCAGCATAAAAGTCGGAATAGGTATATCACGGATAGACTTTGCACTTTTAGGTTCATCGATTATCACCACTGTTTTCGGACTTACGGCATTCGGATTTTTTATACGTTGAAGTGTTTTTCTCACATGAATGACCTGATTTACAAGGTCAATATCTTTCCACTTCAGAGCACATATCTCGCCTATTCTAAGACCCGTATAAAGACACAGCAGAACGCCAAGTATCTGACAGTCATCACATAAAGCATTCTTACGGATTTTCTCCATTTCAATGCTTGTAAAAACCTCAATTTCCTTATGCTCCGATTTTGGCAGCGATACATTTTTAGCAGGGTCATCAAGCTTGTATTCGGTTTCTCCGTAAGCGAATACAGATTTCATCATGATTAGAATTGCCTGCACGCTCCTTGATGACAGACCTCTATCATCATTTCTGCCGCATTCCAACAGTTCGGACACATAGCGATTGATCATAAATGAAGTCACTCTGTCAACACGCATATCTCCGAACGGTGCAGCGATGTAATTCTGATACATAGTGCGATAATTGACATAGGTTGATGATTTAACACTATTTTTACGGCTTGCAAGCCATACCGAGAAAAGTTCGGATACCGTTATCGGATTGTTTTTCGGCAATAGATCAACTTTAGCAAGCTGTAATTTCTGAGAACATTCTACATAACTGTAAGCATAAACGGACGAATATTTTGCTCTGCCGTTATTCAGATAGCTTGAAATGTACCTGCCTTCCCAGCGACCATCTTTGCGCTTGAATATGTTTTCTCCTCGTCTTGACATGGCGATACCTCCTTAAAATATGTACTTTAAGTATACACCCGTTCTGACAAGAAATTTGACCAGAAATAGAAGAAAAAAGAGTTAAAATCATCTCAAGATCTTTGATATTTTGCAAGCAAATATACAGATTGTGAAATTTTTGTCGTTTAATTTGTACAAAATATATAATTGGATTTGTCAATTTTAGTCAATCCGTGGATTGATTTTTTTATCTTATAGTGGTATATTATAAGATAATTTCGGCGTATACTTCACATTTTGTCGTATGTTAACTCTGTTTTAAGGAGAAGTCAAGTCGCTTTGGAAAGTTTGTTGCTTATGCTTTAAGTTGGTTACTGAATTTTGTAGCATGTGTGATATACTTATAGTTAAATACAAAGCGTGCTCCGAGAGTAAAAATCTTGGAGCGCCAAAAAGTTTTTTATTATCTCTTGACAAACGAGCGTTCTAATGCTATAATATTAAATAGAAACAACAGCATTCAACATAAAATGACAATTAAATAATAAGTGCCTTTTACTTACATAAACATAATGGCAAATACATTTAGAGCTTTAAGCTCGTACATATTTCAGGCACGATTTTGGTAACAACGGGATAACTGTATCCTCTTGTAAAAATCGTGGAACTGAAATGTGTGCGGGCTTTTTTGTTTTGGTTACATATTGAGATCGGAAATTTAATTAATGTACAACTGCATTGCTTAGGTCGAGATATTGAAAATGCAGAAATTAATTTGCAGTTCGACAGTAATTTGAAAAAGTGGATCGTTACTGATAAACCGCTCGACTGTAAAAACAAGGATAACATTTTTCTGGCTGCACTGTATGTGTATCTTAAAGAGCATATTGATTTCAGCGGTACAGCTTCGGAATTAGTGAATGCTCTGAAAAGTGTTTCCGATGAAACGTTTTATCTCAACAGAGTAACAAGAGATCTGGTACAGAATGGTTATATTCTCAGAAAGTTTGGAATCGATTTTCAATACAAACGCACTCGCACAGGCAGACTGATAATTCTTCATTACGACCATGAGCGTGACAGTAGTGACAGTAAAAATTCTACTGTCGTTACTGTCAACGGAGAAAGTAAGCAATACCTTGCAAACCCCTGAAAATGCTTGGTTTGCGGTGATGACAGCAGGTGTGACAGTAACTAAAATCGGACAAAGTTACTGTCAACATCTTAGGGTTACTGTCAACGCAATGTAAGCCAATTTGCGGGCTAGAATTTTAAGTCGGGTAAATTTAGCAGAAACAGATTAAAATCCGACACAAGCGATTTGTTAGCCGCTGTGTGCGATAGAAACGTCAAAGTCAGATCATCATCTGAAAAAGATGATTTAAGCAATTCGGGAATATGCACAAATTATCGATATGCAGAAGTTAAAGTAAGCAGAACTAATAATTTGCAGGTTAAAGTCTTGGCGTCAAATGCCGCCAAGACGCTCACAGCGGACAGCAAAGCTGACCGCAAAAGCGCCGAAATTACGAGGCTTTTGCAAAGGTCTTGTGCATATTTTCGGCGGTCGCCTCATGGAGTCAAAATACGGCTTTTCCCGAAAATCAGGGGTCGCAAGCGCTGAAATGTGCGTAAAATCGGCATATTTTCAGGCGTCGTAAGAGAAAAAGGAGTGGTTTTATGGCAAAAGAAAAAATGGCTGTATATTTTCAGCCGGAAACGATCAAAAAGATCGAACAGGAGTATCAAGAGGACAACTGTGCATCAAAAACTGAATTTATTGAGAAAGCCGTAAAGTTTTACATCGGCTACCTTCGTCAGCAGGAGGAGGTAAATTACATTTCGCCGATGATAACAGAAACGGTCAAGGCGCAGATCAAAGGTACGGAACAGCGGCTCGCTCGTCTGTTGTTTAAAGTAGCCGTAGAGCTTGGAAAGCTGTCTCACATGACTGCGGCGATAAATGATGTTGATGATGAAACATTGCAAAGTCTGCACGTTATGTGCGTGAATGAGGTTCGTAAAATCAACGGCATTATCGATTACGAGGACGCTGTTGATTACCAGCAAAGCTAATATGGTGCGTAACGAATACGAACCGCAAAATTTAAATATGAAAGGACTGAAATGATTTGTTTACACGAAAATTAACAATCAAGACAACGAAGTGGAGGGCGATAACACAATGCCAAGACAAAGAGAAATCCCTAAAATCAAATCTGTCACCGTTATCTACAACGGTGATACGAAAACCTTCGATACGTTTATGGAGTCCATGATCAACGACTACTTAAATTCGGATAGTATGCCCAAATGCTCCGACTCCGATTTTATTGATAAGGTAGAATTTGTTGATAAAACAGCGTGATTTCTGGACTTTCAAGTCGTCTTGTGGTAGTGTCTGTTGTAACGCAGACACACCATAGCGTGCCTGCCAAAGCTAAAGGAGGTCGATAAAATGAGAGCATGGCTTTACTACCGTCTGTCCAGAGATGAGGACGAGGAAATGAACAGTCTGCAAAATCAACGGCAAATACTTGTAGATTACGCAGAGCAGAACGGTTACGAGGTCGTTGGGGAATCGTTCGATGACAACGTTTCTGGAATGACGTTTAACCGCAAAGGCTTAGGCGAACTTGAAATTGCGGTTGATGAGGGTAAAATTGATGTTGTTCTGGTCAAGGATTTATCAAGACTCGGCAGGCATCGTACTCAAACGGAACTGTTCATTGACCATCTGCGACAGAATAACGTCAAGGTAATTTCCGTAACCGAAGGCATTGATTCGTTCAACGAAAACGACGATCTGTTAATCGGATTCAAGCAGATTTTCAACGACTTCTATGCCAAAGACATAAGCAAGAAAGTCCGCAGCGGAATCCGTCAAAAGCAGAAAACGGGACTTGTAGTCAATCTCCCGATGGGATATTACAAGGACAAAAATACCGATGAGGTAAAAATCGACGAGCCTGCCGCCGATATTGTAAGGGAAGTATTTAAACTGTATATTGGTGGTCATGGACTTGTGGCAATCGCTAAAATTATGAACAGTAGAGGTATTAAATCTCCCGAATACTATTCTCACAGAAAAATTGGTGCACAGAGAACCGAGATGTGTAAAAAGTTTCTGTGGGTTCAAACCACAGTAAAAAGACTTATTCAGAATGAAATTTACACTGGAACGCTTGTGAACCACAAGACCGTGACAAGCAAAATCTACAAAACAAAGTCGGTTATTTCGGAAGATGAACGCTATCGACACGAAGATTTCCTGCCAGCGATTATCGATAAAGAAACATGGAAACAGGCACAAATCTTGCTTGAAGCTCGCCAGAAATCTGGTGCGAGAGCTAGTGAGGATAAGGTTATCCACCGCTATTCAGGTATGATAAAATGTGCCGAATGCGGAGCCAGTCTGATCGCCAAAAAGCGAAGTCTGAACGGTGTTCCTTATGTGGAATATTCCTGTAACAGCTACAACCGATACGGGAAACAGCACTGTACTCCGCATCGCATTCACGAAAGTCAGATAGACAAATTGGTAATTGAAGAGCTGTCACAGTGGCGGGAAAAGATAATTTCGGAAAGCGATAAGTATGATAAAATCGTCCGAGAATGGGTGCGTAACAGACCATTATACGAACAGAAAATCAAGCAGTACAATGACAGAATCCAAGTAATTAGAAATCAAATTGAAGAAATCATAATGGAACGTATCTCCGACCGTGAACACGCTGAAGTCTACAACAATATGATTGTTAAGCGTGAGGAACAGATAGCCGATCTTGAAAAGAAAATTTCAGATTGCAAAATTTATGATAAGATCAGCAGGGAAAGACACGCACAACTAAAAAGCACCGCAGAAATGCTTGATGAAATTCTGGATAAAGGGGAGTTGTCCGATGCACAGCTCAGAACCCTTGTCCGCAGAATTATTGTTCATCAGAACGAGGATAAAAGCCTTGATGTAAGGCTTGAGTTTAACGGCAATTTTGAGGATAGCGTGTCAGTTTATGTGGAGGAATCGGCGTAAGGGTATGAGAACAGCCGCAGGTGGATGCCTGCGGCCGGTTTTATAAGACGTATTTAATTTGTACATCAAACGTCTCGTTCACGGCAATTCATGGTTTATCTCCTTTGCGTGTTGATACAGCCAAGTTTACGGTATGCCGTCTGACTTTATTTTGACGAATGTGCGGAAATATACAGCTTTTTAGCGCCTAAAAGTCTTGCTTCTAGGAAGCTTTATAGATCTCTCACCCAGGTAGTCTCATTATCGCCAAATATAAACTGCTCAAACGGCTTTATCTCGCCCGTATCGGTAAAACCAAGCTTTCGGTGCAGCCCAATAGAAGCCTCGTTGTCCTTTTCAATATAGGCGTAAATAAACTCCCCACCGTTCGCTGTTCGTTTGATGAGCTCTATGCCTTTGCGAAACATTTTACTTGCTATCCCTCGCCTGCGGAAGTTCCCGGCAACGTACAGATCACCGAGTTCCCAGTTACTTAAATTATCGGGATTCTGAAAAAAGTTCACCGTACCGACCACACGCTCATTGCTGAAGGCTGTTATTGTGAAACACTTTGCCTTCCACCATTCCGTAAAGCCGTTGCATTTGTTACACCACAAATGTTCTGCCGCACTTGCTTGCAGCGGATTTTGCAGCTGATATATTGCCAGACGGATATGGTCGGGCTTTGGGTGAGCTTTATCGTAGACCTCATAGCGAATATCTGTAATCGTGTCAGCTGAATAAACTTTTGTCGGGCTGCCATAATCGGTGATATCAAGCCCTATCTCGCTAAAACCGTACTTTTCATAATAGCCAATAAGGTCGGTGTGCAGGTACGCCGTATCATAGCCCATGTTGCCGAGTATTTCACGAGCATGGGTCACAGCGGTCTCGCCGTAGCGATGTCCTCCACGGAATTTTGGGTCTATAAACAGCGTAGTGATAAATGGCGTAAGCTCTGTATTGATTGTCAGATGATCCTGCTCTTCAAGCTGATAAAAGCCAACTATGTACTGATACCCCTCATCGCATAGGTGTCCGTATACCACCCACGTCTGCGGGAAACGCTCCGCCGTAACGCTTTTGTCGGCAACAGCGGCAAAGCTGTCATAGACCTTGCTCCAGTTTTCCTTGCAATAGGCTTTTACTTTCTCACAGAGGGCTGCGTTATCTTTTACTGATACAAATTTCATTAAATTATACCTCGTTTCAAATAAAAATAGTGTTCCCGAAAAATCGAAAACACCCAGATTTATTATCCACTTATTTGCAAGACCTGACAAGTCAGTTATGTCAAAAAGAAAGCGTTAGTGAATGATATAAGTTCCCGATTTTTCTGATTCGATTGTTCATATCATTCACCTGCCTTTCTGAAAATTGGTGCGGGTGACAGGACTTGAACCTGCACACCATAGGGCATTAGAACCTAAATCTAACGTGTCTGCCAATTTCACCACACCCGCATATTAAGTTTTTACTGTTAATTTTATACTGCGACAGCTACAGTTGTTTGTGTTGATTTATTTTTCAATGTAGTAACGCAACCAAAATCTATCGCGTATGCCAGTTTCGCCACAGGCGCATATTTAATTTTTGCTATCAAATTTATACTGCCGACAGCCGCAGTTCATACGGATTTTATTTTTCAATGTAGTAACGCAACCAAATGCAAGCGCTGCTGCCGCTGACGCCGCTCCTGCCGCACCTGTTGCGGGATTTGCGGTGTTTGCTCCGCTTGATGATTTCGACGAATTGTTGCCTGCCGAACTGCCCGACGAACTGTTAGAGGACGTTCCGCTGTTATCATCGGAGCTTGCGTTTACAATAGCATATTCGCCGGAAGTCTTTGTTGCGAATGTGTACATTCCGTCTGTAACCGTTCCGCTCATAAGAACTTTTTTGCCGTCTATAATTCTGTAAACCGCAGGCTCTGTAAATCCGTCGGGAACGGGAATACTTGGCGCTGTTGACAAACCCCTGGACAACTACCTCGAAATATGGTATAATAATATCA